>NZ_JBLVKW010000001.1:0-301702 GCF_048270745.1 Streptomyces sp. NPDC056231 | reverse complement strand
GGGGGTGGGCGGGGGGGGGGCGCCGGGCGGCCCCGGGGTGCCTCGGTCCGCCCGCTCCGTGCGCCGACGAGGACGCCGGCGGTTCAGGACGCCGACGGGGTCGGGTTGCCGACGGGTCAGGCGAGCTTCGCCAGCTCCTCGGCCATGACCTTCACCGTGTACTCGATCTGCTCCTCGGTGTGCTCGGAGGTGATGAAGAACCGGAGCCGGGCCAGCCGCTCCTCGACCGCCGGGTGCAGGATCGGGTTGGCGCTGATGCCACGCCGGTAGAGCCGGTCGGCGAGCTTGAGGGCCTTCTCCGAGTCGCCCGTGATGCACGGCACGACCGGCGTGCCCCCGCCGGTACCGACGTCGATCCCGGCCGCTGCGGAGAGCCGCAGGAACAGGGCCGAGCGCTGGTGGAGCCGGTCGAGTCGCTCAGGCTCCTCCTGGATCACCCGCAGGGCGGCCAGGGAGGCGGCGGTGTTCGGCGGGGTGAGGCCGGCACTGTAGATGAAGCCGGGGAGGGTGTAGCGGAAGTGCTCGATCAGCTCGTGCCGGCCGGCCACGTAACCGCCGCAGCTCGCCAGCGACTTGGACAGGGTGCCCATCCACACGTCGACGTCGTCGGCGTCGACGCCCCAGTGCCGGCCGATGCCGCCACCGGTCTTGCCCAGCACGCCGATGCTGTGGGCCTCATCCACCATCAACAGCGCCGCGTGCCGCTGCTTGACGGCGATCAGGGCGGGCAGGTCGGCGATGTCGCCGTCCATGCTGTACACGCCCTCGACCACGATCAGCACCCGGCGGTAGCGGTCGCGCACCTGGTGCAGGATCCGGTCCAGGGCGGCGATGTCGTTGTGCGGGAACGGCTGGCGGCTCGCCCCCGACAGACGGCAGCCCTGGATGATGCTGTCGTGCGCGAGCGCGTCGTGCAGGATCAGGTCCTCGGGACCCACCAGGTGGCCGATGACGGTGACGTTGGTGGCATGGCCGCTGACCAGCGTGACCGCGTCCTGGGCACCGACGAGGCGGGCGAGGCCCCGGTCGAGTTCCTCGTGCAGCGGACGGTTGCCGGACAGGATGCGGGCGGCCGAGACCGAGCTGCCGTACTGCTTGACCGCCTTGGTCACGGCCTTGACGACGGTCGGGTGGCCGGACAGGCCCAGGTAGTTGTAGCTGGAGAACGAGATCAGGTCGGTGCCCTCGACCCGGGTGACGTCCCGGATCGTGCCCTCGTGCGGAAGGTAGTAGGGGTTGCGGACGCCGAAGCGCTCGTACATGCGTGAGCGTTCGAGCGTGGCGACGACTTCGGGCAGGGCCCTGACATCACCGGTCGCGGTGCGGTCCGGCGCGGGAACGGCCTCGGTGCGGGGCGCGGGCGCGGAGGGGACGGCGGGGACCTCGGTGGGTACCGGCACCGGGGCGTGGGCGGGGATGGTGGTGGGGGCGGTACCGAGGCTCTCCTGGACCGTCGTGATCAGCTCGCCGACGGTGCTGATCCTCACCACATCCGAGGCCCGCACGTCGATGTCCGGCCACTGCCTGCGCAGGCCCGCGGCGAGCTCGGCGAGCATGATCGAGTCGAAGCCGAGGTCGGTGGCGAACACGTGCTCCGGCTGCAAGAAGTCCTCGGAGTACGCGCTGACCTTGGCTATCGCGGAGAGCACACGGGACGTCACAACGTCTGCCGGGTCAGCGGTCGCGACCGCCGGGGCGTCGGCTGTGAGGACGTCGGCCGGTGGCACCGGGACGGGGACCGGACGCGCAGCCGCAGTCACGGTCGCCGACGCACCGTTCGGTACCGGGCCGTCGACCGCGACGGCGCCGACCGCCTGCAGCAGATCGACCTGGGCGTGGAGGAACGAGATAAGGCTGCTCATGCTCGATTCACCGTTCGAGTGGGTGGAGGCGGCGGACGTGTGGTCGATCGTGGAGCCGTACGGCACGGCGGCCGTGGACGCCACGACGACCGGAGCCGGGGCCGTGACGACGGCCGCAGAGGCCACGGAGGCGGCAGGGGCGACAGAGGCGGCAGGGGCCGGGGTGCCGGGGCGCCGGGCGTCGGTGGTCTCCTTCCGGCCCGTCCCCTTGAGGATCGTGAAGGACGAGGTCTCCAGGGGCGACGCCGGAAGCGACAGCAGCTGCGGGGCGTCCGCCGGGAAGAGCGGGGCGGGATCCACCGGCACACCCGCCACGGCGAGCCTGCCCAGCGCCGTCAGGAAGGCCCGCGCGCCGTCCGGCCGGCTCGTGGTGAGCGGTAGGATGTCCAGCACTTTGGCACCGGGGGTGCGCCGAGCCATCCGCAGCAGCGAGTCGCCGCCGTAGAGCTGCACCAGGAAACGGGCCCCGGCGTCCGCCACCGACGTGACGGCCTCGCTGAAGCGGACTGGGACGGTGTTGTGCCGGCTCCACAGGTCCCGGATCTCCTCCGGCCGCTCGCACACCCGGCCGCCGACGCCGGAGACGAAGGTACGGGCGGGCGCCACGAGCGGCAGGGCCGCGATGTGATGGGCCACCGCCTCGTCGGCCGCGGCCACCAGCGGCGAGTGGAAGGCGTGCGACACCCGCAGCCGCACCGCGGCCACGCCGCGTTCCGCGCAGTGCTCGCGCAGCCGCTCCACGGCCGCCTCGCCGCCGCTGAACACCAGCTGGTGCTCGTGGTTGTAGCAGGCGGGCCAGACGCCGTCCACGTCGGCGGCGAGCTTTTCCGCCTTCTCGTGCGTCGCCTGGACGGCGAGCATCACGCCGGTTCCGGCCGGTACGGCGGCGGCGAGTGCCGCGCCCCGCCGGGCCATGAACCGGACCGTCTCGTCCGCCGCGATCGCGCCGGCCGCGGCCGCCGCCGGGAACTCGCCGACGCTGTGCCCGACGGTGAGGGAGGGGGCGACGCCGCAGGCGGCCAGCAGCTCGGTGGTGGCGACTGCGGTGATGCCGAGCGCGGGCTGGCACAGGTCCGTGACCGTGAGGGCCGCCATCGCCTCGGCGTCGTCGGGCGCGTGCTGCGCCCAGAGCAGGCCGGGCAGTCGCGCGGGGAGCTCCGCCGACGCCTCGGCGGTCAGGGCGGTCAGTTCCTCGGCGCGCCGGGCCGACGCCGGGAAGCGCCGGACCAGGTCGGCGAGCATCCCCGGCTGCTGCGCCCCCTGCCCGGGGAAGGCGAAGGCGATCTTCCGCTCCGCCTCGGGCAGCGGCTTGGCCGCGGCGTGGACGCCGGGGGCCAGCTCGCCGATGGCGCCCTCGTCCAGCCGCCGGGCGGCCAGGTCGAGCCGGTCGAGGAGCTCCTGGCTCGTGGCGGCGGCGAACGACAGCCGGGCGGTGAGCAGCTCGCGGTCGGCCAGGGTGTGGGCCACCGCGGCGGGCCGCGCGGCGGACGCGATGACGGCGTCCCGGATCTCCCTGGCGTGCCGGGCCAGTTGAGGTATCGAACCGGCGGACAGGAGGAACAGCCACGGCTCGTCCTCCCGTTCGGGTCGCGCCGGGGCGGGATCGGCCCCGGACTGCGGGAGCGGCGCACCTTCGAGGACGGCGTGGACGTTCGTGCCACCGAAGCCGAACGAGCTGACCCCGGCCCGGCGCAGCTCGCCCCGCGGCCACTCCTGCGGCGCGGTGGCCAAGCGCAGCCCCGACTCCTCGAGCCGCAGCTCGGGGCTGGCGCGGTGCTCGGAGGGCTGCGGCGGTACGACACCGTGGTGCAGGGCCAGGGCGGCCCGTACGAGGCCCGCCGCGCCGGCCGCGGAGAGGGTGTGGCCGATGAGGGCCTTGGACGAGGAGACGTAGCAGGGCCGGGTCTGGCCCGCCTCGTCGCGCAGCAGGCGCATCGCCTCCATCTCGGTGCGGTCGCCGACCGGCGTGCCGGTGCCGTGGGCCTCCAGCAGGTCGATCGCCCCGGGGGTCACTCCGGCGTCCCGGTAGGCGGCGCGCAGCGCGGCCAGCTGCCCCTGGGCCTGCGGCGTCATCGGGCCGCCGCCGCGCCCGTCGTTGGCGGTGCCGATGCCGCTCACGACGGCGTAGACGCGGTCGCCGGCCGCCAGGGCGTCCGCCAGCGGACGGAGCACCAACACACCGCCGCCCTCGCCGAGCACGAAGCCGTCCGCCCGCTCGTCGAACGGCCGGCACGCGCCGTCCCGGGAGAGCGCGCCGGCCCGGGAGAAGCCGATCAGCGCGTTGGGTGTGAGGTTGAGGAAGACCCCGCCGACGAGAGCCACCGAGCACCCGCCCGACCGCAGGCTCCGTACCGCCGTGTCCAGTGCCACCAGCGTCGACGAGCAGGCCGCGTCGACGGCGTACGAGGGACCGCCGAGGTCGAACACCTCGCTCACGGCGGCCGGCACCATGTTGCCGATGACACCGGCGATGGAGAACGGCCCCACGGGCACGACTGCCGACCCGGCGGCGTTTTCCAGGCCGGCCAGGAGCTCGGGGTCGTCCTCGCCGACGTGAAACGAACCGTCCGCGAGGAGCCTGGCGTTGATCCGTGCGAAGGCCGCGTCGCGGTAGTCGATCGAGGACACCCCGGCGAACACGCCGGTCGTCGCGCGGTCGAAGGAGCCCCGCTCCCAGCCGGCGTCCTGCAGGGCCTCCCGGGCGAGGTCGACGAAGAGGCGTTGCTGGGGGTCCATGGCCCTCGCCCGGCGTGGTGGTACGCCGTAGTGGGCCGGGGCGAACTGGTCGATGGCGGGGAGGAAGGCCACCCGGTCGGTGTACGTACTGTGCGGCTCCCGGAAATCGCCTGGTCTGTGGTACTTGGAGTGATCCCAGCGCGATTCGGGCACCCCTGCGAACTGCGGCTCGGCGTTGATGGTCATCTGCCAGAACTCGTTGAGGTTCCCGGCGCCGGGAAAGCGGCACGACATGCCGACGATGGCTATACCAGTCACAGCTGCTGATACCCCGATCCGATATTGACGGATTGCATGACGCAGCGTCAGAAGTGGGCGAAATGACAGATCGTGCCGGGGCGTTCGGACAACGGGCGGCCCGGAAGGCCGTGGTGATGAAGCGCCCTGATCTGGCTATACGTCAACTTCGCGCCGCGCCTTCAGAGTTCTGCAAGCCGGGAGGGTCGGCGGCGCGCCTTTTCACTCAGCGGAATGAACATGACTTAAAGGGCCGGGTGTCGATCTGCCGTCGCGTGTGTCCCGCGGATGTCCGTACGGCATCGCCGCCCGGCGATCCGCCCCGCCGCCCCCGTCGCCGCGAGCCGGCGCCTGCCTCCTCCTTGATGGCTGCGCGGACCTCGGCACGAGCCCTTTCTCCGGCTCCTCGGATCACGCTCATGGCCTCAAGTTTGCCTGGTGGTCACTGATTGGATCGCTGGTCCACGATCAGAGCTTTTGCTCTTGGATCAGTGTTCACTGAATGGCAACACTGATTCATATCCAGATCGGTGCTCTCGAATGGGAGCATCATTCTGACTCGGGTCGGTCCATCGGCAGGCATGTCCTGCAGCGGACGAGCCGTGCCCCTCGATGCAACGTCCAGTACCTCCGCATCCCCCCTCGGTACCGATGAGGCCCGACAGCGCTCGGCAGAGCCCGGACAGGCATCGGAGGAACCGTCAGAGAAGAACGAAAGGACCTCCCATGGTGACCACTTCGGTGCCACCCCAAAGCGGTCGGCAGAGCCGACGCGGCCCGTGGTTCACCCTGCTCGCAGGGCTGCTGTTCCTGATCATCACCGGCGCGGCCGGCGCAGGAGTACTCGAAAACCTCAAGTCCGGCGGGTTCGACAACCCCGCCTCCGACTCCGTGGCCGCCGCCTCGGCGCTGGAGCACTCCTTCCCGGAGAGCCAGCCCAACATGGTGGTCATGATCAAGGACGCCAAGGGCGGGGTCGACAGCGCCGAAGCGCGCGCCGCCGCCCACCGGGCCACCAAGAGGATCGGCGAAGGCTCCGGAGCCCGGATCGTGGCCTCGTACTTCGCCACCCCCGACCCGTCGCTGCGCGCCGACGACGCGGGACTGGTCCTGGTCCGGGTCAACGGTGACGAGAACGAAAGCCTCAAGACCACCAAGAAGCTCCACGAGGACCTGTCCAACCCGGACGGCGACGTGTCGGTGTCCTTCGGCGGCATCAACGCCGTCAACAACGACATGAACACACAGATCGAGAAGGACATCGTCGCCGCGGAGAGCATCGCGATCCCGCTGACGCTGCTGCTGCTCGTTCTCGTGTTCCGCGGCGTGATCGCGGCGCTGCTCCCGCTGCTGCTCGCGCTGCTCACCGTGGTCGGCTCCATGGGCATTCTCAACGTCCTCTCCCGGTTCACCGACGTCTCGGTCTTCGGGGTGAACCTCATCACCGCGCTCGGCCTAGGTCTCGCAGTCGACTACAGCCTGCTGATCGTCACCCGCTACCGCGAGGAACGTGCCGCCGGCCGCAGCAATGCCGACGCCCTCCGCGTCACCCGCGCGACCGCGGGCCGCACCGTGTTCGTCAGCGGTGGCGTCGTCGGTGCCGCCCTCGCCACGCTGCTGGTCTTCGACCAGTACTTCCTGCGCTCCTTCGCCTTCGCCGGTATCTCGGTGGTCCTGCTGTCCGTCGGTGGCGCCCTCCTGCTGCTGCCCCCGGCCCTCATCCTGCTCGGCGACAGGATCGACGCCCTGGGCTGGGCCCGGCGGACCGCGCCCCGCCCTGCTGCGAACACCACCTGGGGCCGCATCGCCGGTCTCGCGTTCCGCCGGCCGCTGCTGCTCGCCATGCCCGTCGTCATTCTGCTGATCGGCATCGCACTGCCCTTCGGCCACTCGCAGTTCGGCGTCCCCGACGAGCGGGTGCTGCCGAAGGGCAGCGAGAGCCGGGTCGTGGCCGAGGCGCTGCGCAAGGACTTCGGCACCGGCGACGAGCACGCGCTCAACGTGGTCGCCCGGAACTGGAAGGGCACCGACGCCGACCTCGCGACGTACGCCACCACCCTGTCCCGGACGGACGAGGTGACCAAGGTCGTCAGCGCTGCGGGCGTCTTCGAGAAGGGCGCCAAGGCCGCTCCCTTGCCGGCGGCCCAGGCGGCCCGTTACGACAACGGCACCGCGACCTGGCTCCAGGTGCAGACGGATGTGGCCCCGTACTCCTCCGAGGGCTCCCAACTCGCCCGCGACATACGGGACATCGCCCCCCCAGCCGGCAACCGCGTGCTCGTCGGCGGCCAGGCGGCCCAGGTCACCGACATCAACCAGTCCATCGCCGACAAGCTGCCGATCGCCCTCGTCCTGATCGTGGTCTTCAGCCTCCTGTTCCTGTTCCTGCTCACCGGCAGCGTGGTCCAGCCGATCAGGGCACTGCTGCTCAACCTGCTCAGCCTGGTCTCGATCCTCGGTGTGACGGTCTGGATCTTCCAGGACGGCAACCTCTCCGACGCCCTCGGTTTCACCCCCTCGCCGCTGGCGGTCTCCATGCCGGTCCTGGTCTTCTGCATCGCTTTCGGACTGTCGATGGACTACGAAGTCTTCCTGATCTCCCGGATCAAGGAGCACTATGAGCGCACCGGCGACCTGGCCACCGCCGTCCGCGACGGCCTCGGCGCGAGCGGGCCGGTGATCACCGCGGCCGCGGCCATCCTCGCGGTCTCCTTCTTCGCGATGCTCACCTCCGGCGTCTCCCTGATCAAGCTGTACGGTGCTGCCACCGGCCTGGCGATCCTCATCGACGCCGTCCTGGTGCGCGGCGCGCTCGTACCGGCGTCGCTGCGGGCCACCGGCCGCATCAGCTGGTGGGCCCCCTCCTGGCTGCGGAGCGTCCACGGCCGCTTCGGCATCCGGGAGTCGGCCGGGGAAACGGCCCCCGCCACCACCGGCCCGACCACCGCCGCGGTCGAGGAGCGGCGTCACAAGGACGGAGTCAGAGCATGACGAGTCCCGAGAAGACGACCACGTCCCTGGACCGGCTGAGCGAGGCCGCCACCCAGGCCTCCCGGGCGGCGAACGCGCACAACACCCAGCCCTGGGAGCTCCGTCAGGGCACCGACCACGTCGAGGTCGGCTGGCGCGCCGAGGACGCCCTGGGGCCGAGCGACCCGGCCCACCGCGACCTGCGGCTGTCGCTGGGCACATACGTGGAGAGCCTGCTCATCGCCGCGGCCGAGAAGGGCATCGCCGTCGGCTTCGAGCTCGACCTCGACACCACGGCCCGGCGCGTGGGACGGCTGCGGCCGGCCGAGCGCCCCTACGACACCGGCTTCCGGGCGTCCGACATCGCCGGCCGCCGGGTCTGGCGCGGCGCCTGGACCCCGCAGCAGATCGACCCGGAGGCGATCGAGGTCGCGCGGGAAACGGCCCTCACGGCGGGCTTCCGGGTGGCCGTGATCAGCACGGCCGCGGCCAGGCCGCTCCTCGTCCGCGCCTACCACTGGTTCTTCGGCGAACCCGGAATCGCCGCCGAACTCATGGCATGGACCCGACTGAGCCCCCGTCACCCCAAGTACCACCGCGACGGTTTGAACGACGTCATGCTGGTACTGAACCGGGTGGAGCGCTTCCTCATGGGGCTGCTCTTCTCCCCGGCCGTCTACCGGGCGCTGCGCCCGCTAGGGCTGCCGCGCCTGCTCACCCCGCTCTCCTCCGGGGCGACCGCCGGTGACGGCGTCGTCCTGGTGATCCTGGGCAAGGGTGAGGACCCGGCCCAGGAGGTGACGGCCGGACGCCTGGTCACCCGCCTCTGGCTGGACCTCTTCCGGCAGGGGATCTACGTCCACCCCCAGAGCCATGTCATCGACTGCCCGCACACGATCGGGGACCTGGCCGCCCTCTGCGGGGCCGAGGACGGCGAACGCCCGCTGGTCTTCTTCAGAGTGGGCATCCCCGCGATCGACCCCTCCCTGCGCCCCCGGCACCCGCGCCGCGACCTGCCGCCACAGTGACCCGGCACGGCCGCGTGGCCGGGCTCCGACGCCCCGTCACGCGGCCCGTGCGGCAACCGGGATGACGGCCGGTCCGGAGACGGCCGGCCCCTGACGATCACCCCGTCGGGCGAGGGCGCTCGTGCCGTCGCCGCCGACGGGCGGGTGACACGGTTGTTCGGGCACTGGATTCCTCTGCGTCATCGAAGCGATCTTCACAATTGCTCCATGCCTGTGAGGATCTTGCTCGTCTCATCGGGGGATCGCAGTGCATCAAGGTGCATCAGGCGAAAGCGAGGCCTACGGATGGAAATCCGCAACACCACGGAAAACCGCTCGGTCGTCGAGCGCGCCTTCAGTGTTCTCGGTGTCTTCAGCGGTCGGGACCACTCGCTGTCGGTGAGCGATATCAGCCGCCTCTCCGGCCTTCCCGTGGCGACAGCACACCGCATGGCGACCAAGCTCGTCTCCCTGGGGGTCCTGGAGCGGGGGGAAAGGGGCAGATACACCATCGGGCTGAGGCTGTGGGAACTGGCCGCGCACGCGCCGCGGCACCGCTCACTGCGCGCCGCGGCGCTGCCGCACATGCTGCGACTCCACGAGAAGACGAAAGCAACGGTGAATCTCTCGGTCCGCGACGGCGCCGAGGGGATCTGGCTGGAGAGTCTCGGCTGGGGCGGTCCGGTGCGCGTGGCACCGATGACCGTCGGCGACCGGTTCCCCCTGCACACCACGGCCTCGGGGAACGTCCTGCTCGCCTACGCGAGCCCCGACGTGCAGGAGGACATCCTGGCCCGCACGCCGACCCGGCACACGGCAGAGGAAGTGCCTGACCCCCTGGTCCTGCGCAGGATCGTCAGCCAGGTCAGGCGCTCGGGCTACGCCGCGGGCGACTTCCGGACGGAACCGTGCACCTTCGCGGTCGCCGCCCCCCTGCGGGACCGCGGCGGAGCCGTCGTCGCGTCCCTGTCCCTGGTGACGGATCTCGCCGGGGCCGGCGGACCGCAATGCGTCAGCCCCTTGCTGGCGACGGCCGTACGCATATCCCGGAAAATCGCCACCGCCCAGGACCGGGAGGGCGGAATTCCGCGCCAACGGGCACACGTCCAGGGGGGACGCCCCATTCCGCTCCACACGTTCGGAGCCACGGAATCAGATGCGGAATCAACCATGGAATTGGCCGTTGGATCGGCCGTGGTATCTGCCGTCGGAGCAGTCGTGGAAGGAGGCATGGAAACCACCCTCATCCGCCATCCCTGACTATTCGATCGCTTCAAGAAGCAGTGAGAAACAGAGAGAGCCGGAGCGGACCCGAGGCCGCGCAATTCCAGTTCGGACGTTGGAGACAGATTTCTGTGGATAAGAAGAACCGCACTGTAGTGGTCACCGGCATGGGCGCGACCACGCCGCTCGGTGGCGACACCATCGCGACCTGGGACGCCCTGCTCGCCGGGCGCTCCGGCGTCCGACGGCTCCCGCACGCATGGGCCGAGGAACTCCCGGTGCGCATCGCCGCCGAGATCGCGGTGGAGCCCGCGGAGATCTTCCCGCCCGCCCAGGCGCGCAGGCTCGACCGCGCCACCCAGTTCGCCCTCGTCGCGGCCCGCGAGGCGTGGGAGGACGCCGGGTTCAAGGGCCGGGCGGGAGACGACGAGCCGGTCGACCCCGACCGCCTCGGCGTCGTGGTCGCCACCGCGGTCGGCGGGGTGACGTCGATGCTCCAGCAGTACGACATCCTCAAGACGCGGGGAGCCCGTAAGGTCTCCCCGCACACGATCCCGATGATGATGCCCAACACCTCGTCGGCCCACATCAGCCTCGAAGTCGGTGCCCGCGCCGGGGTCCACACCTTCGCGAGCGCCTGCGCCTCCGGCGCCGAGGCCATCGGCTACGCCATCACCATGATCCGCAGCGGCCGCGCCGACGTCGTCATCGCCGGCGGCACCGAGGCGGCGGTACACCCGCTGAACTTCGCCGCCTTCGGCAACATGATGGCGATGTCCAAGAACAACGACGATCCGACCGGCGCCTCGCGCCCCTTCGACACCGGGCGCGACGGTTTCGTCCTGGGCGAGGGCGCGGGCCTCGTCGTCCTGGAGTCCGCCGAGCACGCCGCCCGGCGCGGTGCCAGGGTCTACGCCGAGGCCCTCGGTGAAGGCGTCTCCTTCGACAGCCACCACATCACCCAGCCGGAGCCGACGGGCCGGGGCATATCCGCCGCGCTGCGGTCCCTGACGGACTCCACCGGCCTCGAACCCGCCGAGATCGCGCACATCAACGCGCACGCCACTTCGACCCCGCTCGGCGACCTCGCCGAGATCAGGGCGCTGCGCCAGGTCTTCGGCGACCACACCGACCGCTTTGCGATATCGGCCACCAAGTCCATGACCGGACACCTGATCGGCGGGGCCGGCGGCGTGGAGACGATCGCCACCGTGCTCGCCCTGCACCACAGGCTCGCCCCGCCGACCATCAACGTCGACGACCCCGACCCGGCGATCGACGCGGACGCCGACATCGTCCGCGGCGAGCCCCGCCCCCTGCCTGGCGGACGGATCGCGGCGCTCAACAACTCCTTCGGCTTCGGCGGCCACAACGTGGTGCTGGCGTTCCGTACCGTGTGACGCTCCGGCGGCCGTCACCACGACGCACGGGCGGGCGGCGCTCCTTCGAGCACCGCACGCCCGTGCGTCGTACCGCCGGTCCCGCTCAGCTCTCCCGCGGCGCCGCGCACTCCGCGCACGTCCCGAAGATTTCCACCGTGTGGGCCACGTTCACATACCCGTGCTGCGAAGCGATCGTCTCCGCCCACTGCTCCACCGCGGGACCCTCGACCTCGACCGCCTTGCCGCAGACCCGGCACACCAGATGGTGGTGGTGCTCGCCGGTCGAGCAGCGCCGGTAGACGGACTCACCGTCCGTCGTACGCAGGACGTCCACCTCGCCCGCGTCGGCGAGGGACTGCAGGGTGCGGTAGACGGTGGTCAGTCCGACCGAGTCACCGCGGTGCTTGAGCACGTCGTGCAGCTCCTGGGCACTGCGGAACTCGTCCACCTCGTCGAGCGCCGCCGCCACCGCGGCCCGCTGCCGGGTCGACCGGCCACGTACCGGGGCTGCGTTCGTTCCACTGATCGGCGCCGTCGCCACAGGTGCCTCCTCATGTCGCCCGTACATGTGTCGGGCCATTGTGCCAGCCCGCCCGTGTGCCGGGGTCAGACCCGGACGCCGTTCGTGGCCGGGCGGGCAGCCGGTACTTCCGGAGTCTCCCCTTCCAGGGTGCACTCCGCCGAGACCGTGTCGCTGCTGCGGGCACGCCTTCTGGCCAGCGGCGTGGCGAGCAGGGTCAGCGCGACGAAGACACCGATGGCCAGCATCACGATGGTCGCGCCGGGCGGTACGTCCTGGTAGTAGGAGGTCACGGTGCCGGCCAGGGTCACCGCCGTACCGATGACGACGGACAGCACGAACGTCACCTTGAAGGACTTCGAGATCTGCTGCGCCGCGGCGACCGGGACCACCATCAGCGCGCTGACCAGCAGCAGACCGACGACTCGCATCGCCACGGTGACGGTGACCGCCGCCGTGACCGCGATCAGCAGATTGAGTGCGCGCACCGGCAGTCCGGTGACCCGCGCGAACTCCTCGTCCTGACTGACCGCGAACAGCTGTCGCCGCAGCCCCAGCGTCACCAGCAGCACGAAGGCGGCGAGCAGGCAGATCGCGGTGATGTCCTCGGACGAGACCGTGGAGAGGGAGCCGAAGAGGTACGAGGTGAGATTGGCGTTGGAGCCGGTGTCGGAGAGATTGATCAGCAGCACACCGCCCGCCATACCGCCGTAGAAGAGCATGGCCAGCGCGATGTCGCCGCGCGTGCGTCCGTACCAGCGGACCAGTTCCATGACGATCGAGCCGACGACGGCGACGGCCGTGGCCATCCAGACCGGGCTGGTGGAGAGCAGGAAGCCGAGACCGACACCGGTCATCGCGATGTGGCCGATGCCGTCGCCCATCAGGGCCTGGCGGCGCTGCACGAGGTAGATGCCGACGGAGGGGGCGATGACGCCGACCAGTACGGCGGCGAGCAGGGCCCGCTGCATGAAGGGGGGCTGGAGAAATTCCATGATCAGGTCAACAGTCCCGTCCGGACGGGCTCGGAAGCCGCATGGGGGTGTACATGGTCGTGGCCGGGCAGCGCGTGCTGGCCGACGGCCTTCGGGGGCGGCCCGTCATGCATCACACAGCCGTCGCGGAGGACGATCGCGCGGTCGATGAGAGGTTCCAGCGGGCCCAGCTCGTGCAGGACGAGCAGCACGGTGGTGCCGGCCGCCACCTGCTCGCGCAGCGTCTCGGCGAGGATCTCCTGGCTGGCCAGGTCGACGCCGGCCATGGGCTCGTCCATGATCAGCAGCTCGGGCTCGGCGGCGAGTGCCCGCGCGATCAGCACCCGCTGGTGCTGTCCGCCGGAGAGCGCGCTCACCGAGTCCCCGGCCCGGTCGGCGAGGCCGACGAGCGCGATGGCGCGGTCGACGGCGGCCCGGTCCGCCTTGCGGAGCAGCCCCAGCTTCGTACGGGACAGCCGCCCGGCGGAGACGACCTCGCGAATGGTGGCGGGAACCCCGCTGGCCGCCGTGGTGCGCTGCGGCACGTAGCCGATCCGTGCCCAGCTGCGGAAGCGGCGCAGGGGGGTGCCGAACAGCTCGACCGAGCCGCCGGTGAGCGGGACCTGGCCGATGACGGACCGGACGGCCGTGGACTTGCCGGAGCCGTTGGCGCCGAGCAGTGCGGCTACCTCGCCGCGGTGCACGGTGAGGTCGATGCCACGCAGCACGGGGCGCGCGCCGAGGGCCGCGGTGGCTCCGCGCAGGGCTATCACGGGGTCGGGATGGGTGCTCTCGGGCTCGGACATGAGCGCCTCCGATGCTGCTGTGGCGGGTGTTACGAGGATCACTTCGCGCCGAGCGCCTTCTGGAGGGCGGCGAGGTTGGACTGCATGACCTCGAAGTAGTCAGCGCCCTTGGACTTGTCCGTGATTCCCTCGAGCGGGTCGAGGACGTCGGTCCTCAGGCCGGTGTCCGCCGCGACGGTCTTCGCGGTCTTGTCGCTGGCGAGGGTCTCGAAGAAGACCGTGGTGGCCTTGGTCTTCTTCGCGATGGTGTGGATCTCCTGGATCCGGGCGGGGCTGGGCTCGGCCTCGGGGTCGATGCCCGCGATGCCCTCCTGGACCAGGCCGTAGCGCTCGGCGAGGTAGCCGAAGGCGGAGTGCGTGGTGATGAACGTCTTGGTGGTGGTGTTCTTCAGGCCCGTCTCGTACGCCGTGTTCAGCGCGTCGAGCCTCTTGACCAGGGCGTCCGTGTTCTTGCGGTAGTCCGCGGCGTGGCCGGGGTCGGTCTTCTCCAGGGACGCGCCGACGCCCTTGGCGACCTCGGCGTACTTCACCGGGTCCAGCCAGATGTGCGGGTCGGCCCCGGCGCCCTCGCCCTTGTGTTCGTGACCGTGCTCGTCGCCGCCGGTCTCGGTGCCGTGGTCCTCCAGCGTGGTCAGCTTCGCCGCGTCGACGCTGTGGGTCGACCCGGACAACTTGATCGCGTCGTCGACGGCGGGCTGGATACCCTTGAGATAGAGGATGTAGTCGGCGTCGCCGAGTCCGCCGATCTGCCGCGGACTGAGCTCCAGGTCATGCGGCTCGACGCCCGGCTTGGTCAGCGTGCTGACCGAGACGTGGGTCCCGCCGATCTCCTCGGCAAGGAACTGCATGGGGTAGAACGACGCCACCACATTCAGCTTGTCGTCGGCCTTGTGGCCGGCGGCGTCCGACGGGGAGCAGGCGGACAGGGCCGTGAGCCCGAGGGCGACTGCTCCGGCGACGGCAGCGGTAGGTATGAGGCGGCGTATGTTCATGACAGTCATTTTCAACAAAACTGGAAACGATTGTCAACAAGCCGGATGGGGCGCCCACTGGGTGAGCCGTCCGCGCACCGATTTGATCCGGAGGGCGTGCCCGCCGGTAATCTGAAGCATTCGCCCGCCCGTCTCCCGACCACCACCCCCCACCCAGGCGCTTCGCGCCACCCCTGTCCAAATTCGTCGTCGTAATGAAGAGAGCACCGTGGCCGCCGACAAGATCGACTCCATCGTCAGCCTGAGCAAGCGCCGTGGCTTCGTTTACCCCTGCAGTGAGATCTACGGTGGCCAGAAGGCCGCCTGGGACTACGGGCCGCTGGGCGTGGAGATGAAGGAGAACCTCAAGCGCCAGTGGTGGCGCTACATGGTCACTTCGCGCGAGGACGTGGTCGGTCTCGACTCGTCGGTCATCCTGGCCCCCGAAGTATGGGTCGCCTCCGGCCATGTCGCCACGTTCACCGATCCGCTGACCGAGTGCACTTCCTGTCACAAGCGCTACCGCGCCGACCACCTGGAGGAGGCGTACGAGGAGAAGCACGGCAAGCCGCCGGTCAACGGGCTCGCCGACCTCAACTGCCCGAACTGCGGCAACAAGGGCACCTTCACCGAGCCCAAGCAGTTCTCGGGCCTGCTCTCCACGCACCTCGGCCCGACCCAGGACTCCGGCTCGGTCGCCTACCTGCGTCCCGAGACCGCGCAGGGCATCTTCGCCAACTTCGGTCAGGTCCAGCAGACCTCGCGCAAGAAGCCGCCGTTCGGCATCGCGCAGATGGGCAAGTCCTTCCGGAACGAGATCACTCCGGGCAACTTCATCTTCCGGACCCGCGAGTTCGAGCAGATGGAGATGGAGTTCTTCGTCAAGCCCGGCGAGGACGAGGAATGGCACCAGTACTGGATGGACCAGCGCTGGAACTGGTACACGGACCTCGGTATGCGCGAGGAGAACATGCGCTGGTTCGAGCACCCGAAGGAGAAGCTCTCCCACTACTCCAAGCGCACCGCCGACATCGAGTACCGCTTCCGCTTCGGCGGCAGCGAGTGGGGTGAGCTGGAGGGCGTCGCCAACCGCACGGACTACGACCTCAAGGCGCACTCCAAGGCCTCGGGCACGGACCTGTCGTACTTCGACCAGGAGGCCGGCGACCGCTGGACGCCGTACGTCATTGAGCCCGCAGCCGGTGTCGGCCGCGCCATGCTGGCCTTCCTCCTCGACGCCTACATCGAGGACGAGGCGCCCAACGCCAAGGGCGTCATGGAGAAGCGCACCGTGATGCGCCTCGACCCGCGCCTCGCGCCGGTCAAGGTCGCGGTGCTGCCGCTGTCCCGCAACCCGCAGCTCTCGCCGAAGGCCAAGGGCCTCGCGACCGACCTGCGGAAGAACTGGAACATCGAGTTCGACGACGCGGGCGCCATCGGCCGCCGCTACCGCCGCCAGGACGAGATCGGTACGCCGTTCTGCGTCACCGTCGACTTCGACACCCTCGACGACAACGCGGTCACGGTGCGCGAGCGCGACACCATGAAGCAGGAGCGCGTCTCGCTGGACCAGATCCAGGCGTACCTCGGCGCCCGTCTGCTCGGCTGCTGACGCAACGGTGTTCCACCGCGAAGCCCCCGGTTCCCCGTACGGAACCGGGGGCTTCGTTGCACACCGAGCACCACGCGACCATGCGTCAACAGCAGCGGGGCAGAAACGGCACCGGCCGAAAGCGGCACCGACCGAAATTCGGGTGCTGCGCCCGGTCCGGCCGGGGTACGGTTCCCGCATGTCTTCGTTCTTCCAGATCTACGAGTGAGAGCGCGGCGGGCCCGACCGCCCGCCGCCCACCGGATCGATTCCAGGTCGCTCACGACCTCATGTCTCATGACGTCTCACCACGAACGGGAGAACCCCGTGGCCAAGAGCCGCAACAACCTTCTCGGTGTCGGCGGACAGCGCAAGAAGCTGTCCCGCGCCGATCAACAGGGCGCGGGCCCCGCGCGCAATGCCGACCGCAAGGCGGCGGCCGACCAGAAGCAGGAGCTGCTCCGCAAGATGCGTGAGCGCGCCGGGTCCGGGCAGGCCCCGGCGTCCGCCGATGCCGCGACGCCGACCCCTGAGGGCGACTCCGCGAAGCGGAGCTGACGCCTTCTCGGCGCCCGTAGGACTGTGGGCCCGGATCGCCCCTGGTGATCCGGGCCCACGCCCGCTTCTCGCCCCGGCGTCCGCCGGAGCAGTTTCCGCCGTACGCGACAATGGAGCAATGACCACGCTCGCCCCCTCGCTCCCGCAGCTCCAGATCGGCCCGTACACGGTGCAGCCGCCGGTGGTGCTCGCGCCCATGGCCGGTATCACCAACGCCCCGTTCCGCACCCTGTGCCGGGAGTTCTCCGGCGGCAAGGGGCTGTTCGTCAGCGAGATGATCACGACGCGGGCGCTGGTCGAGCGCAACGAGAAGACCATGCAGCTCATCCACTTCGACGCGAGCGAGACCCCGCGCTCGATCCAGCTGTACGGAGTGGACCCGGTCACGGTCGGCAAGGCGGTCCGCATGATCGTCGACGAGAACCTCGCCGACCACATCGACCTGAACTTCGGCTGCCCGGTCCCCAAGGTGACCCGCAAGGGAGGCGGCTCCGCGCTCCCGTTCAAGCGGCCGCTGCTGCGCGCGATCCTCAACGAGGCCGTATCCAACGCGGGCGACCTGCCGGTCACCATCAAGATGCGCAAGGGCATCAACGACGACCACCTCACCTACCTCGACGCGGGCCGGATCGCGGTGGAGGAGGGCGTCACGGCCGTCGCCCTGCACGGCAGGACGGCCGCCCAGCACTACGGCGGCACCGCCGACTGGGACGCGATCGCCCGCCTCAAGGAGCACGTCCCGGAGATCCCGGTCCTCGGCAACGGCGACATCTGGTGTGCGGACGACGCCCGCCGGATGATGCGCGAGACCGGCTGTGACGGCGTGGTCGTGGGCCGCGGCTGCCTGGGGCGCCCGTGGCTCTTCGGTGACCTGGTGAGTGCCTTCGAGGGTGCGGAGGCGAGGCAGGCGCCGACGCTCCGGGAGGTCGCGACGGTGATGCTGCGGCACGCGACGCTGCTGGGGGAGTGGATCGGCGACGAGACCCGTGGCGTGATCGACTTCCGTAAGCATGTGGCCTGGTATCTCAAGGGCTTCTCGGTCGGCTCGGAGATGCGCAAGAAGCTGGCGGTCACCTCGTCGCTGGACGAGCTGGGTGCGCAGCTGCACGAGCTCGACCTGGACCAGGCCTGGCCGGACGGAGCGGACGGGCCGCGCGGGCGTACCTCCGGCAACAACCGTGTGGTGCTGCCGGACGGCTGGCTGAAGGACCCCTATGACTGCTCGGGCGTGAGCGCGGAGGCCGAGCTCGACACCTCGGGCGGCTGAGGCACCGGGTGCCCTTGATTCACTCCCGCTCATTTGAGCATCAATCCGGAGTGAACCGAGGGTGAAACGAGGGTGGACCGGACGGCGTGGAGCGTCGCGGCGTGCGGTGGGTATGCCCCACCCTCCTTTCCTTCGCTCCTTGCGGTCGCTGCATGACCGTGCGTGGCCTCGAAGCTGTCCGGATAGTGACATCTGAGCGCCCGGCGGGGCGTGATTCTCGCCACCCCTGAGGGGTGCATCGCTCAGATGAGCGGGGTTTTGGGAACTGCATTTCTCAAATGGTGGCACTCGGTGCCACTATGGCTTTACTTTGATCGATCGACGCATCCACTACGTACCGTGCAAGTTCTCGTCGCTGTCGGGAACCGTAAGTAGTGATGTGTTCAAGAAGTGAATGAATGATTCCGTGCGTAGGTCTGGAATGAAACTTTCGATCTGCTGGCGGACGAGTGGTTAAGGCCGTATGACGCGCAAGTGGACGTACCCAGACACCTTCGATCTGGGTATGTTCCTCGCCGTCAGGGCAGCCACCCGAGTCCTCTAGGAGTCGAGACCCGTGTCGGAAAACAAAGATCCTCACGTACCCACGCCGGAGCTCCTGGGGCAGAAGTTCGTTTATGACTTCACCGAGGGCAACAAGGATCTGAAGGACTTGCTCGGCGGCAAGGGTGCCAACCTCGCCGAGATGACGAACCTCGGGTTGCCCGTCCCTCCGGGCTTCACGATCACCACTGAGGCGTGCAAGGTCTACCTCGAGAGTGGCGAGGAGCCGACGGCGCTCCGCGACGAGGTGAGTGCACACCTCGCCGCCCTGGAGAAGCAGATGGGCAAGAAGCTCGGCCAGGCCGACGACCCGCTGCTGGTCTCCGTCCGCTCCGGCGCGAAGTTCTCGATGCCCGGCATGATGGACACCGTTCTCAACATCGGCCTCTCCGACGCGTCCGTCGTCGGTCTCGCCGCCCAGGCAGGCGACGAGCGGTTCGCATGGGACTCGTACCGCCGACTGATCCAGATGTTCGGCAAGACCGTCCTCGGGGTCGACGGCGACCTCTTCGAGGAGGCGCTGGAGGCCGCGAAGGAGGCCAAGGGCGTCACCGTCGACGTGGATCTCGACGCGGCCGACCTGAAGAAGCTGGTCAAGCAGTTCAAGAAGATCGTCACGCGCGACGCCGGGCGTGACTTCCCGCAGGACCCGCGCGAGCAGATGGACCTGGCCATAAAGGCCGTCTTCGACTCGTGGAACACCGACCGAGCCAAGCTCTACCGCCGCCAGGAGCGCATCCCCGGCGACCTCGGCACGGCCGTCAACATCTGTTCGATGGTCTTCGGCAACCTCGGTCCCGACTCCGGTACGGGCGTCGCCTTCACCCGCGACCCGGCCAGCGGCCACGCGGGCGTGTACGGCGACTACCTGCAGAACGCGCAGGGCGAGGACGTCGTCGCGGGTATCCGCAACACCGTGCCGCTCGCCGATCTGGAGTCGATCGACAAGAAGTCGTACGACCAGCTGATGCAGATCATGCAGACCCTCGAAACGCACTACAAGGACCTGTGCGACATCGAGTTCACCATCGAGCGCGGCCAGCTGTGGATGCTCCAGACCCGGGTCGGCAAGCGCACTGCCGGTGCCGCGTTCCGGATCGCGACGCAGCTCGTCGACCAGGGGCTCATCGACGAGGCGGAGGCGCTCCAGCGCGTCAACGGGGCTCAGCTGGCGCAGCTGATGTTCCCGCGCTTCGACGAGGACGCGAAGACGGTGCTGCTCGGCCGTGGCATCGCCGCGTCACCGGGCGCCGCGGTCGGCAAGGCGGTCTTCGACTCGTACACCGCGGTCAAGTGGTCCCGGTCGGGCGAGAAGGTCATCCTGATCCGCCGCGAGACCAACCCCGACGACCTCGACGGCATGATCGCCGCCGAGGGCATCCTGACCTCGCGCGGCGGCAAGACCTCGCACGCCGCCGTCGTCGCCCGTGGCATGGGCAAGACCTGTGTCTGCGGCGCCGAGGAGATCGAGGTCGACACCAAGCGGCGTCGGCTGACCGTCGGCGGGACCGTCGTCGAGGAGGGCGACATCGTCTCGGTCGACGGCTCCACCGGCAAGGTGTACCTGGGTGAGGTCCCCGTCGTGCCGTCCCCGGTCGTCGAGTACTTCGAGGGCCGGATGCACGCGGGCGCCGACGACGCCGACGAGCTGGTCGCCGCCGTGCACCGGATCATGGCGTACGCGGACCGGGTGCGCCGGCTGCGGGTGCGGGCCAATGCGGACAACGCCGAGGACGCGCTGCGGGCGCGGCGCTTCGGCGCCCAGGGCATCGGCCTGTGCCGCACCGAGCACATGTTCCTCGGCGATCGCCGCGAGATGGTCGAGAAGCTGATCCTCGCGGACACCGACGAGGAGCGTGAGGCCGCGCTTGCCGCGCTGCTGCCGCTCCAGAAGGCCGACTTCATCGAACTGTTCGAGTCGATGGACGGGCTGCCCGTCACCGTGCGGCTGCTCGACCCGCCGCTGCACGAGTTCCTGCCCGACATCACCGAGCTGTCGGTACGGGTCGCGCTCGCCGAGTCCCGCAAGGACGCGAACGAGAACGACCTGCGGCTGCTCCAGGCCGTGCACAAGCTGCACGAGCAGAACCCGATGCTCGGTCTGCGTGGCGTCCGGCTCGGTCTGGTCATCCCCGGTCTGTTCGCGATGCAGGTGCGGGCGATCGCCGAGGCGGCCGCCCACCGCAAGAACGCCAAGGGCGATCCGCGCGCCGAGATCATGATTCCGCTCGTCGGCACGGTCCAGGAGCTGGAGATCGTCCGCGAGGAGGCCGACCAGGTCATCGCCGAGGTCGAGGCGGCCACCGGCACCGAGCTGAAGCTGACGATCGGCACGATGATCGAGCTGCCGCGCGCCGCGCTGACCGCCGGTCAGATCGCCGAGGCCGCACAGTTCTTCTCCTTCGGCACGAACGACCTGACCCAGACGGTGTGGGGCTTCTCCCGTGACGACGTGGAGGCCTCGTTCTTCACCGCGTACCTGGAGAAGGGCATCTTCGGGGTGTCGCCGTTCGAGACGATCGACAAGGACGGCGTCGGTTCGCTGGTCCGCAGCGCCGTCGCGGCCGGCCGGGCCACCCGCCCGGACCTGAAGCTCGGTGTCTGCGGCGAGCACGGCGGCGACCCGGAGTCGGTGCACTTCTTCCACGAGGCGGGCCTCGACTACGTCTCCTGCTCGCCGTTCCGGATCCCGGTCGCGCGCCTGGAGGCAGGCCGGGCGGCGGCAGAGGCGAAGGGCAGCGACAGCCGCTGACCTGATCACCCGGACTCCGGGGCTGTCGTCGGCTCACATCCACCCTCGACGACTCGACGACAGCTCCGGACGACCATGAAGCGGCGGCACCCTGCGCGGGGTGCCGCCGCTTCGTCATGTCCGGATCCCGGGCGGAGGCGCGTCCCCGGCGTCGAGTACTGAGAGCCCGTCGTCCCGGTCGCCGGTCTGTTCCCGGAGCCCCTCGGCCGGCAGCTTCTCGGGGTCTGTCGGCCGGTTGACCCGCTGCCTGCTCCGTCCTTCGGAACGTTCATGTCTCCGACGGCAAAAACTCCGGAAGATTCTTTCGCCGTCGGCGATGAGTTCGATGGCGGCCGGGCGTCTACCCCTTGGAAGCGCTCGAGAGGGGCGCCACGGATGAGCAGAGAAGAGTGGACATGAACCAGATGATCTTCGTGAACCTGCCGGTCAAGGACCTTGAGAGGACGAAGGGCTTCTTCGCCAAGCTCGGCTTCTCCTGCAACCCGCAGTTCACCGACGAGTCCACCGCGTGTCTCGTCATCAGTGACACGATCTTCGCCATGCTCCTCACCGAGCCCCGCTTCAAGGAGTTCACCAAGAAGGACATCGCGGACGCGTCGAAGTCCACCGAGGTGATCATCGCGCTGAGCGCCGAGAGCCGCGAGAAGGTCGACGAGCTGGTCGACACGGCGCTCGCCTCCGGCGGCTCGCCGGCCAACGAGCCCGTCGACCACGGGTTCATGTACGGCCGGTCCTTCCAGGACCCGGACCACCACATCTGGGAGATCATGTGGATGGACCCGGCCGCTGTCCAGGGGCAGGGCTGACGCGTCGGAACACCCCGGGCCTCAAGGGGTGAGGCCCGGCCAGGTCACCCCGGTGAGCTGCTCGGACGCCACCCACAGGCGTTCGCTCGCCACATCGTTCCGCGTCCAGCCCGTCCGCCAGGACGGGGCGGGCGCACCCCGCCAGCCCAGCAGCTTCGGGCCGGTGAACGAGTCGGGGCGCACTCCGGGCGCGGTGGCCGCGTACAGCGTCGGCAGCGCACCGGAGGACGCGGGCTGGGCGAGGATCCGGTTGCCGAGTCCGGCCATCCGTTCCGCGGTCCTGCGGTTCTCCATCCTGGCGCCTGCCGTCTGCAGATTGGTCGCCGCGTATCCGGGGTGCGCGGCCGCGGCGACGACGTCGGAGCCGGCCGCGGAGAGCCGGCGCGCCAGCTCATGGACGAAGAGCAGATTGGCGGTCTTCGAGCGGGCGTAGGCGATCCAACGCCGGTAGTTCCGCTCGCTGTTGAGATCACCCATGTCGATGTTGGACAGAGCGTGCATCCCGCTCGACACGCTCACCACCCGGGCGCCCGGGGTGTTGAGGAGCTTCGGCAGCAGCAGACCGGTGAGAGCGAAGTGCCCGAGGTGGTTGACGCCGAACTGGGTCTCGAAACCGTCGGCCGTCCTCCGGTAAGGCAAGGCCATCACGCCGGCGTTGTTGATCAGCAGATCCAGTCGGTCGGACCGGTACGAAGCAGCGAACTCCCGTACCGAGGAGAGATCGGCCAGATCCAGCGGTGCGAACTCCACCTCCGCGCCCGGCATGGCCGCCCGGAGGCGTGACTCGGCCTCCTTGCCACGGGTCTCGTCACGGCACGCGAGCAGTACCCGCGCACCGCTGCGTGCCAGTTCGCGTGCCGTGACGAGACCGATACCGCTGTTGGCTCCGGTGACCACGGCCGTACGGCCGCTCTGGTCGGGGATGTCGCTCGCGTTCCAGCCCTGGGTCATGGATCAAGCGTACGACCGGAGCCCCACGGCCGGATTCAGCTGCGGAACGGCCCCTTCACCTTGCACGTGATGCCGCCGGAGCAGCGGCGGCCCTGTCGTTCGCCGTCAGGCGGCGAGTACGGCGTGGACCGGTCGCGCCGCGTTCTTTCCGTCTGCGTCCTCATGGTGAGAAGCGTGTGCTGCGGGTGTTGCCCGACCGGATCCTCGCTGTTTCCCGGGAGGAACCTTGCGCTCAGCACCTCCGAAGAGGGTCTGTGAGGGCCGCGGAGCCCCGGAAGCTCAGAGTTCGCTCAACTTTCCGGTCATCCCGCAGAAGCAGTTGGACGGGACACGTATCGCGTCCATAGGGTCGCGAGCATGCCCGACATCACCCTGACCGCCCTCGTTGTCCTGTGCCTCGCCGCTGCCGCCGCGGGATGGATCGATGCGGTGGTGGGCGGCGGCGGGCTGCTCCTGCTGCCCGCGCTGCTGCTCGGTCTGCCGCACGTCCCGGCCGCGCATGTCCTCGGCACCAACAAGGCGGTGGCCGTCGTCGGTACCTCGGGCGCCGCCGTGACGTACGTGCGCAAGGCGCCGGTGAAGGTCGGGACGGCGGTGCGGATCGGTCTGATGGCGCTGGCCGGGTCGATGACCGGTGCCTTCTTCGCCGCCGGGATCAGCAGTGACGTGCTCCGTCCGGTGATCATGGTGGTGCTGCTGGCGGTGGCGGCGTTCGTCATGCTGCGGCCGCAGTTCGGCAAGGAGGCGGGCGGAGGCACGGACCGGCAGGTCACCCGGGCCCGTACCGTCACCGCGATCGTGCTGGTCGGCGGCGGCATCGGCTTCTACGACGGGCTGTTCGGGCCGGGCACCGGCACGTTCCTGGTGCTCGCGCTGACCGCCGTGCTCCACCTCGACCTGGTCACGGCGTCCGCCACCGCCAAGATCGTCAACGTCTGCACCAACGCCGGTGCCCTCGCGATGTTCGCCTACCAGGGCAGCGTGCTGTGGCAACTGGCCGCGCTGATGGCGGTGTTCAACCTGGCGGGTGGGCTGCTCGGTGCGCGGATGGCGCTGCGCAAGGGCAGCGAGTTCGTCCGTGGTGTGCTGCTGGTCGTGGTGTTCTCACTCGTCGCGAAGCTGGCGTTCGACCAGTGGGCCTGACGGCCTCGAGCACGACAGGGAGTGGATCGGCGACCGGGGTCAGCGCACTCCGGTGAGGTGCGCGTACGCGACCACGTTGCCCTGGTAGCCGGTGTCCCGTGAGAAGCCGCCGCCGCAGGTGATCAGCCGCAGCGCGGCGAACGGCGAGGCGCCGTACACCCGCCGGTCGGGGAAGTCCTTGTTCTTGTACACCTCGATGGCGTCGATCGAGAAGACGGCGGTGCTCCCGTCCTGCCGGACCACCTCGACGGTGCTGCCCTTGGTCAGGGTCCCCAGGTCGTAGAAGACGGACCGTCCCTTTGCGTTGTCGACATGGCCGGCGACGAGCGCGGTGCCCTTGGCGCCGGGCGGGGTGCCGTCCTTGTACCAGCCGACGACGTTGCGGTTCTCGGCCGGTGGCACGTCGAGGCTGCCGTCGGACCCGAGCCCGAGGCGGATCATCGGGGCGTCCACCTTGATGCTGGGGATACGGAGACGGACGGGCGTCGAGGGCCGCAACGGGGCGGCGACGGGCGAGCTGGGCTGCACTCCGGGACCGGCGGCGAAGGCCTGGGCGGTGGTCGGCTGCGGCGGTACCAGCACGGTGCCGGCGCCGTGCTGGATCAGCCAGACGCCGACCAGTGCTGCGACGGCGACCAGCCAGCCCTTGGCCTTCTGGAACACGGTCGTCCTCCGGGGTGTCGTCCTCCGGGACGGGGAAGGACGTGAGGAAGGAAGTGGGGGTCCCGCCCCGGTGACGCGCGGCCACCGGGACGGAATCGTGGCGGTACGGGGACGTGGGTACGTCCCCGTCAGCTGTCCGCCTGCGTGCCGCTCGCCCGACGACGCAGGAGCCAGGCTCCGCCGACGGCGGACGCGGCGAGAACGCCGGCACCCGCCGCGATCTGGGAGGTGTCCGGGCGGACGCTGCCGCCTACACCAGTTTTGACGTGCCCGGTGGGAGAGGCGGGCACGGTGGAGCCGTCGCGGCCGTACCCGTTCCCGGTGTCACCGCCTTGGCCGTTTCCGATGTCACCGCCTTGGCCGTTTCCGGTGGTGCGGCCGGTCCCGTTGCCGTTGCCGTTGTCGCGGCCTTGGCCGTTTCCGGTGTCACGACCGGTGTTGCGCCCGGTCCCGTTCCCGTTGTCGCGCCCGGTCCCGTTCCCGGTGGAGTTGCCGGTACCGAAGGGGTTCTGGTTCCCGAGGAGGCTCTCGCCCCTGGCTGCCAGGTTGTCGAGGGAAGGCACCGAGTTGCCGCTGCCCGTGTTGTTGCCGGAGCCGTTGTCCTCCACGGTGCGGGCGGGGGAACCCGCGGCGACGTACTTCGCGCCGTTCGCCGCCTTCACCCGCAGCGTGCCCGTGGCCATTGTGCCGTTCTCGCAGGTCACCTCGATGCGGTACGGACCGGCATGGGCCTCCTTCGGCACCGTGAACGTGCCGACCACCTTCTCCTCGCGAGTGATGGACGCCAGCGTGAAGGCGCCCGCTTTCAGAGGGTTCGCATCCCCGGCGGCCTTCGTGTCGTTCCCGCAAGCGGTGGTGCTCAACGTGACCGTGGTGCCCGGAGCCGCTTCCGCCGGGGAAATCTCCAGCTGACCGACATCCCCTGCATACGCGGACGGCGCGGCGGTGGTCAGGCCGAGCGTCGCAGCCGTGAGTGCTGCGGCGGCGGTGCCGGTCACGAGGCGGGCAGGACTGCGCATGGGGGTTCCTCCGAGCAGAGGCGTTGGCGAGTATCTCCTGGTGCCGAGCTAACGGGCGGCGCGCCACCCATGCATGCTGACACCCGGTCAGCTTTCACCCGACCGGTCCGGGCCGGGCTCCTTGCCGCGAGGTAAATATGCAGGTCACAGCGGGGATGGGAGGGCGGGCGGTCGGCCTCGCGACACACCGTGCTGATCGGGTGACGAGCTACGGGAATGAGTGGTGTATGTCACATGTATGACCTTGCCGGCCCCGGGCACACGCATGACACCCCACGGGACGGCCTTTCCCCCGCCGCCCCGGGTCGCCGCCCTCATCGGACCCACCCCCCTGGGCCCGATGGGGGCGGTCCCGTCCCGTCACCCGGGGGCGAGGGCGGTCCAGGTGACGGCCGGTGGCCGGACACGGGCGCAGGGGGGCTGCCCCTCGGCGCCGGGGAGGTCGCTGCCGGGCCGGCAGGTGCGGCCGGGGAGGTCCGAGCCCTCGATGCCGATCTGCACGGGCCTCATGCTTCCGTCAGACGGTGTCCCAGGGCGCAGCCTCGTACGCCGACCCCACGCGCTTCATGAGTTCCTCGTCGACCACGAACTCGGTGTCGTCGATCCGCCGGATCGGAGCGATGCCCTGCGTGTTGGTGAGGAATGCCGACCGGTAGTCGCCGATCCCGTCCAGCGTCACCGGGCGCCGTACGGACTCCAGCCCGGCGCCCGGCAGTTCTCGTTCCAGCAGGGCCATGGTGATGCCGAGCAGTGCGGGCGCTTCGGGCCAGACGACCGAAGTGTCGTCCCAGAAGGCGACGTTGGTGATCGCCCCTTCCGTCACCGTCCTGTCCGGTGCGATCAGCAGCGCCTCGTCGAAGCCGGAGCGCGCGGCGAGCTGCCCGTAATAGGTCTGGCCGAACTCGCCTGGGCGCTTGATGTGCGGGACGGTGCGGACATAGGGAACGGACATCAGGCAGTGCGGTTCGGTGGACTTCTGCGCCGGTCCGCGCACGGTGACCATGACGGTCGTCCCGGTGTCGCCCGGCGGCAGGAAGGCGTGCACCCGGGTCGAGGCATCCCGTACGCCGGCGCCGTCCAGCGCGTGCCGGATCAGCTCGCGCACCCGGCCGCCGTCGAGCCCATGGCCGAAGAGCTCCCGGTTGGCGGCGTCCAGCCGGGCCAGGTGGAGCGCGAGGCCGCGTGCCTTCCCGTCCCTGACCTGCATGGCGGTGAAGTGACCGTAGTTGGAGAAGGCGGGGATCCGGAGATCTGCCTCCGTTGCTGCGTGTCCGTTGAACTCGACGTACAGGGGCGCGGCGGTCGTCATGTGTTCCACGGTACGCCGGAGAGGTGAGAGGCGGCGCTTGACCTCAACCAAGGTTGACATACGAGTCTCGCCGCATGGAACTCACCACATCACCCCTGAAGGTCGCGGTCATCCTTGCCAGCAACCGCGAGGGCCGCTTCGCCCCGGTCGTCGCCGACTGGTTCCTCTCCCGCACCGCCGCTCACCCGGGCATCGAGACCGACCTGATCGATGTCGCCGAACTCGATCTCCCGTTCGCGCTCACCCACCGCCCGGGACCGGACGTGCAGGCCCGACTGGCGAGAGTGTCGTCCAGGTTGGCCGCCGCCGATGCCTTCGTCGTGGTCACGCCCGAGTACAACCACTCGTACCCCGCCCCGCTGAAGAACCTCATCGACTGGCATCACGCCGAATGGCAGGCCAAGCCCGTCGCCTTCGTCTCGTACGGGGGAGTGTCCGGCGGTCTGCGGGCCGTCGAACATCTTCGCCAGGTCTTCGCCGAGCTGCACGCCGTCTCCCTCCGCGACGCCGTGTCGTTCCACAACGCGGGCGCTCTCTTCGACGACGAGGGCCGGCACAAGGCCCCCGTGGTTGTCGACGCGGCGGCGAAGACTCTGCTCGACCAGCTGACCTGGTGGGGGAGTGCGCTGCGGGACGCCAAGGCGGTCCGCCCGTACGGCGGCTGATCCCTTCTCGACCGGAGGCAGGTCCCGGAGCGAGTGCTTCCGGGACCTGCTCCGTGTCAGCCGACCGAGACCGCGGACCAGGCCGCGGCCACCGCGTTCTGCTCCGCGCTGCCTGCCCCGTACAGGTCCTTCGCCGCGTTGAGCGTCGCAGTGCGGGCGACGGCGTAGTTGGTCGAGGACGTCATGTAGACCGTCAGCGCCCGGTACCAGATCTTGCCGAGCTTGTCCTTGCCGATGCCGCTCAGCGTCGCCCCGTTGCATGTGGTGCCGTTGTGCTGGGCGCCGCCGATCGTCTTCGGGCCGCTGCCCTCGGCCAGCAGATAGGCGAAGTGGTTGGCGACACCGGACGAGTAGTGCACATCCAGATTGCCGACCGAGGAGCTCCAGCAGTCCGCCGATTTGCCGTCCTTGGAGGGCTGGTCCATGAACCGCAGAGCGGCCTTCCCGAAGCCGGACTTCACGATCTTCTCGCCGATCAGATAGTCGCCCGGGTCCTGCGCGTTGTTCGCGTGGAACTCGACCAGCGTGCCGAAGATGTCGGAGGTCGCCTCGTTGAGACCGCCCGGCTCACCGGAGTAGGTGAGGTTCGCGGTCTTGGACGTCACGCCGTGCGACATCTCGTGCCCTGCCACGTCCAGCGCGACCAGCGGCCCGAAGGTGGATCCGTCCCCGTCGCCGTACGTCATGCAGAAGCAACTGTCGTCCCAGAAGGCGTTGTTGTAGTTGTTCCCGTAGTGGACGCGGTTGTACGAGCCCTTGCCGTCCCCGGCGATGCCGTTCCGGCCGTGCACGTTCTTGTAGTAGTCCCAGGTCGTGTCCGTGCCGTACTGGGCATCGACCGCCGCCGACGCGCGGTCGGAGGTGGCGCCGTTGCCCCAATGGTTGTCGGCGTCGGTGAACAGCACCGCAGGGGCCCGGCTCCAGCAGATGGAGAAGATGCAGCCGTCGGTCTTGTTCTGCGCGTCCCCGGTGTACGTGTTGCCGCGCGTCGCGTCCTTGAGCTGGTACGTCGACCCGGACAGGGTCGTCTCCAGCGGGACCGTACCGCCGTAGAGGGACTGGCCGTCTCCGCCGGCCGTCTCCAGGCCGTCCCAGGCGTCGATCTGCCGGCCCGTGCGCGCATCGGTGAGCACGACGCGGGCGACGGGGTTGCCCAGCGAGTCCTTGCCCGCGGCCTCGGTGCGCCAGGCCAGTCTGGGCGTGCCGTGCAGGGCGTCCACGACGAGCTGCGGCTTGGCGGCGACCTTGCGGAGTTTCTCGCCGCGGTGGGCGGAGCGGAGGGCGGCCGCACCCAGGTCCGCGGCCGTCGGCGCGGAGAGGGACGGGTTCACGGTCGGCACAGCGAGATCCCCGCGTACGGCCCGGTCGGCGCTCCGGTAGCCGCCGCCGGGTGCCAGGTGGACGATGAAGTCACCACCCAATACGGGGAGTTGGTGATAGGTGCGGTCGTAGCGCACGTGCTGACTGCCGTCGTTGTCGACGATCACATCGCGCACGGTCGCGTCCTGGGCGACGGTGAGGCCCAGCCCGGCGGCGTGCTCGGCGAGGGCGGCCTCGGCGTGGCGGACGGCTGTGGCGCGGCTCGGGGCGGGGTGGTCGGCCGCGGCTGCGCCCGCGGTGGCGGTGAGGGTGGAGGCCAGCAGGGTCACGGCGGCTGCGGCCACGGCGACCGGGGTGAGGTGCGATGCGTGCCGGATCGTTCTCATCGGACTCCTCGGTGTGCGCGGGGCGATGACGACAGATCTGAGTACGCATCAGATTTAAGGGTTCATGACAGGTCATGTCCATACCGCGTCGGGGGATCGAGGGGAGGACAGCGGGCCGGAGCACCCGGACAATCGACGAAGAAGGAAGCCCGACAGGCAGAAGAACCGAGAAGAACCGAGGAGACCGACGGTGACATCGCCGGCATGGCTGACCGTACTGACCACCACGGACAGCGAGGAGAAGGCCCACGCCCTGGCCCAGGGTGCGGTGGAGGCACGGCTCGCCGCGTGCGCGCAGATCTCCGCGCCCGTCACCTCCGTCTACCGGTGGCAGAACGCCATCGAGACCACCGAGGAGTGGCAGGTGCTGTTCAAGACCACGGCCGAGCGCTACGACGAACTGGAGGAGCACCTCCGGGCGGCGCACGACTACGAGACCCCGGAGATCATCGCCGTGCCGGTGGTACGCGGAAGCGCCGGCTACCTCAACTGGCTGACATCCCAGACCGGCCCGGTCGCGGCCCCCTGACCATGCCGCAGACCGCCCCCGAACTGCCCTTCTTCGTCTACGGAACACTGCTCCCCGGCGAACCCAACCACGACCTGTTCCTCCGCGGCCGGGCGATCGCGGAACAGCCCGCCCTGCTGCCGGGCGCCCTCCTCTACGACGGCCCCGGCTACCCGTACGCGATCGAGGGCCATGGCACCGTGCACGGCACGATGGTGACCGCCGCGCCCGCGAGCTACGCCGAGCTGCTCGTGCAGCTCGACCGGCTGGAGGAGTACGTCGGTCCCGGACACCCGGGCAACCTGTACGAGAGGGTCGCCCGAGAAGTCCGCCTCCCGGCCGGGAAGCCAACCGGCACCGGAACCGCCCGCGCCTGGGTCTACCTCGCCGCCGCTCCGGTCGCCCGCTCCCTCCGCTCCAACGGCACCCTCATCCCCGGAGGCAGCTGGCTCACCCGCCGGCAGCCTCCACCCGCACCGCGCACACCGTGAACTCCGGCATCCGCGACACCGGGTCCAGCGCCGGGTTCGTCAGCGTGCCGGCCCGGCCTTCACCCGCCCGGTGGAACGGCATGAAGACGGTGTCCTGCCGGATGGCCCCGGTGATCCGGGCAGGTGCCACCGCCCGCCCGCGCCGCGAGGCCTCCACCGGGACCGTGAAGTCGGCCGGTGCCTCACCCCTGAGGGGGTGTCCGGACCCTCAGTGCCTCCCCGACCCCGGGCTCCTTCGGCCCCAGGAAGTGCGGGTCCGGCTTGAACGTCGCGTCCAGCGCCGCCTTCCCCGCCGCGAACACCTCCCGCGTCCCGCCGTAGTACCAGGTCGCATCGTGCTTGGCGTCGACCCCGACGCCGTAGGCATCGATCCCCGCGGCGCGGCACAGCGCGATCGCCCGTCGGATATGGAACCCCTGGCTCACCAGCACGGCCCGGTCGACACCGAAGATCTTCTTGGCCCGCACGCAGGAGTCCCAGGTGTCGAAGCCGGCGAAGTCGCTGACGATCCGCTGGTCCGGCACCCCGTGCGCGACGAGAAACGTCCGCATGGCGTCCGGCTCGTCGTACTCCTTCCGGCTGTTGTCCCCGGTGACGAGCACGACCTTCACCTTGCCGTCCCGGTACAGCCCGGCGGCGGCCCGCAGCCGGTTCGCGAGATACGGCGACGGCTTCCCGTCCCACAGCCCGGCCCCGAACACCACGGCGACCTGCTGCGCGGGCGCGTCCGCGGCCGTCCGGACCCGGGCGTCGGCCACGGAGTATGTCCACGTGGAGGGCGCCAGCCCCAGCACACAGGCGATCATGACCCCTTGCACGGCCCGGCGCTGTCCACGCCGCGTGCGCGGCCGCAGCCGCCCCAGCCATTGTGGCCGCTTCCCTCGCATGGGAGCCCCTTGTCAGTGTCGTTGCGTTACCTGGTCGGACGGATATCCGGGCGCAAGGGTTCTCCGCCCTGCGGACTTCTTCGCCGGCGAGCCGTCCACGCGCTCCTGGTGAACCACTGACGAGCCGTCGACATACGCCTTGCGACCGCACGCACCGGACGACGCTCCTCGCGGGGCAAGCATTGCCGGTCACGGAAGTAGCATCGTCCGATGCTGCTTCCCCGGATGATCGCCTCCGACCTCGACGGCACTCTCCTGCGGGGCGACGGGACCCTCTCACCCCGCACCCTCCGCGCCCTGCGCACGGCCGAGAGCGCCGGTGCGGAGGTCGTCCTGGTCACCGCCAGGCCGCCCAGGTTCGTCGACCGGCTCGCCGACGCGACCGGGCTGGCGGGGACGGCGGTGTGCAGCAACGGCGCGCTGGTCTACGACATCGCGACGCGTACGGTCGTCTCCTCCCGCGCCCTGTCCGTCGCCGTCGCCCGGCGCGTGGCCACGGCGGTCGCCGCCGCTGTGCCGGAGGTGGGATTCGCCCTGGAGACCGGCAGCCAGGTGCTGTACGAACCGGCGTACCGGCTGCGGCTCTCCGAGGACATCGACGCCGAACTGCCCGTACCGACCCTCGCCGACCTGTGGCTCACCGACGTGCCCGTCACCAAACTCCTCGCCTGGTCCGCCCGGCTCGACGCGGACACCCTGCTGGCCGCCGCCTGCGAAGGGGCGGGCGCGGCGGGCCGCGAGGTGCAGTTCACGCACTCCGGCGGACGCGGACTCCTGGAGATCAGCGCGTCCGGAGTCACCAAGGCGGGCACCCTCGCCGAGCTCTGCGCCGGGCGCGGGATCGACGCCAGGGAGGTCATCGCCTTCGGTGACATGCCCAACGACCTGACCGTCCTGGCCTGGGCGGGCACCGGCTACGCCATGGGCAACGCCCACCCGGCCGTGCTCGCCGCCGTACCCACGCACACGGTGTCCAACGAGGAGGACGGGGTCGCGCACATTCTGGAGGGCCTCTTCGGGCCGTCGGCCGCTCCGTGAGCCCGCGGCAAAGACCGTCACCGGTCCCGCCCCTCCTGCCCCGTTACGACCGGGCGCCGGCCGGCCAGGCACGTTCCGGCGCACGTGAGGCGCATGAATCCGCAGCGACCGGGCCTCTTCCGGCGTCCGCCTGAGCCGTCTTGTCGGTCCGGCCGATTACTGTCGGAACCATGGACGGTACGCAGGGCACACAGGACCACGGCACCGCGCCCTACGGTGCTGCCGACGCCGAGCGCTGGGACACCGAGCCCGACAAACGGCCCGGTCGCACCGCCTTCCAGCGGGACCGCGCCCGCGTGCTGCACTCCGCGGCGCTGCGCAGACTCGCCGGCAAGACCCAGGTCGTCACGCCCGGCACCCGCAGCCTCGCCTGGGACGCCAGCCCCCGGACCAGACTCACCCACTCCCTGGAGTGTGCCCAGGTCGGCCGGGAGCTCGGGGCCGCACTCGGCTGCGACCCCGACCTGGTCGAGACGGCGTGCCTGGCGCACGACCTGGGGCATCCGCCGTTCGGGCACAACGGCGAGCAGGCGCTCAACGACTTCGCCTCGGACTGCGGGGGCTTCGAGGGCAACGCCCAGTCGCTGCGGCTGCTGACCCGCCTCGAACCGAAGCGGTTCGTGCGCGATGTGCGGACCGGCGAGCTGGTCAGTGTCGGGCTCAATCTGACCCGGGCCGCGCTCGACGCCGCCACCAAGTACCCGTGGCCGCGCGGCGCCCACCCCGCCGACCCCGGCTCGCCGAAATTCGGGGTCTACGAGGACGACCTGCCGGTCTTCCGCTGGGCCCGCGAGGGCGCCCCGCAGCACCGCAAGTGCTTCGAGGCCCAGGTGATGGACTGGTCCGACGACGTCGCGTACTCCGTGCACGACTTCGAGGACGGACTGCACGCCGGTCACATCGACCCCAACTGCCTCTTCGCCGAGCCGGAGCGCCGCGAGATCTGGGACGTCGCGATCGGACGGTACGTCCCGGCCGACACCGACCCGCAGGAGCTGGCCGACGCCCTCGAGCGGCTCATGGCCCAGGAGTGGTGGCCGCACGGCTACGACGGATCGGCCGTCGCCCAGGCCCGCCTGAAGGACGCGACGAGCCAGCTGATCGGCAGGTTCTGCCTCGCGGCCGAGACCGCCACCCGGCAGGCGTACGGGCACGGCCGCCTCGGACGGTACGCCGCCGAACTTGTCGTCCCCCGCGAGGCGCGCAACGAATGCGCGGTCCTGAAAGCGGTGGCCGACCGCTATGTGATGCAGCGCTCCGAACAGGAGGCGATCCGTGCCGACCAGCGGATCATCATCGCCGAACTGGCGGCGGCGCTGACCGCGCGCGCCCCGGAGGGCCTGGAACCGCAGTTCCGCGCGCTGTACGAGCACGCGCCCGACGACCGCGCAGGCAAGCGGGTCCTGGTCGACCAGATCGCCGCCCTCACCGATGCCTCGGCCCGTTCCCTGAACACCTCGCTCACCTCGCGGGGGCGGTGGGCGCGGGAGGGCTGAGAGCCCGCCCCTCGGGCATGTCCTGCGGCGGTGGGGCGCGGCGATGCCGCACAGCGATGCCGCGGGTGATGTGCTGGGAGCACATACCGCACTGCGCAGGGGAGCCGGGACGCCGTGAAAGCAGCCGTCGCACAGCACACCCCATGCCACCGGCCCACTCCGGCCCCGTGGACCGGATGTCGCCGGCTCCGTCCGGAGCACCCTGCTCCGCGTGGTGCCGGCCCGGTTGGCAGACTGGCCTGTGACCACAGGGTGTGACCTGATCGGGGTACACCCTCTTTCGCCATCACGCTGTGTGCGGGACGCTCGCAGTTGGCGGCGCCGCGCAGCAAGCACCGAGGAGGCATCAAGTGGTCGACGCACATCGCACGTTCGTCATCGTCGGCGGAGGACTGGCAGGAGCGAAGGCGGCAGAGACACTCCGGTCGGAGGGGTTCACCGGCCGGGTGATCCTGGTCGGCGATGAGCGTGACCATCCGTACGAACGGCCTCCCCTCTCCAAGGGCTATCTGGCGGGCAAGGAGGCACGCGAGAGCGTATTCGTCCACGAGACGGCCTGGTACGCGGGCGCCGATGTGGAGCTGCACCTCGGCACGCCGGTCACCGCCCTCGACCGCGACGCCCGCTCCGTGGAGCTCGGGGACGGCACGGTCATCCACTACGACAAGCTGCTGCTCGCCACCGGCGCCGAACCGCGCCGCCTCGACATTCCCGGTACCGACCTGGCGGGCGTCCACCACCTGCGCCGCCTCGCGCACGCCGACCGGCTGAAGAACGTGCTGTCCGCACTTGGCCGCGACAACGGCCATCTGGTGATCGCCGGAGCCGGCTGGATCGGCTTGGAGGTCGCGGCGGCGGCCCGCGGATACGGTGCGGAGGTCACCATCGTCGAACCGGAGGCGACCCCGCTGTTCCGGGTCATCGGCCCGGAGCTCGGCCAGATCTTCACCGAGCTCCACAGCGACCACGGCGTCCGCTTCCACTTCGGCCGCAAGCTCACCGAGATCATCGGCCAGGACGGGATGGTTCTCGCCGCCCGCACCGACGACGGTGAGGAACACCCCGCCCACGACGTGCTCGCCGCGATCGGTGCCGCCCCGCGCGCCGCCCTCGCCGAGGCCGCCGGTCTCGACATCGCGGCCCGCAGCGACGGCGGCGGCATCGCCGTCGACGCCTCGCTGCGCACCTCCGACCCGCACATCTACGCGGCCGGGGACGTCGCCAACGCGCTGCACCCGCTGCTCGGTACCCGGCTGCGCGTGGAGCACTGGGCGAACGCGCTGAACAGCGGCCCGGCCGCGGCCCGCGCCATGCTCGGCCAGGACGTCAGCTACGACCGGGTGCCGTATTTCTTCTCCGACCAGTACGACCTGGGGCTCGAATACTCGGGCTGGGCGCCGCCGGGCTCGTACGACCAGGTCGTGATCCGCGGGGACGCGGGCAAGCGGGAGTTCATCGCGTTCTGGCTGAAGGACCGCAGGGTGCTGGCCGGGATGAACGTCAATGTGTGGGACGTCACCGAAACCGTGCAGGAGCTGATCAAGGCCGGCCGGCCGGTCGACGCGGACGCGCTCGCGGACCCGTCGGTACCGCTGGAATCCCTGGCCTGAGCCCTTTGCGGAAGCTGCTGTTCCGTGCCGGGCGGGTGCGCTCACGGTTCCACCCGGCGCCCGCGACACCCATGACGGACCCGTCCTGTCCGAGCCCACCCGTAGACTTCACCCGTGGCAGGCAGGATCAATGACGACGATGTGAAGGCGGTCCGGGACGCGGTCCCGATCGACGCCGTCGTGTCCGAGTACCTGCAGCTGAGGAACGCGGGCGGAGGCAACCTCAAGGGGCTCTGCCCGTTCCACGACGAGAAGTCCCCCTCCTTCCAGGTCAGCCCGAGCAAGGGTCTCTTCCACTGCTTCGGCTGCCAGGAGGGCGGCGACACGATCGCCTTCGTGATGAAGATCGACCATCTCTCCTTCTCCGAGACGGTCGAACGCCTCGCCGCCAAGGCGGGCATCACCCTGCGGTACGAGGAGGGCGGCTACAACCCCTCCCACCAGCGTGGCGAGCGCATCCGGCTGGTCGAGGCGCACAAGATCGCCGCCCAGTTCTACGTCGAGCAGCTGGACAGTCCCGAGGCGGAGATCGGCCGGAAGTTCCTTGCCGAGCGCGGCTTCGACCAGGCGGCCGCCGCCCACTTCGGCGTCGGCTACAGCCCGGCCGGCTGGGACCACCTCACCCGCTATCTACGCGGCAAGGGGTTCAGCGACCGGGAGCTGATCACCTCCGGCCTCTCCCAGGACGGCCGCCGCGGCCCCATCGACCGCTTCCGCGGCCGGCTGATGTGGCCGATCAGCGACACGTCGGGCGAGGTCGTCGGCTTCGGCGCCCGCAAGCTCCGCGACGACGACAACGGCCCCAAGTACCTCAACACCCCCGAGACCGCGATCTACAAGAAGTCGCAGGTGCTGTACGGGATCGACCTCGCGAAGAAGGACATCGCGAAGTCCAGCCGGGCCGTCGTCGTCGAGGGCTACACCGACGTCATGGCCTGCCACCTCGCAGGGATCACCACCGCCATCGCCACCTGCGGCACGGCGTTCGGCGGCGATCACATCAAGATCCTCCGCCGGCTCCTGATGGACAACGGCAGCGCCCGCGTGATCTTCACGTTCGACGGTGACGCGGCGGGTCAGAAGGCCGCCCTGCGCGCCTTCGAGGACGACCAGAAGTTCGCCGCGGAGACGTACATCGCGATCGCCCCGGACAACATGGACCCGTGCGATCTGCGTCTCGTCAAGGGCGACGAGGCCGTTCGCGAGCTGGTCGAACCCCGCACCCCGCTCTTCGAGTTCGCGCTCCGCCAGATCGTCGGGCGGTACGACCTGGAGACCCCGGCGGGCCGCGGCGCCGCGCTGGACGAGGCCGCGCCCGTCGTCGCCCGGATCAAGAACAGCTCCTCCCAGCACGAGGTCGCGGTCCAGCTGGCGGGGATGCTCGGCATTCTCGACACCCAGTTCGTCGTCAAGCGCGTCGCGCAGCTCGCCCGCTGGGCCCGCGAGCGCGGCGACCGGGGTCCCGCACCCGCACCCTCCCGCGGCGGCCCCCCGCACCAGCAGGTCCAGGCCCCGACCGGCCCCTCGGGCCCCGCGCTCAACCTCCGCAGCCCCGCCCACCGCACCGAGCGGGAGCTCCTCAAACTCGCCCTGCAGAAGCCCGCCCTGGTCTCCCCGGCTTTCGACGCCTACGGGGTCGACGAGTTCACCGCCCCGCCGTACGCCGCGGTGCGCCAGTGCATCGCGGAGTCGGGCGGCGCCGAACAGGGCCTCGCCGACAACCGCGAGTATCTGGTCGGCGTCCTCGACGCCGCCCCCAACGACACCGTGCGCAAGCTGGTCACCGAGCTCGCCGTCGAGGTCTTCCACGGCAAGTCCATCGACGAGGCGTACGCGGGCGAGCATCTGGTCAAGGTCCGGCTGCGCGCCGTGGACCGGCGGATCAACGACGTCCAGGGCAGCCTCACCCGCCTGGGCAGCAATGTCGCCCCGGATCACCTGGCGGCCGCGCAGAACGAGGTCTGGGTGCTGCAGCAGTACGCCCAGTCCCTGCGCAATCACGGTGCCGACGCACTCTGACCGCCCCCCCGAGGGCAGCACCCTCCGGTAACCGGCCGGTTACGGACCGGACTCAGAAAGTCCGCGCACGCCCCTCGTGGCAGTGATGTGTCTTCCCCCACACTGGATGGCGGTGCCTGAGTCATCGGAGCGCGGTCCGCCCACTGCACGGTGGGCCCCATCCCCCGCGATCCGGCAGCGATCACCTGGAGGTCGCCCCCGTGCAGACCCGGACCGTGACCACAACCGAGCGTGTCTCGGCCGTCCCCGCGCAGAACCGGGCCATGCATCATCCGGAGGCCGCGGTGGACCCGCCGACACCCGAACCGCCCGAGCTGTCGGACATACCCGAAGCAGCCGGCGTCATGGAGGAGCAGGCGGAGGTGCCCGAACCGCCGGAGCCGCGCGGGCGCCCCGACCCCGGCGGTCCGTCCTCCGACCTCTTCCGTCAGTATCTGCGGGAGATCGGACGCATCCCGCTGCTCACCGCCGCCGACGAGGTGGAACTCGCCCGCCGAGTCGAAGCCGGTCTGTTCGCCGAGGAGCGGCTTGCGGGCACCCCGGACCCGGACTCCCGACTCGCCGTCGATCTGGACCGGTTGGTGGTCATGGGGCGGATGGCGAAGCGCCGTCTGATCGAGGCGAACCTGCGGCTCGTCGTCTCCGTCGCCAAACGCTACATCGGCCGCGGGCTGACGATGCTCGATCTGGTCCAGGAGGGGAACCTCGGGCTGATCAGGGCGGTCGAGAAGTTCGACTACGCCCGGGGCTACAAGTTCTCGACGTACGCGACCTGGTGGATCCGGCAGGCCATGTCCCGCGCCCTCGCCGACCAGGCGCGGACCATAAGGGTTCCCGTCCATGTCGTCGAGCTGATCAACCGCGTCGTACGGGTCCAGCGCCGGATGCTCCAGGAGCGCGGCTACGAGCCGACGCCCGAAGAGGTCGCCGCCCAGCTCGACCTGACACCGGAACGGGTCGACGAAGTGCTGCGGCTCGCCCAGGAACCCGTCTCGCTGCACGCACCGGTCGGCGAGGAGGACGACGTCGCGCTCGGCGACCTGATCGAGGACGGCGACGCGGCGTCCCCTGTGGAGTCCGCCGCGTTCCTGCTGCTGCGAGAGCACCTCGAAGCGGTGCTCTCCACCCTGAACGAGCGGGAGCGGAAGGTCGTCCAGCTGCGCTACGGGCTGGACGACGGCCGGCCCCGCACGCTTGAGGAGATAGGCCGGATCTTCGGCGTGACGCGCGAGCGCATCCGCCAGATCGAATCCAAGACCCTCAACAAGCTGCGGGACCACGCCTTCGCCGACCAGCTCCGCGGCTACCTCGACTAGGTTCTGTGGTCACACGGCCGGACGTCGCACGGCACGCACACACCGGGCGCCGGGCGGCCGCCCTTCGGGCGACGACGGCAGTGTGACCACAGGACTTCCGCGAGGGATCAGTCGACCTCGGCGACCGCCTGCGCGAACTGCGCCGCGTACAGCCGGGCGTAGGCCCCCTGCGCCTCCAACAGCTCCTCGTGCGTGCCCTGTTCGACGATCGACCCGTTCTCCATCACCAGGATGACGTCCGCGTCCCGGATGGTGGAGAGCCGGTGCGCGATCACAAAGCTCGTACGGCCGTGCGCCAGCCGGGCCATCGCCTTCTGGATCAGCACCTCGGTTCGCGTGTCGACGGAGCTCGTCGCCTCGTCGAGCACCAGGATCACCGGGTCGGACAGGAACGCCCGCGCGATGGTGATCAGTTGCTTCTCACCCGCGCTGACCCCGGAGCCCTCGTCGTCGATCACCGTGTCGTAACCGTCCGGCAGGGTACGGATGAAGCGGTCGGCGTGGGCCGCCCTCGCCGCTTCCTCGATCTCCTCCCGGGTGACCTCGCGCGCAGCGCCGTACGCGATGTTGTCCGCGATCGAACCGCCGAACAGCCAGGTGTCCTGCAGGACCATGCCGATCCCCGACCGCAGCGCGTCGCGCGACATCTTCGACACGTCGACCCCGTCGAGAGCGATCCGCCCGCCCGTCACCTCGTAGAAGCGCATGAGCAGGTTGACCAGCGTCGTCTTGCCGGCGCCGGTCGGGCCGACGATCGCGACCGTGTGGCCCGGCTCGACATTCAGCGACAGGTCCTCGATGAGCGGCTTGTCGGGGTCGTAGCGGAACGACACCTTCTCCAGCGAGACGCTGCCGAGCAGTTCCGCCGGACGCTCACCCGTGCTGGGGTCGGCGTCCTGCTCCTCGGCATCCAGCAGCTCGAAGATCCGCTCGGCGGACGCGACGCCGGACTGCACCAGGTTCGCCATCGACGCGACCTGCGTCAGCGGCATCGAGAACTGCCGCGAGTACTGGATGAACGCCTGGACGTCACCGATCGACAGTGAACCCGACGCCACCCGCAGACCACCGACGACGGCGATCAGCACATAGTTCAGGTTCGACACGAACATCATCAGCGGCTGCATGATCCCGCTGTTGAACTGCGCCTTGAAGCTCGCCTCGTACAGCGCGTCGTTCTGCTCGGCGAAGTCCCTCGCGGACTCCTCCTGCCGTCCGAAGACCTTCACCAGGGTGTGCCCGGTGTACATCTCCTCGATATGGGCGTTGAGCTTTCCCGTCACCTTCCACTGCTGCACGAACTGCGGCTGCGACCGCTTGCCGACCCTCGTCGCCACGACCACCGACAGCGGGACCGTCACCAGTGCGACCAGCGCCAGCAGCGGCGAGATCCAGAACATCACGACCAGCACGCCGATGATGGTCAGCAGGGAGTTGATGAGCTGGCCCATCGTCTGCTGCAACGTCTGCGAGATGTTGTCGATGTCGTTGGTCGCCCGGCTGAGCACCTCGCCGCGCTTGGCCCGGTCGAAGTAGGACAGCGGCAGCCGGGACAGCTTCGTCTGGATGTCCTCGCGGATCTGGAACACAACCCGGTTGATCACCCGAATCGACAGGCGTGTCGACACCAGCATCAGCAGACCGGCACCGACGTAGATCGCCAGCGCCGCCAGCAGTACGTTCCCCACCGCATCGAAGTCGATGCCCTGCCCGGGGGTGAAGTCGACCCCGGAGAGCATGTCGGCGAGGCGGCTGTGGCTGTTGCGCAGGCCCTCGACGGCCTGTTCCTTGGTCGTTCCCTCGGGCATCTGCCGGCCGATGACGCCGGCGAACACCAGGTCGGTCGCCTTGCCGAGGATCTTCGGCCCGACGACCGAGAGCCCGACGCTCAGCACACCGGCCGCCAGCATCACGTACAGCGTGGCCTTCTCCGTCGCGAAGCGCCTCAGCAACCGCTTCGAGGACCCCTTGAAGTCCATGGACCGGTCGGTCGGCGCCCCGCCCGCCATCATGCGTCCGCCAGGACCGGCCATTACGCGGCCTCCGCTTCCGTCAGCTGGGAGAGCACGATCTCCCGGTAGGTCTCATTGCCGTCCATCAGCTCGTAATGGGTGCCGGTCCCGACGACCCGGCCCTCGTCGAGCACCAGGATCCGGTCCGCGTCACGGATGGTGGACACCCGCTGCGCCACTATCACCACGGTCGCCTCGGCCGTCTCCCGCGACAGCGCTTCGCGCAGCGCGGCATCCGTCGCGTAGTCGAGCGCGGAGAACGAGTCGTCGAAGAGATAGATCTCCGGTCGCTGCACCAGCGTTCTCGCGATCGCGAGTCGCTGCCGCTGCCCGCCGGAGACATTGGTGCCGCCCTGCGCGATCGGCGCGTGCAGCCCATGCTCCAGCTCCTCGACGAACTCCTTGGCCTGCGCGACCTCCAGCGCGTGCCACAGCTCCTCGTCGGTCGCGTCCGGGTTTCCGTACCGCAGATTCGTCGCGACGGTACCGGAGAACAGATACGGCTTCTGCGGAACCAGACTCACCGTCTTCGACAGCAGCTTCGGCTCCAGCGTCCGTACGTCCGTGCCGTCGACCAGCACCTGGCCGTCCGTCACATCGAGCAGCCGCGGTACGAGACCGAGCAGCGTCGACTTCCCGCTGCCCGTCGACCCGATGATCGCGGTTGTCTCGCCGGGCCGTGCCACCAGATCCACCGACCGCAGCACCGGCTCCTCGGCGCCCGGGTAGCGGAAGTCCACACCCCGCACCTCCAGATGACCGTGGGCGCGCAGCTCCCGCACCGGCTCGACCGGCGGCACGACACTCGAATCGGTCTCCAGGACCTCCTGGATGCGCTCGGCACACACCTCGGCGCGCGGCACCATCATGAACATGAAGGTGGCCATCATCACCGACATGACGATCTGCATCAGGTAGGCGAGGAACGCGGTCAGCGCGCCGATCTGCATTCCGCCGCTGTCGATCCGGTGCGCACCGAACCAGACCACGGCGATCGACGACACGTTCACGACCGTCATCACGGTCGGGAACATCAGCGCCATCAGACGCCCGGTGGAGAGCGCCACATCGGTCAGCTCGGTGTTGGCGCCGCGGAACCGCTTCTCCTCGTACGAGTCCCGCACGAAGGCACGGATGACCCGGTTGCCGGTGATCTGCTCGCGCAGCACCCGGTTCACGGTGTCGAGCCGCTCCTGCATCGTGCGGAACAGCGGCCGCATCCGCCGCACGATGAGACCCACCGCGATGCCGAGTACCGGCACCACCGCGAGCAGTACCGCCGACAGCGGAACATCCTGGCCGAGCGCCAGAATGATGCCGCCTACACACATGATCGGTGCCGAGACCATCATGGTGAACGTCATCAGGACCAGCATCTGGACCTGCTGGACGTCATTGGTCGTACGGGTGATCAGCGAGGGTGCCCCGAAGCGCCCGACCTCACGTGCCGAGAACGACTGAACCCGGTCGAAGACCGACGCCCGGACATCCCGGCCGAGCGCGGCCGCGGTGCGCGCACCGTAGAAGACCGCCCCCATGTTGCAGACGACCTGGGCGATGGAGACGCCGAGCATGATGCCGCCGTACTCCAGGATGTAGCCCGTGTCCCCCGCGACGACACCGTTGTCGATGATGTCGGCGTTGAGGGAGGGGAGATAGAGGGTGGCGCAGGTCTGCAGCAGCTGGAGCGCCACCAGCAGCATGATCGGTTTCTTGTATGGGCCGAGGTAGCCCCGCAGGAGTTTTATGAGCACGCGTGTCTCTCGGAGTCGGCATGAGGTCGGGAGTCGACCCATTTTCCGGCAAGGACCGGTGTGACCGCGAACGTTTTTCCTCAAGCCCAGGTCAAAACGGGACCCGGTCCACCCGCCGGAGAGCGAACCTCCGACCGGGGACCGGCCTATGTCACCGAGAGCGCCCGGCTCAGAGCGTGGAGTCGAACGCCCCGGGGTAGAACTGGTCCCGCGTGGCGGTGTACTGCTGCCGCACCGCCTGGCCGACCGGCAGTTCCTCGCCCGGCTCCAGCACCTGGGCCGCCGCACCCTGCCAGGCCGGGGGAGTCCGCGGATCGAGCGTCCCCTGAGAGACCCCGAGCGCCCAGGCCGCCTGCCGGGCGGCGCCCAGCGCCGCGTACTCGGCCGGCTGCGGTACGACGACCTGTGTACCGAACAGCGCGGGGGCAAGACCCTGCACGGCCGGCAGTTCGGCCGCCGCCCCCAGCAGGAACACCCGACGGACCTCGACTCCACGGCCGCGCAGCACATCGAGGGCGTCGGCCAGCGAGCACAGCATCCCTTCGAACGCCGCCCGCGCCAGATGCTCCGGCTTCATCGACTCGCGCCGCAGCCCGCTCAGCGTTCCCGCGGTGTGCGGCAGATGGGGCGTGCGCTCGCCTTCCAGATAGGGCAGGAGTACGAGTCCGGAGGCGCCCGGCGTCGACTTCAGCGCCAGCGCGGACAGCTCCTCCAGGCTCTCCAGCCCCAGCATCTCGGCGGAGCCCCGCAGCGCACGCACCGCATTGAGTGTGTGCACGACCGGCAGATGCATCCCGGTGGCATCCGCGAACGACGTGATGATCCCGGTCGGATCGGACAGCGCCTCGTGGTGCACCGCCATGACCGAACCGGAGGCTCCGAGCGACACGACCGCATCGCCGACCCCGACCCCGAGTCCGAACGCCGCCGCCATCGTCTCGCCGGTCCCGGCCGAGATCAGCAGCCCTTCGGGCGTCGTCCCGGCCGCATCGGAGGGACCGAGCACCTCCGGCAGCGCCGCCTGTTGTCCGAGCGCGAGCTCCACCAGATCGGGCCGGTACGAACCGGTCCTGGCCGACCAGTACCCCGTCCCGGACGCTGCACCGCGGTCGGTGGTCCGCCGGCTCGGCCGGCCCAGCAGTTGCCACACCAGCCAGTCGTGCGGCTGCAGCACCGCGGCGACCCGCCGCGCCGAATCCGGCTCGCTCCGCGCCAGCCACCGCAGTTTCGACACCGGCTGCGCGGCCTGCGGGACAGCCCCGACCGCCTCGGCCCAGGCCTGCCGCCCGCTGAGCCCGTCGACCAGATCGGCCGCGGCGACCTGCGCCCGCTTGTCGTTGCCGAGGAGCGCCGGACGGACGAGATTGCCCTGCTGGTCCAGCGGCACCAGACCGTGCTGCTGCGCGGAGACACCGATGGCCTGCACACCTTCGAGCAGCCCGCCGGTGGCTGCCTCACCGAGCGAGAGCAGCCACGCCTGCGGGTCCACCTCGGTGGCCTTCGCCTCGACGGGATGTGCGGCGTACCCCTGCCGGAGTACGGCACCAGTGTCCGCATCGCAGACGACGATGTGTGTGAAGGCCGAAGAACTGTCCAAGCCGGCGACTATGCCCATGGGGAGATTCTGCCGCACCGCCGGACCATTCCCGTACGGATGGAGGGCCGGCCGGCCCGGTTACGTGTTGCTGGTGCCCCAGTCGTCCTCGATGCCCTGCCCCCGGCTCCGGTCCCGCAGCGACCGCATCCGCTCGGCCACCGAGGCGGGCATCTTTTCCCCTACTTTGTCGCTCACTGCGTGGTACGCCTTGCCGGCGAACTCGCGGCCGGTCTGCGCCGCAGACTCGGCGCTGTTGCGCACGGCCGGATTCTGGGCGAACTGGCGTGCGGACTTCTTCATCTGCTCGTAGCGCTCGCGTCCGGCCCGTGTGCCGAGTACGTAACCGAGGGCCAGTCCGGCGATGAACGTGAGCCGGTACCGCATGGTTGCCACCCTTCTCCTGCTCCGTGCGACGTGTGCTGCCCGCCTACCCGTCGGCGCCCGAGATCACCCCGCGCGATACCGATTGGCAAAGCACCCCCCTGCTTGCGCTAATGTATGTGTCGCAGCGAACGCGCGCCGCCCGGCAGTAGCCAGGCAGGTAAGGTTCGGTGCAACGCAGCAATCCCCTGTAGCTCAATTGGCAGAGCAGCCGGCTGTTAACCGGCAGGTTACTGGTTCGAGTCCAGTCGGGGGAGCGCGATCCCCTGTAGCTCAATTGGCAGAGCATTCGGCTGTTAACCGGAGGGTTACTGGTTCGAGTCCAGTCGGGGGAGCGGAACGGAAGAGGGCCCTTCGGGGTCCTCTTTCGCGTGCCGGGCCGGAGCCGACGCGGACTCTTTCGCGTCTGATTTCCGCTGTTCGGAAGCGGCCGGCGGCCGACTCTGTCTTCATGGTCATGCGAAGCCGACCATCCGGAGCGAGAGATCGTATGACCGGCTATGCTGCGGCAGACGGCGCGCACACTTGTACGCGCCACGCCGAAAAGGGGCGGTAGCTCAGCCGGTTAGAGCAGCGGACTCATAATCCGTCGGCCGTGGGTTCGAGTCCCACCCGCCCCACGTTCACTGTTCCTGGCGGAAGCGTTTGACCTGGAACAACGCAGAGGCCCCCGCGTCCGCGGGGGCCTCTGCGTGTCCCTCGTGATCGCTCGCTCGCCCCATAGTCGGCCGAAATGTCGATGGCGTCAGGGAGGCGCGCCGGTGGCTTCCCTCGAACAGCGGGTCGCACTGGTGCCGTGACTGGCACTGTTTACCCCATGAGGAGCGCCGTCCGGCGCATGCGATCGCAAGACGGCCGGAGGTCCTGGGGTGGGGTCTCCCCTGCTCGAACGAAGCTGGGAGCTCGGGGGAGGAACTGCCAGGCTTTTTGGCCGACGCGGAAGGGGGTCCCCCTGGCCCTCAATGCCTTGGGGGATGGCGTGCCGGGCGACGCGACGGGGCTGAGCCTGCCGGGAGGGGTACCGGCACCCGCCCGGCCGGACGGTCCTGCTGCTGGAGGTCGCAGAAACGTGGAACGGCGAGCCTACGACCAGTGACTGGGCCTTGACGCTCCTGCGGAAGCATGGGCGCCTGGAGTCCCGGATCCGTCGGCTCCGCAAGGCGGCGTGGGAGCGGACCGTCGCGGACCCCCGGTGGGCAGGGGGTCTGCTTGGCCGGAGGCCGAGGCCGCCCGAGGCGTTGCCCAGGAGCTGACGCGGGAGCTGCGCATGCCGCCGAGCAGAGGGCGGGCGACCCTCACGCGTCGGGGCGACGGCGGCCTGCACGTTATTTGGCGACCTGCACGTTATTAAGGAGTCGCTGCGCCACTCCACGATCCTGCTCGCCCCGGATGCCTGCACGTCCTTGCTGAGGAAGGCCGAACTCGCGATGGGGGAGCGGGCCGCGGCGTGGTGCCGCGGGCCCGAAGGGGCGATGTGCGGCCGGTGGCGGAGTGACGCCCTGCGTGTTCGTCCCGGGGTGCGTCACCGCAGGTCGCGGGGCGTCCTTGCGCGGCCGAGCACCCCACAACGGGGGGTGGACGGTATGAGCTGTCACGAGGAAGTCGCGCCGTGCGGTTGCGCGTTGCTCGCCCGAACCGGCCCGGTGGGTGCCGATGCGGCGCTGCGGTCCGGGGTGCCGTGGTGTGGGTCGGCCGGGATGCGGTCGGAACCTCCCGTGCCTTGAACCGTCAGAAACCGTGTCGGTGAGCCTGGTTGGTGTGCCGCTCGGTGCGCACAAGGGGATGGCCGAGAGTTGCGCATATGCCAAACGAATATGTCATTGGTATATGCATGCTTCGGGGAGTGTGCGGATGCCCAGTCAGGTGCGCCTCGCCCGGCGAGGCACCGTCAGGTCGATTCAGCGAGGGCCCCGTACGGCCCGCCGGCGGGCGGTACGGGAGGGGTGTGCCGGGGAGTCATGCCCGGCAAAGCCCGAGAATTCGGGGCATTTCGTAAGTTTCGCCTGAATCAGCTCTTGCCCGACTTGTTGCGAGTTGGGGGTGGTCGTAATCTCGGAGGTGCCGCAGTTGGAGCAAGGGGCGGCACATCAACCTCGTTAGGAGCCGGAGATGAACGCACGCAGCATCTTCCGCGGAGACAGGGGCCGGGGCTTCGGAGGCTACGGCCGCGGAGGCGGCGGATACGGATTCGGCCGCGGAGGCGGCGGATACGGATTCGGTCGCGGAGGCGGCGGATACGGATTCGGCCGCGGAGGCCGTGGATTCGGCCGCGGATATGGTCGCGGCGGCGGGTGGTGCGGTTACTGACCGTACATCCTCCATCCCAACTGCTTCGAGGCTGGCTCGCGCTTCCGCGCGGGTCCGCCTCGAAGTGTTGGGGCCTGCGTCTATGGCGACGGACCATAGCCCGAGCACCCCTGTGACGTGACGCCCATGAGCCTCCGCAGCTCACCCCGGCATGCAGCCCGCCCTGACGAGCCGACCCAGTACTCGGCCACTGATGTGCCGATCCGCACCGATCCCATCAGTATCGCCGTCTCGTTCCGGCGCTTCTGGCCACTGACGCGGGGGGACCGGCGCTGGATCGTCCTGATCTGTCTGTTCGCCGTCATGGCCGCGATCGCCGAGACCGTGACGATCCTGCTCTTTGCCCAACTCACCGACAAGGCCCTGCAGACAGGCTCCGTCAGCGCCTTCTGGAAGCCCGCCGGTCAATGGTTCGCCGTCGCCGCCCTCGGTGCGGTGGTGGGGTATCTGGGCAGTTCGCTCGCGGCCTGGACCGCCGAACGCTTTGTACTGCGGCTACGGGCGCGGGTCTTCTCGCATCTCCAGACGCTGCCGCCGCACTTCTTCCAGCGCAACCGCCGCGGTGACCTGGTGGAACGACTGACCGGCGACGTGGAAGCCATCGAGCAGCTCGTGGTCTCCGGCATCGTCGGGGTGGCCTCGGCCCTTTTCAGCACGATCTTCTTCTCCGCCGCCGCCCTGTGGCTGCGGTGGGATCTGGCCCTCGCCACCTTTGTCCTGGTCCCGCTCTTCTTCGTCATGACCCGCATGTTCACGGGGCGTCTGCGTGAGGTGTCCCGTCGAGGACGCGCAGCGGACGGTGCCATCACGGCAGTGGTCGAGGAGACGCTGGTCAACGTCGTTCTGACCCAGGCGTACAACAGGCAGCGGGACGAGGAGGAACGGCTCCAGGACAAGGCGCGAAAGCGGCTGAAGGCGGCGGTATCCGGCGTCCGCCTCACCGCGCTTTACGCCGAGACCGTGGAGGTCCTCGAAACGCTCTGCATCCTGACGATCATCGGTCTGGGGGCATGGGAGATCGCCGCAGGACGGATGACCCTGGGACAGCTCCTGGCCTTCGCCGCCTTCATCGGCTACCTCTACCCACCGGTGCGCTCGCTGGGCCAGCTCGGCCTGACGGCCACCGCTGCGACTGCCGCTGCCGAGCGGCTGCTGGAGATCCTCGACGCCCCGCCCGCCGTCACCGACCCGGCCGATTCGGTGCCCGTGCCCGTCCGCAGCCGCGCATTCGGCAAGGTGGAAGCACGCCAGGTCTCCTTCCGCTACCCCGGCAACAGCGAGCCGGTTCTCCGCGACCTCTCCTTCACCGCGAGCCCCGGGGAGCTGCTGGTCATCACCGGCCCCAGCGGCGCGGGCAAGTCGACCTTGGCGTCCCTGCTGCTGAGGTTCTACGATCCCGACTCCGGCAGCATCCGACTGGACAGCGTGTCCGTGGACCGGATGCCGCTCACCCACCTCCGCCGGAACATCACGCTCCTTCCCCAGGACACACTCGTCCTGCACGACACCATCGAGGAGAACATCGGCTGCGGACGTCCCGGCGCCACCCACAGTGATGTCGTGGATGCCGCGCGGGCAGCCGACGCCGACGGCTTCATCAGGGCCCTTCCGGATGGCTACGGCACCGTCATTTCCCCCGGAACCGCCCGGCTCTCCGGAGGCCAGTTGCAGCGCGTCGCCATTGCCCGCGCGATGTTGCGTGACGCGCCCGTTCTGCTGCTCGACGAGCCCACCACGGGGCTGGACACCGTGGCCGCTCAGCGCATCCTCGGACCGCTGCGGCGCCTTGCCGAAGGGCGCACCACCATCGTGATCACCCACGATCTGGCCCTGGCCTCGGACGCCGACCGCATTCTGGTGCTGGACGAGGGCCGGCTGGTGGAGTCGGGCACGCATGCGCAACTTCTCGGTCGGAGTGGTCTGTACGCCACGCTGTTCTCCGCCCAGCCCCCGCCGCGGAACGGTGTCGCCCGCCCTGCTGCCGGCACGTCAGAGGTTTTTTGGCAGTGAGCGGGAGCGGGTGAGCGGGTGAGCCCCGGCGTGCCGGTCCGCGCCGGACGGCAGGCCCCGGCTTCGGCGGCCAGGGCAGCTCCGGGCGAAGGCGGGCGGGGGCCGGTCGTTACCATCCGCTGTGACCGAAACGAGCGAAGAACCCGCCCAGCGCCTCCGCATACTCGCCGACCTGACCCCACTGCGGACCTCGCTCGACTACCGCAGGCTCTGGTTCGGGAACACGGTCTCCTGGATCGGGCAGGGGATGACGGCGCTCGCCGTGTCCCTGCAGGTGTACGACATCACCGGATCCGCCTTCTCGGTCGGGCTGATCGGAATCTGTTCGTTCCTGCCGCTGGTCGTCTTCGGTCTGTACGGCGGTGCCGTCGCGGACACCGTCGACCGTCGCAAGCTGGGGCTGGCCAGCTCGTCCGGTTCGTTCGTGCTCTCCGTCGCCCTGGTCGCCGCCACCGTCGCAGGGGTGGAGCAGGTGGGGCTGCTGTACGTGGTCGTCGCCCTTCAGGCGGTCTGCTTCGCGCTCAACTCACCGGCCCGCAGCTCGATGATCGCCCGGCTGCTGCCGGCCGAGCAGCTGCCCGCCGCCAATGCGCTCAACTCCATGACCAGCACCACCGGTGTACTGGTCGGGCCGATGCTCGGCGGGCTCATCGTCGGCTGGTGGGGGTACCGGGCCGCGTACAGCGTCGACGCCGTCACCTTTACCGCCTCGCTGTATGCGATGTGGCGGCTGCCTCCGATGCTTCCCGAACGCGGGGAGGGTGCGGGGAAGGGGAGCGGGGAGAAGCGGGCCTCCGTCGCCGACGGGCTGCGTTTCCTGGGAGCGCGGCCCAATCTGCGGATGACCTTCTTCAGCGACCTGTGCGCCATGGTCCTCGCCCATCCGCGGGCCCTCTTCCCGGTCGTCGCCGTGGTCTGGTTCGGCGGTGACGCGAAAACCACCGGGCTGCTGGTCGCTGCTCCGGCGCTGGGGGCGCTGCTGGGCGGGGTGTTCTCCGGCTGGCTGGGCCGGATCAGGCGGCACGGGCTGGCGGTGATCGTCGCGGTGATGTGCTGGGGGAGCGCCATCGCCGTTTTCGGGCTGACCCGTCAGCTCTGGCTCGGGCTGATCCTGCTGGCGCTCGCCGGATGCTCGGACACCATCTCGATGGTCTTCCGCAACACCATGCTCCAGGCGGCGGTGCCGGACGAGATGCGCGGGCGGCTGCAGGGCGTGTTCATCGTGGTGGTGGCCGGTGGGCCGCGGCTCGGCGACTTTCTGGCGGGCTCGGTCGCCGACCTGACGTCCCCGGCGGTGGCGGTCACCGGGGGCGGGATCGCATGCGTGGTCGCGGTGTCGCTGCTCGCGCTGAGGTGGCGCGGGTTCACCCGGTACGACGCGCGTGATCCGCAGCCGTGACCGGTCGGACGCCATACCGTCCAAGTGCGGGGCTCGCGGTCCGAAGCAGCGCTCTCGCTTCTGCGCGGTTGGGTACGGAGCCAAGTGGAGGGGCAGAGACAGCAGCCGGTCGCCGACAGACAGCGACCGGCTGGCTGTGACCGGCTGCCGGTGGGCCGGACGGCCGGACTGTGCCGCCGCTCAGGCGGTCGAGTTGGAGAACTCCGGCATGTCGCCCCCGGTCGTCTTGACGTCGATCACCGAGAACGCCGCACCCTGCGGGTCGCTCAGTGCGGCGAACCGGCCGAAGGGGCTGGTCATCGGACCGAACCGGAGGATCGCCCCGCGCTCCGTCGCCTTCGCCACCGCCGCGTCGCAGTCCTCGACGGTGAAGTACACGTTGATGTACGGCGGGACCTCGGGCGGGAAGTCGTCCGTCATCTTCATCCGCCCCATGATCGGGTCGGCGCCCAGGTCGTAGATGGAGAAGTCGATCGCCTCGTCCTTCATCTGCTTCACGTTGTACGGGAAGACGGCGGGGAAGAAGGAGTCCGCCGTCGCGGGTTCCCGGGTGAACACCTCCGACCAGCAGTACGCACCGGGCGTGCCCTTGGCCTCGAATCCCTTGTGCTGCCCCGCCTGCCACACGCCGAACGTCACACCGCTCGGATCGCGGGCCAGCAGCATCGTGCCGAAGTCGCCGACCTGCATCGGGTCCATCAGCACCTCGCCGCCGTTGTCCCGGATCTTCGTGGCGGTGGCGGCGGCGTCGGGCGACGCGAAGTACAGGCACCATGCCGACTGGCCCTCCTGGCCGGGCATGGGCGGTACGACGGCGGCCACCGCCTTGCCGTTCGCGTACGCCTGCGTGTAGTTGCCGAACTCCGACGACGCCTCGCTGAAGGTCCAGCCCAGCACGTCACCGTAGAAGCTCTTCGCCCCCTCCAGATCGGTGAACATGGCGTCCGCCCAGCACGGCGTGCCCTCAGGTTCTGCGGCCATTACTCTGCGCTCCTGACTCGATGATTGGTCCCGTTTTTCACGCTAACCAGCCATTCGTCGCCCCGCATGGTGGACTCGCCGTCGGGTGCCGCGATCGCCTGCCGCGCGTCGGCCGCCTACGCACCGAGCGACCGCTTCATGATCTTGCCCATGTCGTTGCGGGGCAGCGCCTCCAGATAACGGACCGTGCGCGGCCTCTTGTGCGGGGCGAGCTGAGCCGCCACGTGGTCCGCCAGCTCGGCCTCCGCGGGCGGGGCGCCCGGATCGGACGGCACCACCCAGGCGACGATCCGCTCGCCCAGATCCGGGTCCGGCTCCCCGGTGACGGCGGCCTCGCGGACGCCCGGGTGGTCCAGCAGCGCGTTCTCGATCTCGCCCGCGCCGATCTTGTAGCCCCCGCTCTTGATCAGGTCGGTCGCCTTGCGGCCGACGATCCGTACACAGCCGTCCGCGTCGAGGGTCGCCATGTCGCCCGTACGGAACCAGCCGTCCTCGGTGAACGCGGCCGCCGTCGCGTCCGGGCGGTTCAGATAGCCGGTGAAGACGTTCTGGCCGCGTACCTGGATCTCGCCCACAGCGCCCTCGGCCGTCGGGTCGGCAAGCGGGGTGCCGTCCTCCTCGACCAGCCGGAGTTCGACGCCGAGCAGGGGTTTGCCGACCGTCCCGGGCCGCGGTTCGCCGTCCGCACGGACACCGGTGTTCATCAGGGTCTCCGTCATGCCGTACCGCTCGACGACGTGGCGCCCGGTCGCCGCCGCGATCCGCTCGTGGTCATGGACGGGCAGCGCAGCCGACCCCGAGACCAGCAGCCTCGCTCCTGCGAGCGCCTTCGCCAGCCCGGCGGCGTCCGTCGCCGAACTGTCACCGAGGGTCTCGGCCAGCCGGTGGTACATCGTCGGTACGCCGAACAGCATCGTGCCGCCGGACCCCAGTTCCTGGGCCACACCCTCGGCGGAGAACCGCCCCAGATGGCGCACCGAACCGCCCCGGCGCAGCGGACCCAGGACGCCGAGGATCAGACCGTGCACATGGAACAGCGGCAGGGCGTGGACGAGGACGTCGTCGCCGGTCCACTGCCAGGCGTCCTCGAGCGCGTCCAGGGAGGCGGCGATCGCCCGGCGCGGCAGGATCGCGCCCTTGGGCGGGCCCGTGGTGCCGGAGGTGTAGACGATCAGGGCGGGGGACTCGGCGGAGGGCTCGGGGAAGCCGGCGCCGCTCGCCACCGTTGCCGACATGTCGACATCCGTACGGTCCAGCGCGCGCAGCGCGGGCGGGAGCACGTCGCCCGCTCCGGCCAGCACCGCCGACGGGGCGCTGTCGGCGACGATGTGGGCCAGTTCCCGCTCGCCCGTCCTCGGGTTGAGGGGCACGGCGGGCACCCCGGCCCGCAGCGCCGCCACCACCGCGACCACGGTCTCCGGGGTCGGTGTGGCCCAGACGGCGACCCGCCCGGTGCCCGCGAGCCGCGCGGCGAGGGCGTCCGAGGCCGCGGCCAACTGTGCGTACGTCAGGGAGCGTCCGCCGAACCGGACGGCTTCCCGGGAGGCGGCCGGGCTGGAACCGTCCTGGAGCGCAGGCAGAAGAGGAGTCACCCTTCCGACCCTAGTGCTGCGACCGGAAAGGTTTGCCCGGAAGCTCGCGGCGTCCGGTGCGGTGCATCGCAAGGCGGAGGATCGCCCTCGTACCGGACGTACTCGGGGGATGCGACAACGCGGCGAGGGATGGGGTCTCCCCTGCTCGAGCGAAGCCGAGAGCTCGGGGAAGTGCCGGGCGTCGCGAGCCGGTGAACCTTTCCGGTCGCAGCACTGGCGGCGTCCCCCACGACAGGGAGTGGGCTCCCGACTCCCTGTGGGAGGCCCCTCCGCGCCGCGACGCACGCGTCCGACGCCGCGCGCCGATCCGCCGGGGACGACGGGGACGACGGGACAGCCCTCAGCCGGTCCCGCTGGTCAGCGCCGAGACCAGCGGGAGCATCGGCCGGGCGCCGTATTGGCCGGTGAGCGCTCCTGCCGGGATCCGCCCCGGCGAACCGACGGACAGCAGCGGTGGGCCCGAGGACGTACACCTTGTGGGGCACGGGAACCCAGCGCCAGGTCTCCGCAGTCGCAATCCGCCACAAGCTGCGACAATCGCGGTATGGACCGTCTGGACAGGGAAATCCTCAGCGTCCTCCAGGAGGACGCACGGATCTCGTATCGCGATCTGGGGGTACGGGTCGGCCTCAGCGCCAACGCCGCGGCCGACCGGGTGCGCCGGCTGCGCCGGGACGGCGTCATCCGCGGCTTCACCGTGATCATCGACCCGGCCGCCGACACCCGGACGGGCCTGGTGGTCTTCATCGATGTGACGCTGCGTATCGACACGAGCAACGAAGTGTTCGAACGCGCGGTGCTCGCGCTGCCCGGAATCACCGAAGTGGTGCATGTGACGGGCGGGCACGACTATCTCGTACGCGCCACGGTCGCCGATACCGCCGCCCTGGACGGACTTCTGCGCAGGCTCAAGCACGAGGCGGGCGTCGCCCACTCCAGCACCCGGGTCGCGCTCAGAGCGGCGCCTGCCAGGTGACGGTCGCCGAGCGCGAGCCGTCCTCGGTGCGCCCGTCGTCGGCAACCAGCAGCCGGACCGCGGACCGTCCGTCCGGAAGCCGCACAGTCGCATCCACCTCCACCTCTATGGCCGACACTCCGGCCCGCCGGTGCGCCGCCGCCAGGGCGCCCCGCAACGCCGCGAGGAGCTGCTGGTCCACCGGCTGCCGCACCAGGGCGTCCACCGCCCCGGAGAATTGCACCGACGGCTGGAATCCGAGCACGGCGGCCGCGCCCCCGGTCTCCCGCAGCACCCGGCCGCGGAAGGTGGAGGGCGCCTCGGCAGGCGGCTGCTGGAGGGCGAAGATCGCGGTCCGCACTTCCTGAATGGTGGAGTCCAGCTCGTCGACGGCCCGGCTGAGCAGCTCGTCCGTCTCCGGCGCGACGGCCCGGCGGCGGGTCGATTCGAGCATCATTTCCGTCGCGAAGAGCCGCTGGACGACGAGATCGTGCAGATCGCGGGCGATCCGGTCACGGTCCTCGTACACCGCGAGCTGTTCCCTGTTCTGCTGGGCGTCCGCCAGCACCAAGGCGAGCGCCGCCTGCGAGGCGAACTGGGAGGCCAGCAGCCGGTCCACCGCCGTGTACGGCGCGCCGCCGCGCCGCCGGGGCAGAGCGAGGGTGCCGATGAGCCGCCCGCCGCTCTGCAGCGGCAGCATCATGCTGGGACCGAACCGGGTCCGTACATGCGTCGTCATCCGCGGATCGGTCGCCGAGTCGTCGATGAAGACCGGCTCACCGCCCAGCAGCTGCACCAGTACGGGAGAGCCGGGCTCGATGGCGGTGCCGACAATGCCGGCCGGGTCGTCGAGCGTGGAAGCGGTGACGATCTCCATGCCGCCGTCCGCGGTCGGCTGGAGTATCACCCCGGCCGAGGCGTCGGCGAGGATCCTGGCCCGCTCGGCGACGGTCATGAGCGCGTCGGCCGCGTTCGTGCCGCTCAGCAGGGCCGTGGTGACGGCTGCCGCACCCTCGATCCAGCGCTCCCGTTGCCGGGCCGTCTCGTACAGCCGGGCGTTGCCGATCGCGATCCCGGCCTGTGAGGCGAGAACCTGGATCAGCGCCATGTCCGTATCGGTGAAATGCCCGGTGCTCTTCTCCGTGAGATAGAGATTGCCGAACACCTCGTGGTGCACCCGGATCGGAGCCCCGAGGAAGGAACGCATCGTCGGATGGCCGGGCGGCACACCGGAGGAGCGCGCATCGGCGGTCAGGTCGTCGGAGCGCAACGGCTGCGGATGGTCGATGAGCACGCCGAGCAGCCCCGAGTGCCCGTCCGGGAAGCTGCCGATGCGCTCCCGCTCGGCGTCGGTCAGACCGGAGGTGAACAGCTCGGTGATGGTGCCGGCCTCGGGATCGAGGACGCCGAGCGCTCCGTACCGCGCCCCGGTGAGCGCGGTGGCGCTGTCCACGATCTGGGCGAGCGTGGCCCGCAGTTCGAGATCGGTTCGGACGCCGAGCACCGCCTCCAGCAGCATCGGCAGCCCGGGAGGCTCGCCGCTGGAGCGGTTTGCCGCCGGCCCGTCCGCCGCGCCCTGGTCCTCGTGCGTCATGCGGCGCCGCCGCGGTCGTCAGGCGGCCAGCGGGTTGAGGACCAACGGCTCGATCTTGCCGTCCAGCATGGCGCCGAGCCCCAGGACGGAGCAGACGTCGGGGCGCTCGGCGATCTGTACCGGCATGCCCGTCGCATCACGCAGCATCTGGTCGAGGCCCGGCATCAGCGCGCTGCCGCCGACCATCATGATCCCGCGGTCCGCGAGATCGGCCACCAGATCGGGCGGGCAGTCGCGCAGCACCTTGCCGACGCCGTCGTGGACCGCGGTCAGCGGGGTCTCGAAGGCGTGCCGCAGGGCGGCGGTGTCGACGTGCACCGAGCGGGCCAGACCGGTCGCCACGTCACGACCGTGGATCTCGGTCGTCGCGGGACCGTACGGGGTCAGACCGTTGCCGCTGAGCGCCAGCTGCAACGGGCGTACCGACTGACTCGGCAGCATCAACTCGTGGTGCTGGCGCAGATGCTGGATCACCGCGTGGTCGATGGCGTCGCCGCCGATCGGGATCCGGGCGGCCGTGACGATCGAACCGAGCGAGAGCACCGCGATCTGCGTGGTCGCCGCCCCGCACACCATGATCATGCTCCCGACCGGCTGCTCGACCGGGAGCCCACAGCCGACGGCCGCCGCGATCAGCGTGTCGACCAACTCGACCCGCCGGGCGCCGAGCCCGACCAGCGTTTCGACGGCGGCCCGCTGGGCGAGCGGATCGCTGTCGTGCGGGGTGCAGGCGGCCGCCCGCAGCCGCGGCTTGCGGCGCAGCTGGCGGCGGAGCTTCTCGCCGAGCAGATGGCGGAGCATGCGCTGGGCCATCTCGATGTCGATGACGGTTCCGCCGGAGACCGGGCGCGCCACCCGGATGTAGTCGGGGGTGCGGCCCGTCATCTGCTCGGCGAGCGCACCGACGGCGATGAGCGAGCCGGTACGGGTGTTCACTGCGGCGACGCTCGGCTCGTCGACGACGAGCCCGAGCCCCTTGACATACACCCGGGTGCGGGCGGCCCCGAGGTCGACGGCGACATGGCAACGGCGCAACTGCTCAAGACTGACGGTCACGGCAGGTTCTCCCGAGAGCGCTGATGGGGGTGCCGGCGGCAGCCGGCCCTCTCTGCATCGTGCGCCGTCCGGACGAATGGCGCGCGTTGGGATGAGCCGGAGGGAGTATGAGGCTGACGGGTCGACAGATGCGTGCGGCGCGCCGGAGTCAGCCGGGCAGCAGTCGCTGGAACAGCCCCCAGGTGAATTCGGCTACGTACAGCGCACCCGTCAAGGGGTCGGTGATCGCCAGCGCCCAGCGGGTCGGCGCGCTGCCCTCCATCGGGCGGGCCGGGGCGAAGGCACGCGCCACTTCGTCGACGGTGCACGACCAGGGGCGCAGATCCTCGACAGTGCGCAGTTCAGGGCCGGCCGCCCCCGGGGCTCTGACCAGCCATTCGTTCCATACGGCCGCGCCGGGCGCGACCATCACCTCGAACCGCAGATCCGGCCAGAGCGGCACCGGCCAGAGCAGGGCATCGCACTCCAGGTCTCCGATCCGGCGGCGTACGGAGGACTCGGGTTCGCCCAGCACCGATCGGTAGCGGCGCAGCGAACCGCGGCCGCGGGGCGCGCGCACCATCGCCTGCCAGCGGCGGTTCGCCTCCCGCATCTCGGAGAGCGAGGCGTTCAGTTCGTGCCGGGCGTCCTCGACGAGGCCCGGCTGGTGGTCGGCCATCCGGCGGAGCAGGACGAGCTGGAATTCGAGCGGACCGAAGGGGGCGGTGGTCATGGAAGCAACGCTTCCACACAGGATCCTCACATGAGCGGCTTTCTCTGGTGTCCTGTCGGCACTTAATCTTCGGGCGCCATGGATTACTGCCACCCGTGTCAGCGGCATCTCAACGGAGCCCTCGCCTGTGCCGGGTGCGGAACCCCCGTCGAGGCGCTGAGCCACTACGCCACGCCCGCCCTCTCCGGCCACGAACCGGACGCGGAGCGCGCGAAGACCGCACCGCCCGTGCCGGCCGGACGCCGCCGGTCCCGCGGTGCCGCCGAACCTGCGCGGCGCGGTGGCCGGGCGCGGAGCGGCGGCAGCGACGGACCGGCCGGCCGGCAGGAGCGGGGTGGCCGGGGCAAGCGACGTGGCCGGGAAGGGCGAGGTGTCAGGGAAGGCCGTGGCCGTCGGTCGCACCGCCGCCGCGGCCGTACGGCTCTGCTCGCCGTCCTCGGAGTCGTGCTCGCCGCCGGTGCCCTGAGCCTCGCCCGGTCGGCCATCGGCCCGAACGGCGACGACCGCGCCTCCGACTACGTACGTGAGGCCACCGACGTCACGACCGAACCGGCGCCGGACCCTTCGTCGAGCCACGGCATCGACGGCCCCGCACCGGTGGACGGTCCCTCCGAGGCCCCGGCCGGCGAGGCGCACACCTCCGGCACCGGCCGTCCGGCCGCCTCGACCGGCACCGGGGTCCCGGGAGGTGAGGGCTCCGCCCCGCTCGCGGCCACCACCACGCCCTCCAGCGGCGCCGGCCCCTCCACGGAGCCGCCGTCCGGACCGAGTCCCTCCGGGACACCCCGCGACCCGGAGGAGTCGGGGCAGCCCACCGGCAACACGTCACCGTCCCAGAGTCCGACACAGCCCGCACCCGCGCCCAGCCCGACTGCGACGGAGACGTGCTGGTTGCTGTTCTTCTGTTCCTAGGGCGTGTTTCGAAAGTGGCGTCGTCCTCACGTAGGGCGTGCCAGACGCCGCCCGGCAGGCGGGACTTTCGAAACACGCCCTAGGACTCCGCGTCCACGCCCAGCATCCGTCGCAGCAGATCCCGCAGCACCGCGCGGTCCGTGTCCGACAGCTTCGCCAGGGGCTCCCGGGCGAAGCTGAGCGACTCGCGCAGCTGCCGCGCGGTGTCGATGCCCTTCTCCGTCGGGGCGGCCAGTTTCACCCGCCGGTCGGCCGGGTCGGGCCGGCGCTCGACCAGGCCACGGGTCTCCAGCCGGTCGACGATCCCCGTCACGTTCGACGGCTCGCACTTCAGCTTCTGAGCGATCCTGCGCATCGGCATCGGCTCCAGGGCGAGCAGCCCCAGAACCCTGGCCTGCGCGCCGGTCAGTGAGTGCGCGGCCGCTGCCTGGTCGTACTCCTCGTAGTAGCGCGCCACGACCGTGCCGATGAGCTCGACGACTTCGAGGGTCAGAGGGTCTGTTCGCGTGGTGGCCATGACACTCAGGATACCCGGTTGCTTGACAACATGAAATATTTAGGAGCATGGTTGTTTCACGTCATGAAGCTTTTCTCCTTGCAGGAACGCTTCCCCCCACCCGTAAGGCATTGAGGAGACCCTGAGCCCATGTCTGCAGCACTTCCCACGTCCAGCCGTGAATGGCACCTTGTCGCCCGCCCCCACGGCTGGCCGAAGGCCGAGGATTTCGCGCTGCGTGAGGCCGCGGTCACCGCTCCCGGCGAGGGGCGCATTCTCGTCCGCAATCTGCACTTCTCGGTCGACCCGTACATGAGGGGAAGGATGAACGATGTGAAGTCGTACACCCCGCCCTTCAAGCTCGACCACCCCATGGAGGGTGGCGCGGTCGGCGAGGTCATCGCCTCCAACGCCGAGGGGATCGCGGTCGGCGACCACGTCCTGCACGGTCTGGGCTGGCGCGAGTACGCCGACGTCCCCGCCGAGCACGCCGTGAAGGTCGACCCGGACCTGGCCCCGCTCTCCGCCTACCTCGGCGTGCTCGGCATGACCGGCCTCACCGCCTACGCCGGCCTCTTCGAGGTCGCCTCCTTCAAGGCGGGCGACGCCGTCTTCGTCTCCGGCGCCGCCGGTGCGGTCGGCAGCCAGGTCGGCCAGATGGCCAAGCTCAAGGGTGCCTCGCGGGTCATCGGCTCGGCCGGATCCGACGAGAAGGTCAAGCTCCTCGTCGAGGAGTACGGCTTCGACGCGGCGTTCAACTACAAGAACGGCCCGGTGGCCGAGCAGCTGCGCGAGGCTGCCCCCGACGGCATCGACGTCTACTTCGACAACGTCGGCGGCGAGCACCTCGAAGCGGCGCTCTCCTCGCTCAAGGTGCACGGCCGCGCCACCATCTGCGGAATGATCGCCCAGTACAACGAAACCGAGCCGGTGCCCGGCCCGCGCAATCTCGCCCTGGTCATCGGCAAGCGGCTGCGTCTGCAGGGCATGCTCGTCGGCGATCACGCCGCGCTCCAGCCGCAGTTCGTCCAGGAGGTCGCCGGCTGGCTGGCCTCGGGCGAGCTGAAGTACAGCGAGACCTTCGTCGAGGGCATCGAGAACGGCTTCGACGCCTTCCTCGGTCTGATGCGTGGCGAGAACACCGGAAAGATGATCGTCTCCCTCGCCTGAAAGCCACTCACAGGCACCCGTTAGTCTCATTAGAGACCGTCGCGATCGTGGGCGCGAGTCGCGGCGCTACAGCAGAGGAACCCTCAGCATGAGCATTCAGGACATAACCGTCGCGTACACCGCTGTCGCCACCGCAGAGAACGGCCGTGACGGCCGCGTATCCTCCGACGACGGCCGGCTCGACGTCGTCGTCAACCCGCCGAAGGAGCTGGGCGGCAGCGGTGCGGGCACCAACCCGGAGCAGCTCTTCGCGGCCGGCTACAGCGCCTGCTTCCAGGGTGCTCTCGGCGTCGTGGCCCGTCAGGAGAAGGCCGACATCTCCGGCTCCACCGTGACCGCCGCCGTCTCCATCGGCAAGACCGCCGAGGGCGGCTTCGGCCTGGAGGTCGCGATCTCCGCGACCATCCCGAACGTCGACACCGCCACCGCACAGTCGCTCATCGAGAAGGCCCACCAGGTGTGCCCGTACTCGAACGCCACGCGCGGCAACATCAAGGTCGAGCTGTCGGTCGTCTGATCTTCCGTACGGCTCGTACGTGACCGAGGGCCGCATCCCCGCCAGGGTGCGGCCCTCGGTTTTCCAGTGCCGTGACCGGCATTGTTTGCCCGTGAGGAGCGTCGACCAGTGCGTGCGGTCGCAAGGCGGCCGGACGACCTTGGGGAAGGAGCTACCAGGGCTTTCGGCCGCTGCCGGCGCACCTTGCGCCTGCTCTGCATCCTCGTCGACCGGTGCGCACGCCCTCCACGGACGACGGGGACGGCGCTCATCGCGCACCCCGCCTCGGCCTCCTCTCCGCTCAACCCTTGCCCGCACCGTCCGGTTGGCGCTCGACGACGTACAGCAGGAGACCGGTCAGAACACGGACAGCCCCGTCAGTGTGGTGAAGCGGTCCAGGGCCGCGACACCCGCCACCGAGTTGCCGCGTTCGTCCAGGCCGGGGCTCCACACGCACAGGGTGCAGCGGCCGGGCACGACGGCGATGATGCCGCCACCGACGCCGCTCTTGCCGGGCAGGCCCACGCGGTAGGCGAAGTCGCCGGCGGCGTCGTATGTGCCGCAGGTGAGCATGACCGCGTTGACCTGCTTGGCTTCGCTGCGGGTGAGCAGGCGGGAGCCGTCGGAGCGGACCCCGTGGCGGGCCAGGAAGCCGGCGGCCAGGGCGAGATCCGCGCAGGACGCCTCGATCGAGCACTGCCGGAAGTACTGGTCCAGGAGGACGGGCACCGGGTTGGTGATGTTGCCGTAGGACGCTATGAAGTGGGCCAGCGCGGCGTTGCGGTCGCCGTGCGCGGACTCGGAAGCGGCGACCTCCTCGTCGAAGGTGAGATCCGTGTTGCCGCTCTCGACGCGCAGGAAGTCGCACAGGGTGCTCACCGCGTTCCCGGTCAGGGCCTGCAGGCGGTCGGTGACGACGAGGGCGCCCGCGTTGATGAACGGATTGCGCGGGATGCCGTTCTCGTATTCGAGTTGCACCAGGGAGTTGAACGGGTTGCCGGAGGGCTCGCGGCCCACGTGCTCCCACAGGGTCTCGCCCTCCAGGGACAGGACCAGAGCGACTGTGAAGGCCTTGGTGATGGACTGCGTGGAGAACGGCACCCGCCAGTCGCCGACGCCGTACACCGTCCCGTCGAGCTCCGCGACGGCCATGCCGAAGCGGCGAGGATCAGCCGAGGCCAGCGCCGGAATGTAGTCGGCGGGCCGGCCCCGGCCCGGCGTGCTTGCGATGTCGGCGGCGATACGGTCCAGGACCGGCTGGAAGGACGAGGACACGGTCACTCCGGGTTCGTGCGGTGGTTCATCGTCCGCAATTGTGCCGGTCGGCCGCAGGGACACGGCGGGCGGCATCTCGCGCCGCGCCGGCCGGTCGGCGGCACCGCCGTACGGGCCGGGCCCCGACTCCCCGGTCACCGGCGTCCGCCGCCGCCAGTACGCTGACGCCATGCGTGATCTAGGGGCGGGTTTCAGCTATTTGATCAAGGGGCAGAGCTGGGTGGCCCGGCACGGACGATGGTTCGGCTTCGGCCTGATCCCCGGCCTCATCACACTCGTCGTGTACGCGGGAGCGCTCATCGGTCTCGGCTACGGCGCCGACGACCTCGTCGCCTGGGCGACGCCGTTCGCCGACGACTGGTCCAGCCCCTGGCTCGGTCTTCTCCGCACCACGCTCACCGTGCTGGTCTTCGCCCTCGGCCTCTTCCTTGCCGTGATCACCTTTACCGCCGTGACCCTGCTGGTCGGCCAGCCGTTCTACGAGTCGCTCTCCGAGGAGGTCGACCGCACGGAGGGCGGCGAGGTCCCCGAGTCGGGGCTGCCGCTCTGGCGCGAGCTGTGGATCTCCGCCCGTGACAGCATCCGCATCCTGGTACGCGTCACGCTCTACGCCGTCCTGCTCTTCGCTCTCGGGTTCGTCCCGGTCGTCGGCCAGACCGTGGTCCCCGTCATCGGCTTCTGCGTCACCGGCTACTTCCTCGCCGAGGAACTCACCGCCGTCGCGCTCCAGCGCCGCGGCATGGTCCTGGCCGACCGGCTCGTCCTGCTGCGCGGCCGCCGCATGCTGATCCTCGGCTTCGGCGTACCGCTGGGGCTCGCCTTCCTGGTCCCGTTCGTCGCCGTGTTCCTGATGCCGGGCGCCGTCGCCGGGGCCACCTTGCTCGCCCGGCACCTGGTGGCGCCGCCCGCCGGCGACGAGGAAGGGGACAAGGGCGCGTCCCCTTACTCGTACAGCGTCAACACGACTGAGGAGACCTGAGCCGATGACCGAGATCATCGCCGTCGCCGTCATCACCGTTCTCGCCGTCATCAGCCCGGGCGCCGACTTCGCGATGGTCGTGCGCAACAGCTATCTGTACGGCCGGACGACCGGGCTCCTCGCCGCCGCCGGTGTCGCCGCAGGTGTCCTGGTCCATGTCACGTACACCATGCTCGGCGTCGGGCTGCTGATCGCGTCCTCGACCGTCCTGTTCACCGCGATCAAGCTGGCGGGTGCGGCGTATCTCGTCTACATCGGGGTACGGACCTTCTTCGCCCGCAGCGACCTCGCCGTCGACCTGGAGTCGAAGCCGGGACTGAGCCGTCTCGGGGCCCTGCGCACCGGCTTCCTCACCAATGCGCTGAACCCCAAGACCACCCTCTTCGTCGTGTCGACGTTCACCCAGGTCGTCGGACCCGACACCGGCCTGTGGCGGCAGGCCGGCTACGGGCTCTTCATGTCCTTCGCCCATCTGGGCTGGTTCGGACTGGTCGCGCTGTTCTTCTCGCACGCCCACCTGCGTACCGCGATGCTGCGGTGGCAGAAGGTCCTCAACCGGGGAATCGGATCGGTGCTCGTCGGACTGGGTGTCACCCTGGGCTTCGCCCGCTGAGTCCGTGACGGACGTCAGCTCGTGTGCACGTCCAGTGCCGTGCGGACCGCCGACTCCAATGCCCCTTCGATCCAGGCGGGCTTGACCGAGGTGTGACAGCCCGCGAAGTGCAGCGGCCCTTCGACCGAGCGCACATCGGCGAACAGTTCGGTGTTCTGGCCGGGCAGCAGCACCGACGCTTCGCCGTACGCGTACGGGTCGCGCATCCACGACTGGGTGGCGCCGACCCCCGTGTAGAAGACCTCGATGCGCTGCCCGTACACGTGAAACTGCACGCCGCCCAGGGCGTGCGGGTAGCGCTCGTCGTCGTCCAGGGAGTCCCACTTCAGGGCGTCGTCGGCCCAGCTGTACGAGGGAGGAGCGGCAGCCCCTCGGTCCGGAGAGCCGTGGAGCGGCACCTGACCCCGCTCGGGGCTCTCCTCATCCGGTCAGCGCACCGAGAACCCGTACACGGTCGTCGACACGTACTCCTCGCCCGGCCGCAGCACCGTGCTCGGGAACTCCGGCCGGTTCGGCGAGTCCGGGAAGTGCTGCGTCTCCAGCGCGATCCCGGCGCCGGGCGGGTACGGCCGCCCGTCGAGGTGGTCGGCGGTGTACAGCTGCATCCCGGGCTCGGTCGTGGTGACGGTCAGGACGCGCCCCGAGCCGGGGTCGCACAGCTCGGCCACCGGACCGTCCACCGCCTCGTCCAGCACGAAGTTGTGGTCGTACCCCGTACCGACCGTCCGCGCCTCACGGAAGTCGAACCGGGTGCCGTCCACCGGCAGCAGCTCGCCCGTGGGAATCGACTCGCCGTCCACCGGGGTGATCCGCCCGGCCGCGATCCGCAGGGTGTGCCCGGCCGCACTGCCATGGTCGGCGCCGGCCAGGTTCCAGTACGTGTGATTGGTCAGGTTCACCACGGTCGGTGCGTCCGTCGTCGCCCGGTACGCGATGCGCAGCGCCCCGTCCTCGTCCAGGGTGTACGCGGCCGATACCGCCAGCCGCCCCGGGAAGCCCTCCTCGCCGTCCTCCGCGACCAGCGACAGTTCCACGCCGCCCGGGACCTCCCGCGCCTCCCACACGCGCTTGTCGAAGCCGCGGGCCCCGCCGTGCAGATGGTTGCGCCCCTCGTTCCGGGTCACGTGGTGGGTCTGCCCGTCGAGCACGAAGGAAGCGCCCGCGATCCGGTTCGCGTACCGTCCGACCAGGGCCCCGAAGTAGGGGCCCGAGAACGTCTCGTACGCCGCGAGGTCCGGCAGCCCGAGTGTCACTCCGGCCCGCACGCCGTCCCGTCCCGGCACTTCCACCGACTGCACGATGCCGCCGTAGGTCAGGACGCATACCCGCGTACCGGCCCGTTCCAGCGTCCAGCGGTGGACGGCGGTGCCGTCCGCGAGGGTGCCGAAAAGTTCCGTACGCATCGCCGTGCTGCCCAAACCGGTGTCCATGATCACGGACCTTAGAGCACGTGCCGGTGGCGACGCCGGTGGCTACGCCGGGGGCTTCCGAGCCGTGACATTGCGGTACGCGATCTCGGCGAGCCGGGCCTGGCCGCTCAGCCCCGGATGGAACCAGTCCCACGGACTGAGCTGCCGGCCGGTGAACCGGTAGTCGAAGACGGCACCGCCGTCGTACCGGCAGCGCAGATCCTTCGCACACACGTTCCGCAGTACCTCGTTGTACGCCACGACCCGCTCCTGCACCGAGGCGCGGCGCGCCTCGGCCCCGGCGCTCATGTCATCCGCATGGCCCAGCATCGACTTGCAGATGCCCAGCTTCCAGATCTGCCTGCCCAAGGGGTTGTCGCGCCCCGTCGACCAGAGGCGTTTGAGATCCGGCACGCTCGACACGTACACCTGCGCCTTCGGCGCCTTGCTGCGGAGCTGACGCATCGACGCCTCGAACGAGGCCCGGAAGTCCGCCACCGGCGTCATCAGTCCCGCCGAGTCCCGGCAGGCGTCGTTGGCGCCGATCATCACGGTCACCAGGTCCGGCTTCCGCTGTGCCGCGAGAGCCATCTGTTCCGGCAATTGGGCGATCCGGGCCCCGGTCTCGGCGTGGTTCCAGCTGTGCGAGGCCGCACCCGAGGAGCCGAGCAGCCGCACAGCGAGGCTCCTGACCTCGCTGTCCGTGCCGGTCGCCCAGGAGACCTCGGGGCAGTCGGCCAGCACGGAACAGGCGTCGAAACCACGCGTGATGGAATCCCCGACCGCGGCGACCGACCCTGGACTGGGGTTCCAGACGGGGGACGGTGCGGCAGACGGGTGGTGCCGCCCGGCGGCGGACCCCTTGGTCGTCGTGTCCGGCCCGGTGTCACAGCCGGCCAGCGCGGCCACGGCGATCACCGGAAGCGCCGTCAGAACGGCGGCACCGGTGCGCGAGCGATGGCTCGCGGAACGATTCTGCATCCCTCATGCCCTCCCGTTTATGCCCCCGGCAACCCCCGTGGTCCCAGGCGACACACCTGCGCGCCCTGCCGGGTGAAAGCTCTGCGAATGATGGGCACAGGACCGACGGTACGTCACACCTCGGGCGCCACCGCACGGTAGCTTTTCTCCGTCGAACCAGTGCCGCGTTCCGCCACCCGACTCCACTTGGGTGGCTTCGTATCATCACATCACGTCACATACTGTCCCTTTTCCGGAGATTAACTCCCGATGCTGTTTACTGACGACAGCCTCGGGGACCGGCCGAGTAAAGGCGGTACGGGCGCGAGGCCGCTGGGGAAGGCGAACCTCGTCCCACACTGGAGGTCCCGGTGACGACACGTGGAGTTCTGTACGTTCACTCCGCACCGCGCGCGCTCTGCCCACATATCGAATGGGCGGTGGCGGGTGTCCTCGGTGTGCGGGTTCAGCTCGACTGGGTCAGACAGCCGGCCTCGCCCGGCACCTGGCGGTCCGAGTTCTCCTGGAAGGGCGCCGCGGGTACCGCGTCGAAGCTTGCCTCCGCACTGCGGGGGTGGCATCTGCTGCGCTTCGAGGTGACGGCGGAGCCGTGTGCGACGGCGGAGGGCGAGCGGTACAGCTCCACGCCGGAGCTGGGCATCTTCCACGCGGTCACCGGCATGCACGGCGACATCCTGGTGCCGGAGGACCGGCTGCGGGCCGCGCTGGCGCGGTCGGTGCGGGGGGAGACGGAGCTGGAGGCGGAGATCGCCAAACTTCTCGGCAAGCCGTGGGACGACGAGCTGGAGTCGTTCCGGCATGCGGGGGAGGGGGCTCCGGTGCGGTGGCTCCACCAGGTGGTGTGAGGGGCGCCTGCGGCGGGCCTGTTCCCCTGGCTGCCCCTTCCCGAAACCGGGGCTCCGTGTCTCACACGCCGGCGAGACCGGAATCCGGCGCGACAAAAATCAGCCCAGCCGGCGATCGAGGAGCGGGGCCCGCGCACAGAGCCCCGCCGAAACGTCCCGCACGGCGGACGAGGCCCGCCTCCCCACTCGGGGGAGGCGGGCCTCGGTGTACCGGGCGCGGGCCGTGGATCAGACGCTGCGGAACGCCAGCACCACGTTGTGCCCCCCGAACCCGAACGAGTTGTTGATCGCGGCGATCGGCCCCTCGGGCAACGGACGGGGCTCATCGCGCACGATGTCCGCATCCACCGCCTCGTCGAGGTCGTCCACGTTGATCGTCGGCGGAGCCATCCGGTGGTGCAACGCCAGGACCGTCGCAACGGTCTCGATGCCGCCCGCGCCACCGAGCAGGTGACCGGTCATCGACTTCGTCGCGGAGATCGCGACATGGTCGAGGTCGTCGCCCAGAACCTTGCGCAGAGCCTTCAGCTCCGCGACGTCGCCCTGCGGCGTCGACGTGGCGTGCGCGTTGAGGTGCACGACCTCCGACGGCTTGAGATCCGTCTGGTCCAGCAGGTTCTGCATCGCGGCAGCGATCCCGCGCCCCGTCGGCTCGGGCTGGGCGATGTGGTGGGCGTCCGCGGACAGCCCCTGCCCCAGCACCTCGCAGTAGACCTTGGCGCCCCGCGCGGCGGCGTGCTCCGCGGACTCCAGGACCACGACGCCCGCGCCCTCGCCGAGCACGAAGCCGTCACGGCCCGTGTCGTACGGACGAGATGCCTTCTCGGGCTCGTCGTTGTTCTTGGACATCGCCATCATGTTGGCGAACGCCGCGATCGGCAGCGGGTGGATGGCCGCCTCGGTGCCACCGGCGACCACGACATCGGCGCGGCCGGTGCGGATCATCTCGACGGCGTACCCGATGGCCTCGGCACCCGACGCACAGGCGGAGACCGGGGTGTGGACACCGGCCTGCGCGTTGATCTCGAGGCCGACGTTGGCTGCTGGGCCGTTCGGCATGAGCATGGGCACGGTGTGCGGGGAGACGCGGCGTACGCCCTTCTCCTTCAGCACGTCGTACTGGTCGAGGAGCGTGATCACACCACCGATACCGGAGGCGATGACCGAGCCGAGCCGGTCGGGCTGGATCTTCTCGTCCTCACCGGCCTTGCCGGTGAAGCCGGCGTCCGCCCACGCCTCGCGGGCCGCGATCAGCGCGAACTGCGCCGAGCGGTCCAGCTTGCGGGCGAGCGGGCGGGGCAGTACGTCGCCCGGGTCGACGGCCGCGAGGGCAGCGATCCGGACGGGCAATTCGGCGAAACGTTCGCCCTCGAGAGGCTTGACGCCGGAACGACCGGCCATCAGACCTTCCCAGGTCGACGCCGAGTCGCCACCCAGCGGAGTGGTTGCGCCGATACCGGTGACGACCACGGTGCGATTGGTCGAGTTCACTGGAAAATCTTCTCCACGTGTAGAGGGTCGTGAATCAGCGGCGCCACCGCCGGGTGGCGACACACGAGCCGGCTGGATCAGGCCTGGTGCTTCAGGATGTAGTCGGCAGCGTCGCCGACCGTCTTGAGGTTCTTGACGTCCTCGTCCGGGATCTTGACGTCGAAGCGCTCTTCGGCGGCGACGACGACCTCGACCATGGACAGCGAGTCGACGTCCAGGTCGTCGGTGAAGGACTTGTCCAGCTGGACGTCCTCGACCGGGATACCGGCGATCTCGTTGACGATCTCGGCGAGACCGTTGACGATCTCTTCCTGGGTGGCGGCCATGTTGGCGCTCCTTCGATGTGTTTCTGCAGGGTACGGACGTCCGGGCCGGAAGGTCCGGTGTGCCTAGGGGAGAGTAACGACCGTCGCGGCGTAGACGAGACCCGCCCCGAAGCCGATGACGAGCGCGGTGTCGCCGCTCTTCGCCTGACCGGTCGCCAGAAGCCGCTCCATAGCGAGCGGAATCGAGGCGGCGGAGGTGTTGCCGGTGGTCTCCACATCACGGGCGACCGTGACGTTCTCCGGCAGCTTCAGGGTCTTCACCATCGAGTCGATGATCCGCATGTTGGCCTGGTGCGGGATGAAGACGTCCAGGTCTTCCGGAGCGATCCCGGCCGCGTCCAGCGCCTGCTGGGCGACCTTCGCCATCTCGAAGACGGCCCAGCGGAAGACCGCCTGACCCTCCTGCGTGATGGCCGGGAACTTCTCCGGGCGCTCGGCGTGGAACTCGTCCCACGCCACGGTCTGCTTGATCGTCTCGGACTTGTCGCCCTCGGAGCCCCAGACCGTCGGGCCTATGGCGGGGACCTTGGAGGGGCCGACGACGACCGCGCCGGCACCGTCGCCGAACAGGAACGCCGTCGCGCGGTCGTGCAGGTCGGTGAGGTCGCTGAGCCGCTCCACGCCGATGACGAGGACGTACTCCGCCGAACCCTCGACGATCATGCCCTTGGCGAGGGTCAGACCGTAGCCGAACCCGGCGCAGCCGGCGGAGATGTCGAACGCGGCGGGCTTGCCCGCACCGATCTTGTGGGCGATCTCGGTCGCGATGGCGGGCGTCTGCTTGAAGTGCGAGACGGTGGAGACGACGACGGCGCCGATCTGCTCCGGCATGATGCCGGCATCCGCGATGGCCTTGCCGGACGCTGCCACGGACATCGCGGCCACGGTCTCCTCCTCGGAGGCCCAGTGGCGGGTGGCGATGCCGGAGCGGGAGCGGATCCACTCGTCCGACGAGTCGATCGTTTCGAGGATCACCTCGTTGGGCACGACACGGGTCGGGCGGTAGCCGCCGACACCCACGATCCGTGCGTACGGGGCGCCCTGACTGGGCTTGATCTTCGACATGCTCTCGGGCTCCTTAGGCGTCTGCGTGCTCAGCGAGGAGCGCGCGGGCCGCGTCGAGGTCGTCGGGGGTCTTGAGCGCGAGGGTCCGCACCCCGGGCAGTGCCCGCTTGGCGAGACCGGTCAGGGTTCCACCCGGGCAGGCCTCGATGAGCGTCGTGACTCCCAGCTCCTTGAACGTCTCCATGCACAGGTCCCAGCGGACCGGGTTGGCGACCTGGCCGACCAGCCGCGAGATGACCTCGGCGCCGGTGGCGACCGGCTTTCCGTCGGCGTTCGAGACATATGTCACAGTCGGCTCGGAGACCGTCAGTGCCGCGGCGGCCTCGCGGAGCCGGTCGACCGCGGGAGCCATGTGGTGCGTGTGGAAGGCACCGGCGACCTTGAGGGGCACCACGCGGCGTACGCCCTCGGGCATGTCCTTGGTCAGCGCGGCGATCTGTGCGGCGGTGCCGGCGGCGACGATCTGGCCGCCCCCGTTGACGTTCGCCGGGGTCAGCCCGAGCATCTCCAGGTGAGGGACCGTCACGTCGGGGTCGCCGCCGAGCAGCGCCGCCATGCCGGTCTCCGTGACTGCTGCGGCGTCCGCCATGGCGAGCCCGCGGGTGCGTACGAGACGGAGCGCGGCCTCCTCGTCGAGGACACCGGCGAGCGCCGCCGCGGTGATCTCACCAACGCTGTGACCTGCGACAACATCGGGCGACGCGCTCAGTGCGGCGGCGGACAGCAGGCCCGCGGCGACCAGCAGCGGCTGAGCCACCGCGGTGTCGCGGATCTCGTCCGCGTCGGCCTTCGTGCCGTAGTGGGCGAGGTCGAGCCCGATGGCGTCGGACCAGGCCGCGACGCGGTCGGAGGCACCGGGGAGGTCGAGCCAGGGAGTCAGGAAGCCGGGCGTCTGAGCGCCTTGGCCGGGAGCGACGAGTACGAGCACCCTCACACTCTCTCTTGTGAACGGTCCTGAACGCCCGTGGGGACAGGGACGAAGAACCGTAGGGGGAATTGTTGATGTCCGACAAAAGTTTAGGACGGGGTATCCCTGTCGGCCAGGCGCCCCAGAATCAGGGCGATTCGCAGCGTGAACGCCGAGCGGACATCGGAGGGTGACCATCCGGTGACGTCTGTCACACGTCGAAGCCGGTAGCGCACGGTGTTGGGGTGCACGAACAGCATCCGGGCCGCGCCTTCCAGGCTGCTCGCCTGCTCCAGGTACACGCTCAGTGTCTCCAGCAGCGCCGAGCCCGCTTCCTCCAGCGGTCTGTAGATCTCCTCCACCAACTGGTCGCGCGCGGCGGGGTCGCCCGCAATGGCGCGCTCCGGCAGCAGGTCATCCGCCAGAACCGGCCGCGGTGCGTCCTGCCAGGCACCGCACGCCTTGAGCCCGGCGGCGGCGGCCTGGGCGGACCGGGTGGCCGCCAGCAGGTCGGGCACCACGGGCCCGGCGACGACCGGGCCGGCCGCGTACGGGCCGATCAGCGCCTTCGCGACGTGCAGCGGGTTGTCGCTGCCGCCCGCGATGACGACCAGACGGCTGCCGAGCACTCCGGTGAGGACCTGGAGTTTGGCGTGGCGGGCGGCGCGCCGGATCGCCTCGACAGTCAGTTCGCTGTCGCCGTCGGGGGCCGTACCGAGGATCACGCACACATGCTCGGGGGAGTTCCAGCCGAGCGCGGCGGCCCGGGAGACGGCGCCCTCGTCGGCCTCCCCGGACAGCACCGCGTTCACCACGAGCGATTCCAGCCGGGCGTCCCAGGCGCCGCGCGCCTCGGCCGCCTGCGCGTACACCTGGGCCGTCGCGAAGGCGATCTCCCGCGCGTAGACGAGCAGCGCCTCGCGCAGCAGCGACTCGTCGCCGGGCGCGGCGACCTCCTCGATCGCGGCCTCCATGACCTCGATCGTCGTGCGCACCATCTCGACGGTCTGGCGCAGTGTGATCGCTCTGGTCAGCTCGCGCGGAGCAGTGCCGAACACATCGGTGGAGATGGCCTGCGGCGTCTCCGGGTGCCGGAACCACTCGGTGAAGGCCGCGATTCCGGCCTGGGCCACCAGGCCGATCCATGACCGGTTCTCCGGTGGCATCGCCCGGTACCAGGGCAGCGACTCGTCCATGCGGGCGATCGCGTTCGCGGCCAGCCGGCCGGAGGACTGCTCCAGCCGCTTCAGTGTCGCGGCATGCAGGTGGGCGTCATTCGCAGCAGGCTGCTCAGGATCGGGTCGGGGCACGGAGACAAGATTGCCTTATCGGGCCGCGGGTACGGTGGGCCGGGGCCACCGCGGGTCGTACGTCGGGTGCTGTCGCGGGTGGTACTGCCGAGTAGCGGCGAGGGTGGTGGCGGGACCGCCGCGCCGGGCTACCGTGGGCGGGTGATATCCGTTCAGCGCTCCGACGACCGCTTCACGGGTGGGGACGAGGCCGCCGGCATCGAGTCCCTGCACGCCTTCTCGTTCGGCGCCTTCTATGATCCGGACAACCTCCGCTTCGGCGCGGTCCTGGCCTGCAACGAGGAGCGGCTCGCCCCCGGCGCGGGCTTCGACGAGCACCCGCACAGCCATACGGAGATCGTCACCTGGGTCGTCGAGGGCGAGCTGACCCACTGCGATTCGGCCGGTCATGCGACCGTCGTGCGGGCCGGGGATCTCCAGCACCTCAGCGCCGCGGCCGGGGTGCGCCACGTCGAGCGCAACGACGGAGACGTTCCGCTGACGTTCCTTCAAATCTGGCTGGCCCCGCTCTCCCCGGGCGGCGAACCCTCCTACACGATCGTTCCCGGCATCGCCGACTCCACCCCGTACGCCCTCCCGGCGGCAGGCGCCCTGCTGCACGTGCGCAGACTCGCCGAGGGCGAGCGCACGGCGGTGCCGGACGCGGCGCGGGTGTACGTCCATGTGGTCGCCGGGGGCGTGCGGATCGGCGACGAGGAACTGGCACCCGGCGACGCGGCGCGGATCACCAGGGAGGAGGGGCTGGAGCTGATGGCGGTCGAGCCGGCCGAGGTGCTGATCTGGGAGATGGCGGCCTGAACCGGCAGGACCACGGGCAGCCCGAAATCCGGTCGGTCACGGACGTGGCGATGAGTTTTCCCGGCTCGAGGAGTCTCATCACTGTTGCCGAAATTGTTGCCGAAATTGTTGCCGAAGAAACGGGAGGAACGCATGGCTCAGCTACTGAGAGTCCAGAACTTCAATGTCTCAAGTGACGGAGTCGGGGCCGGTGAGGACCAGAGCTTCGAGAGTCCGTTCGGCCACGTCAACCCCGAGAAGCTGTTCGCCTGGGCCGGCGCCACGGCGAGCTGGCCCATGCGCACAGACCCCGGAGGGAGCCGGGGCCTCGACGACTACTTCACGCGCGACTACGCACGCAACATCGGCGCCGAGATCATGGGCCGCAACAAGTTCGGGCCCCAGCGCGGTCCCTGGCAGGACCACGAGTGGCGCGGCTGGTGGGGCGACGAGCCCCCGTTCCGCACCCCGGTGTTCGTCATGACCCACCACGGGCGTCCTTCGTTCACGCTGTCCGACACCACGTTCCACTTCGTCGACGGGGATCCGGCCGCGGTCCTCCAACAGGCGCGGGAGGCAGCCGAGGGCAAGGACGTCCGACTCGGCGGCGGAGTCACCACCGTCCGGCAGTTCCTCGACGCCGGTCTCATCGACACCCTGCATGTGGTGGTCTCGCCGGTGAAGCTCGGATCCGGACTGCGGCTCTGGGAGTCACCCGACGAGCTGCTCGACCGGTACCACCTGGAGGTCGTCCCCAGCCCGAGCGGTGTGGCGCACCACCTGTTCTGGCGGAAGTGACACGAGGGGCCACTCGGAGAGGTCGGCGGGGCGCTACCGGTCCGCGCCCCGCCGCCACATCGACCACATCGGTGGCCCGGCCCGGAACGTCATCTCCTCCTGCACGACGAAGCCGTGCCGCCGGTAGAAGGTCAGATTGCGGCGGTTGCTCGACTCCAGGAACACCGGGCTCCTGTCCGCGTCCGCCTGCTTCAGCAGCCCGCCGAGCACCTGCGACCCGCGCCCGGTGCCGCGCGCGTCCGCGTGGGTGCCGATGTACTCGACGTACCAGTGCGCGGGGTCGGCCGGGTGGCGGTGCTCCAGTGCGAGCAACCGCATTCCGGTCCGGGGAAGTTGGGCCCGCCCCGCCCGCAGGAGCGTGCCCGCGTTGCGCAGCAGATAGCTCACCGGGAGCTTCCACTTCCCGGGCTCCGCCCACACCGCCGCCACCGTGCGGTCCGGGTCGGTCCACACTCGGCCCGCCGGGACCTGCTGAGCCAGATGCGCGGTGAACAGCAGCCGCAGCCGCCGGTCCCGGTCGTGCGGCATCAGCCAGGACCAGACGGGGTCCTCGGCATAGGCGCTGGCGAGTACGGAAGCGAGCGCCGGTACGTCGGAGGCGGCGGCGCGGACTATGTCGGCCATGGCCGAGGAGGGTAGCGGTTCCCCCGGCCTCGGACGAGGACCCGTCGCCCCCCGGGCGTGTGCATGCACATCCGTCCCGAGCCCCTTCGGCGGAGGGCTTCGGGTGAGGTCAGCGGAGCCCGTCGACGAAGCTCTGCCAGGCGGCGGCGCCGAGAGTAAGGACGGGCCCGTCCGGGTTCTTGCTGTCGCGGACGGGTACGGCGCAGGGGAGGCCGTCGGCCACCTCGATGCATTCGCCGCCGGTGCTTCCGCTGTAACTGGACTTACGCCACCGCACGTTCTTCAGTTCGGGACCGGTCTCCATAACGCTCCTCCATCACGCGGGTGATCAGAGCCGCCGAGTCCTCGACAGAGAGGGCGGCGGCCTGCAAGCGAGCGTAACGGAGCGTGGCCTCCTTGACCGTGTCGGGGTTGGCCGTCATATGGCCGGAGACGATGTCCTCCGTGTAGACGATGTCGGGATCGTCGTCGAAGCGCATCGTGGTGAACGAGCCGTCGAGACTGGCGTGTTCACCGGCTGCGAAGGACAGCACCTGGATCTGCATCCAGCGGTGGTCGGCGAAGTCCAACAAGCGCTGGAGTTGCTTCCGCATGACCTCCCGACCTCCGATCGGCCGGTGCAGCACGGCCTCATCAAGGACGACCCAGGCGAGCGGCGGCCGTTCCCGCTCCAGGATGCGCTGGCGCTCCATGCGAGCCGCCACCAGACCTTCGAGGTCGTCCGGCATACCGGTCGCCAGCACTGCCCGCGCGTACTCCTCCGTCTGTAACAGCCCGTACACCAACTGCGCCTGGTACGTGGAGATGTACGCGGCGCGTGACTCCATTTCGGCGTGCGGCTGGAACCAGGTCGGCAGCTGGCTGCGCAGGACCAGGCCGATCAGCCGCGAGAACACCCCGTCCGTGCCGAGTGCCGCGTCCAGCCGCTCGGAGAAGTCGCGGGTGGGCACCTTCTTCGTCGTCTCGACCTGGCCGATCAGGGAACCCGTGCAGAAGATGATGTCGCCGAGCTGGCCCTGTTTGAGGTTGTTGGCCTCTCTCTGGCGGCGCAGCTCCCAGCCGTAATAGTCCAACGGGGAGGCGCTGGGGTCGAGCGATTGGACGTTGGCCACAGCGGGGCACCTCCGGCGTTCAACGCCTCACGGCGTTCGTTTCGGTACGTAGCCGAGCGTAACCACGTCGCTGCACTCTGGTGACATGAATCATGTAATTGATCCGCAGGCCGACGATCTGCTGGAGGCGACCTACCGCGCCGACTTCGCGATCGGTGAGCACTCAGCCAGGCATCTGCGCCGCATCCTGCGCCTCTACCTGACCCGCTGGGGGCTTCTCGACGTCGCCGACGCTGCGGAGTTGGCGCTCACCGAACTGATCGCCAATGTCGTACGGCATGTCCCTGGCCGCCGCTGCCAGACGCTCATCTTCCTGCTCCCGGCCAGGGGTGTGCGCGTCGAGGTCGCTGACGACTGTCCGGAACTGCCTCGTGCGGTCGAGGGCGACGCGCTCGATGAGGGCGGGAGAGGGCTGATCCTGGTCGACGCCGTCACCGACGGGTGGGGCGTGGAGGCGCGCCGCGACGGGACCGGCAAGACGGTGTGGTTCGAGTGCCTGGCCACGAAAAGCGGCCGACGGATGACGTTTCTCAGTGGCGGGAGCCGAGCTCCGCGAGCACCGCGTCCGTGAACGGCGGCCACACCTCCACCGCCCACGACCCGAAGGCCCGGTCGGTCAGCGCGACGCAGGCCGCACCCGCTACCGGGTCGATCCACAGGAACGTGCCGGACTGGCCGAAGTGCCCGAAAGTCGCGGGTGACGAGGAACTGCCGGTCCAGTGCGGCGACTTGTGGTCCCGGATCTCGAAGCCGAGCCCCCAGTCGTTGGGGTTCTGGTGGCCGTAGCCCGGCAGCACGCCCTTCAGGCCGGGGTGTACGACGGTCTGCGCGGCCAGCACCGTACGCGGGTCGAGCAGCCGCGGCGCCTGTATTTCCGCCGCGAACCGCACGAGGTCGTCGACGGTCGAGACACCGTCCTTGGCGGGCGAGCCGTCCACCGTGGTCGCGGTCATCCCCAGCGGCTCCAGCACCGCCTGGCGTATGTACTCCGGGAACGGGATGTCGGTGGCCTTGGCGATGTGGTCGCCGAGCACCTCGATGCCCGCGTTGGAGTACAGCCGCCGGGTGCCCGGCGCGGCCGTCGCCCGGTGCTCGTCGAAGGCGAGCCCGCTGGTGTGTGCGAGCAGATGCCGGACGGTGGACCCCTCGGGCCCGGCCGGTTCGTCGAGCTCGACCGCGCCTTCCTCGTACGCCACGAGTGCCGCATAGGCCGCGATCGGCTTGGTGACCGAGGCGAGCGGGAAACGGTGCGCGGTCGGGCCGTGCGTACCGACGACGGTTCCGTCCGCTCGTACGACGGCCGCCGCCGCGGTGGGGACGGGCCAGTTGTCGATCATCGCCAGGTTTTGCATGTGTACGAGCCTAAAGGGCCGTCCTGCACTGCTCGGAGGGGGTGGCCCGACCGCCGCCGAAACCCGACCCCGTTTGCGCTTGCTTAGAGTGCACTCCAAGGTTCTAGCGTGGAGGTCATGACGGTGATGGAAAGCACCTCCGCAAAGGCGGACGCAAGCGCATCGGCACCCAGGGCGCATCCGCGCCCCGAGGGGCAGGACCGCTACACCATCAGTGAGGTCGCCGCCATCACCGGGCTCACCGCGCACACTCTGCGCTGGTACGAGCGGATCGGGCTGATGCCGCACGTCGACCGGTCGCACACCGGCCAGCGCCGCTTCACCAACCGTGACCTGGACTGGCTGGCCTTCGTCGGCAAGCTGCGGCTGACCGGCATGCCGGTCGCCGACATGGTGCGGTACGCGGAGCTGCTGCGCGAGGGCGAGCACACCTTCGATGAACGGCAGGAGCTACTGGAGGCGACCCGCCGCGACGTGAAAACGCGGATCGCGGAGCTCCAGGACACCCTCGCCGTCCTCGACCACAAGATCGACTTCTATGCGAGTGCCCGACGGGCGCCGGAAAGGCCTTGTGCCTGATGACTGACAACAAGATCGCCACGGTGGAGCTCGGCGACGGCGGCCCGCGGGTCGGCGTGCAGGGACTCGGCTGCATGGGCATGAGCGAGTTCTACGGGGACACCGACGAGGCGGCGGCACGCGAGACGCTGGAGACGGCGCTGGAGGCGGGAGTCACCCTCTTCGACACCGCCGACATCTACGGCAGCGGCGCCAACGAGACGTTCCTCGCCCCGTTTGTCGGAGCGCACCGGGACGAGATCACCCTCGCCACGAAGTTCGCCATCGAGCGGAAGGCCGACGACCCGCAGTACCGGGCCGTGCGCAACGACCCCGCGTACATCCGGCAGGCCGTCGAGGACAGCCTGCGCCGACTGAACACGGACGTCATCGACCTGTACTACATGCACCGCCGCGACCCCGCCGTCCCGCTGGCCGAGTCCGTCGGTGCGATGGCCGAGCTGGTCGAGCAGGGCAAGGTCAAGCAGCTCGGGCTGAGCGAGGTCACCGGCGCGGAGCTGCGCGAGGCGTACGCCGTGCATCCGATCGCCGCCCTCCAGTCGGAGTGGTCGCTCTTCAGCCGGGACGTCGAGCGCAGTGCCGTGCCCGTCGCCGTGGAGCTCGGGGTGACCTTCGTGCCGTACTCTCCGCTCGGCCGGGGTTTTCTGACCGGCGCGTTCACGGACGCGGCGAAGGAACTGTCGGAGGGCGACTTCCGCAAGTACCAGCCGCGCTTCACCGGCGACAATGCGAAGACGAACGCCGCCCTGCTGGAGCCCGTCCACAAGATCGCCGCGGCGCACGGCGCTTCGGCCGCGCAGGTGGCGCTCGCCTGGGTGCAGCAGCGGGCCCAGGTGCACGGGCTGACCGTGGTGCCGATCCCGGGCACCCGCAAGAGCAGCCGGCTGCTGGAGAACGTGGCCGCCACCCGGCTCACGCTGACCGGGGAGGAGCTGGCGCTGCTGGAGCCGATCGCGGGGCAGGTGGCGGGGGACCGGTACCCGGACATGAGCACGACGTCCGCGGCGCGCGAGTAACCGGCCGCCCGAGGCTCACCGCACCTTCCGGGGATCACCGCGCCTTCCCCTCGGTGATCGCGGCGAAGGCGCGCAGCGAGTCCGTGCCGGGGGCGAAGTAGCCGGTGTGGCCGCGGGCGTCGTCGGCCGGGACGCGGCGCGCGCCGAACTCCGGGGCGGCCGGATCGGGGCCGTGGCCGAGCCCTGCCACCTCGACGTTCGGCACGTTGCCGATCCAGTCCGTGGCGTCCTTCGCGGCCCAGACCCGGGCGTCGGTGTGCAGATCGGCGACGTCGTCCGCGCGCATCCCGGGCGAACCGAGGACGACCAGGTCCTTGGCGCGCAGCCGGGACGCGGCGAGCCCGCACACGACAGAGCCGTAGCTGTGGCAGAACACGGCGGGCTCGGGCACACCGTCGGCCGCGAGACCGTCCGTGAACCGGGTCAGCCGGCCGGCCCCCGCCTCGGCGAGCCAGCCCGTCGCGGCATCGATGCCGAGGCCCACGGGGGTGGTGTACCCGGCCCAGGCGACGACGGCGCTGCCGGGCCCGGTCCGGGCGTACAGCGCCTTCGCCATGCCGGCCGGAGTGCCGTACACATCGTTCGTACGGTCGAAGGTCCCGGCGTCGATGTCCGAGCCCGGCACCACGACCGCGACATGGCGCGCGGTGCGCAGGTCGCCGAAGACTTCGGCGACCTGGCCGCGTCCGCGCGGGTCGAACGCGAGGATCTGCCGGCGCTGCCCTGCGGATCCGGCGAGACGGGCGTACCTGGGGTCGTGACTGGCTTGCAAGGAAAGGGCGTTGGCCTGGTAGCGCAACTCGACGGGGACGCCGTCCAGATTGCCGACGACGAGCGGATGGCTTACGACCAGAGCCTGTTGCTGCGCGGCGGTCAACCCCCTGAAGAAGCGGGCCACTTCGTCCGGTGTGTTCCGCCCGGGGTCGGGAAGCTCCCGCCCCAATGCATGATCCGCGCGCCAGGCCGCGGTGCCCGGGGGCGGCCCGGTGAGGGCCTGCTGGGCGTTCCCGGACGCCCACCCGGCCGATCCTGCCGCCACGGTGGTGGCCAGTGCGAACGCGACCAGAGTCCTCGCGTAGCGGCGCATCCCGTCGTCCTCCCTCTCCGGCTGATCCGGCTCCCGTGCGCCGTCCGGCGCGACGGGGAGGAAAGTAGGGAGAGGGCGGGTCGGGGCGCGTCACACCAAGGGGCCAAGTGCGGAGTCATACCCGGGTAGGGCATGGTGGCCACCACCGCCCCGACGGTGCCGCATTCGTCCGGACAGCCGGGTTCGCGGACTGCCTCGCGGATCTGAAGTGACGGACCCTCACCCCTCGCCCGGCACCACGAGCCCCGCCTCGTAGGCGAAGATCACCGCCTGTGCGCGATCCCGCAGGTTCAGCTTGGCCAGCACCCGCCCGATATGCGTCTTCACCGTCTGCTCGGCCAGTATCAGTTTCCCCGCGATCTCCCGGTTGGACAGCCCCCGCGCGATCAGCTCAAGTACCTCCGTCTCGCGCGGAGTCAGCCCGTTCAGCCGCAGTGCCTGACCGCTCCGGGTGGCTCCGGACGGTCCCTGCCGGGCGAAGTCGGCGATCAGACGCCGCGTCACGGACGGTGCCAGCAGCGCCTCACCCGCCGCGACCACCCGTACCGCCGAGATCAGATCCGTCGGCGGCGCGTCCTTCAGCAGGAAACCGGACGCCCCGACGCGCAGCGCCTCGTACACGTAGTCGTCCACGTCGAACGTGGTGAGCATCAGCACCTTGGGCAGGTGCACCACCCCCGCCGGAGGGTTCAGCAGCTCGCGGGCCGCCGCCAGGCCGTCCATCTCGGGCATCCGGACATCCATCAGGACCACGTCCGGGTGGACCCTCCGGCTGACATCGACACCCTGGCGCCCGTCCGACGCCTCACCGACCACGTCGATGTCGCTCTGTGCCGCGAGCAGTGCCGCGAACCCCGCCCGCACCATGGCCTGGTCGTCGACGATGATCACGCGGATGGTCAAGAGTCCTCCGAGGTCGGGGGCGGAACGGGGGCGAGCGGTAGCCGCGCGGCCACCCGGAAGCCGCCGTCGGGCAGTGGCCCGGTGTCCAGCGTGCCGCCCGTCAACCGTACGCGCTCCCGCATGCCGACCAGGCCGTGCCCGGTCCCGGTCGTCTCCAGCGGCGAACCGGGCTGCTCCGCCCGGTCGTTGACCACCAGCACGGTCAGGTGCTCACCGTCGGACGCGACCGACACCCGGGTCCGGGCGCCGGGCGCGTGCCGGACCACGTTCGCCAGAGCCTCCTGCACGATCCGGTACGCCGACAGATCCACCGCCTGCGGTACGCCCGGCAGATCGGCGGCCAGCGACAGCTCGGCCGGCAGCCCCGTCCGCACCGTCGCCTCCACCAGCTGCTGCACCCGGTCGAGTCCCGGCTGCGGTGCCCGCTCGCCCTCCGTGCCGTCGCTGCGCAGGACCGTCAGCAGCCTCCGCATCTCCGCCAGGGACTCCCGCGCGCTCGCCGCGATCGTCCCGAACTCCTCGCGCGCCTCCTCGGGCAGCCCGCTGATCCGGTACGGCGCGGAATCGGCCTGGACCGTGATCACGGACATGTGGTGCGCGACCACGTCGTGCAGCTCACGGGCGATCCGGGTGCGCTCCTCCAGCAGCGTCCGCTGCGCCCGCTCGGCCTCGCTGATGGTCTCCTGCTCGACGAGCCGCCGCTGCGCGTCGCCCCGTTCCCGCAGCGCCGCGCCGATCACCAGGACCACCGCGCCGAGGATCACGAGCAGCAGCGCGCTGCCGTTGCTGCGGTCCGGCGAGATCAGGTGCAGGAGCAGGCTCGCCGCACCCGTCGCCACCCAGACCGAGATCAGGGTCCGCCGGGTCTCGCGCAGGGCCAGCGCGAGCAGCAGGAAGAGATAGCCGATCAGCGTGGGCGGGGGCCACGGCCAGACGTCGTACCTGTGGACCGGATACCCGAGCAGAGCGACCGCGCCCAGGACGTCGGCGGGGAAGATGATCCACCAGGCCTGCAGCGGCCGGTGGGCCAGCATCAGCAGGGGCGCGGCCTGCGCGACGGCAAGGGCTCCCGCCACACCTCCGTTCACCTCGTACTGGTCGGTCAGGACAGTGATCGTGACCGGGACGAAGATCGCGGCGAGGGCGAGGACGACCACGTACGGCAGCAGTCGCTGCCGCCGCTTCGGTGCGTCCGCGAAGAGTGGCGTTGCGGGGTGGGACGGGTGCGCGAGCCTGTGAGCGAGCTTGCGCAGATTGCGACGGGCGGCGCTCGCCAGGCCGTCGGTGACGGGCGGCGGGGGCGGCCCGTGCGGCGGGGAAGAGGACATGGCCCGATCAGCGTAGGCATGGACGGGCGCGAGGGCGTCATACCGGAGTCCCGGTCCACCGCCGCACTTCTCGTACGGGAGTACTACCGGCGTGCCGGACGCCGGGCGTCCGGCGCCGCACGCCTACAGCTCCGCGAGCAGCTGGGCCTTCTTCGCGCTGAACTCGTCGTCCGTCACGAGTCCCGCCCGGTGGAGTTCCCCGAGGTGCCGGATCCGCTCGGCGATGTCCGCCGGATCGCGACGCCCCGCGCCCGCCAGGACGGCGGTCGCCGACACGGGGGCGGACTGGTTCCTGCGTACGGATTCCAGGACGGCGGCGGCGAACGGCAGCGACTCGTGCACCGGGCCGTAGCCGAGCCCGAAGATCACCGCTGCGGGGTCCTGATCGGCCTGGGTGGGCCGCGGGGTCATTGCCTGCGGACCGGGCGCGGCGTCCGTACCGGGCGCCCCGTCCTCCGCGGCCGCACCGGCTTCCACGTCCGCCACGGAAACCGCACTCGCGGCGCCTCGCGGGACCAGCCGCAGGTAGCCGCCGAACGCCTCGGGCGACCGCCACTCGACCCCGCACAGCTCGGTGACCGGAAACGTCTGGTCGCCGGCCTTCCACTTCGCTGTGGAGGCACCCGTCCAGAACCAGCGGAAGGAGATCCGGTCCCCGTCGAAGCCGGCCCGGCCGTCGTACGCCTTGAACTGCATCGGCGCCTCGGGGGCCGCGACCATGAAACGTTCGGCGGGCTCCCCCGCGTCCGCTCCGAGCAGTGCGCGCAGCTCGTCCGCGTAGTACTCGGCGAGCGTCCCGCGTTCGGCGGGCAGCACCAGCCGGTACGGATCGCAGCCGTCCTTCAACTGCCCTGCCGCAGCTTCGAGCAGGGGATCGGCACCGGGCCTCGGCACCGCATGCAGCACCACCGTGCCCCGCTTGCCCGGAGTCAGCGTCACCGACGACAACGCCGCGTGCGGAATGCGGCGTTCACGCAGGCTCTGGAAGAGCTTCGGCGTGCGAATACTCCGTTCGAAGCGGATGAGCACGGAGTCGGTGTCGAACTCCCAGGTGGCATGAATTCCCGCCAGCACATCACCCATGTGCCTCATCGTATGCGGCACTTGCCCGCACGTCCCCCCTCGGCGTATGCCGCAATTCATGCTCCCCAAGAGCTGTTTACGCGCGTCACACGCCTTCGGCGCCGGAAATTCCCTTGTGGCAGGCGCTGTCGGCGCTCGCACAGGTCACCGAGCCGTAGGCACCCACGCCGATGGCGGCGAAGTTGCGAAGGCTCTCGGTGCCCGGCACGAAATAGCCGCTGTGCCCGTTGGCGTCGCCCGCCGAGACGACACGCGCGCCGAAGCCCCGGTCCACCGGATCGGCCCCGTGGCCGAGCCCGCCGACCTCCATGTTCGGTACGTCCTGGATCCAGTCGTTGCGGTCCCGCATCGCCCAGACGGCGGCCGATGTGTGCAGCTGCGCCGCGTGCTCCACCCGCATGCCGGGGCTGCCCGCGACCGCGATGTCGGTGACCCGGGACGGCAGATCCTCCGCGGCGACACCGCACAGCACGGACCCGTAGCTGTGACAGAACAGCGAGACCTTTGCCGTGCCGGGCAGCGCACCGACGAGCGCATTGAGCCGGACCGCGCCGCGCGCGGCGAGGTTCCCCAGGGCAGCGTCCATACCGATACCGGCGGGCGCGGTGTAGTCGGCCCAGGCGATGACGGCGGTCCGGGTGCCGGGGCGGGCGGCGCGCTCCGCCGCGTACAGCGACTTCGCCATGCCGACGGGGGCGGCGTCGACCTTCGGCCCGGTCCGCTCCAGTGTCAGCAGATTGGTGTCGACACCGGGCACGACCATCGAGATCCGCTCGGCCTTGTCCAGGTCACCGAACACCTCGGCGGCGCGGCCCTTCCCGGACGGGTCGAAGGCCAGGAAATGCCGGCCGTGGGCCAGCATCGACCCGAAGCGATTCATCCGGCGCAGCGCCTCCGCGCGGCCGTCAGGGGAGAGCCTGACGTCGTGCATGCGCCGCCGCTCGACCGCCCGTGCCTGAACCAGGGCCCTCCGGTTGGCGCGGTAGCGCAGGGTGACCGGGGCGCCGTTCATATTGCCGACGACCAACGGGTACCCGGTGGCGAGCGCGGACCGCTGCGCGGCGGTGAGCGTGGCGAAGAACTGCGCCAGCCGGTACGGCGGTGCATCGGCGTCCGGCAGCGGGTGACCCGCTATCCGCCCCCGCGCCCAGGAGGCGAGTGCGATGTCGCGCGGCTCGCGGGAGGGTTGGTGACGTACGGCTGTCCAGCCGGTGGTCGCCAGCATCACGAACACGACCGCGACGGCGAGCAGTGCGCGCCATGCGGTGAGCGTGGGGGAGGAGTCGAAGGAAGTCACTTCGGCCCACACTAGGAGACGCGCGACGACCTCTGTGAACCGGGTGACACACATCACTCGCTTGCAGGGAATTGGGGCGGATTTCCCTCACGCTCCGTGCGCGTGCCCGGTACGCTCCGGCGGGTTTCGCGCCGCTCCGGTCCCGCACGGGCCGGTTGTGGTATGGCAGTTGTGAAGTCCGTCATGTTCCGAGATGAGGCATTCGGCACATGGCCGGGGTGGAACTATCCGGCGGAAGGTGCGGGCGTGGCGGTCGCGGGTTCGACCGGCGTACGCCAGTTCCCAGCGAGCGCCGGGGCCAGTTGGTCCAGATAGTCCTCGGTCAGCGTGCGCAGCGACTCCATGCTCGTGTCCCGCCCCTGCCCCCACAGCTGCCCGGTCACCCGCATCACCCCGGAGAAGGCGGCCACGGCAACCCGCGGTCGCGGATCCGTCAGCATGTCGAGGCCCTCGCGCCCGGCGATCACCTCGGCTATCTCGGTCTCCAGGTCGAAGCTGCGCCGCAGGTGGGCCGCGAGCAGGCAAGGGGTCGACTCGATCATCCGGTACGTACGCATGTGGAGTTCGACCGTGACGATCTCCTCGATCGCCTCGCCGATACTGTTCCACGTGCACAGGACCGCGCTGCGCATTGCCTCGAAAGGGGCTTCCGCTGCGGGTCGTTGACGCAGCTCGGAGAGGAAATGCGATTCGATCATTTCCTGGAGGGAGAAGACGGCCTCCTCCTTGCTGGCGAAATAGCGGAAGAAGGTGCGCTGGGAGACCTCGACGGCGTCGACGATCTCGTCGATGGTGGTCGCGTCGTACCCCTGGGTGGTGAAGAGGTCGAGGGCGGCATGCAGCAGGGCGTCCCGGGTGTGTCGCTTCTTGCGTTCCCGCAGCCCGGTCGGTTGCTCTGCGGCGCGCCGGGCATCGGTCACTGAGCGGTCCTCTTTCTGTCTCTTTGGCCAGCTCAGGGTACCTGTGAGCTAAGTGACAGTTACCGGCTAGTGAAATGGTTTGTCAACTGTCAGCGGCTGACACTAGTGTCCCTCGCATGACTAGTCAGACCACCGCAGAAAAGCCGTTGCGGGAGCCGCAGGGCGCTCCTGCTCCCGCCCCGGCCAAGGGGCTCCGCGGCCACCCCTGGCTGACGCTCTTCTCCGTGGCCATCGGCGTGATGATGGTCGCGCTCGACGGCACGATCGTCGCGATCGCCAACCCCGCCATCCAGCAGGACCTGAAGGCCTCGCTCGCCGACGTCCAGTGGATCACCAACGGCTACATGCTCGCGCTCGCGGTCTCCCTGATCACCGCGGGCAAGCTCGGTGACCGGTTCGGCCACCGCCAGACCTTCCTGATCGGTGTCGTGGGCTTCGCCGCGGCATCGGGAGCCATCGGTTTCTCCAGCAGCGTGGCCCTGGTCATCGCGTTCCGGGTGCTGCAGGGTCTCTTCGGCGCCCTGCTGATGCCGGCCGCGCTCGGCCTGCTGCGCGCCACCTTCCCGGCCGAGAAGCTGAACATGGCGATCGGTATCTGGGGCATGGTCATCGGCGCCTCGACGGCGGGCGGACCGATCCTCGGCGGTGTCCTCGTCGAGCACGTCAGCTGGCAGTCGGTCTTCTTCATCAATGTGCCGGTCGGAGTGATCGCGCTCCTGCTCGGTGTGGTGATCCTCAAGGACCACCGCGCCGAGAACGCGCCGCGCTCCTTCGACATCGGCGGCATCGTGCTGCTGTCGCAGGCGATGTTCTGCCTGATCTGGGCGCTCATCAAGGGTGCGGAGTGGGGCTGGGGCGACTTCAAGACGCTCGGCTTCCTGGGGGCGGCGGTGGCCCTGTTCGTGGTGTTCGCCACCTCCCAGAAGAACGTCAGGGAGCCACTGATCCCGCTGGCGATGTTCCGCTCGGTGCCGCTGTCCGCGGGTGTGGTCCTGATGGTGCTGATGGCGTTCGCCTTCATGGGCGGACTCTTCTTCGTCACCTTCTACCTGCAGAACGTGCACGGTCTGAGCCCCGTCGACAGCGGTCTGCACCTGCTGCCGCTGACCGGGATGATGATTGTCGCCTCGCCGCTCGCCGGCGCCATGATCACCAAGTTCGGCCCGCGGGTCCCGCTGGTCGGCGGCATGGTGTGCACGGCGGTCGCCATGTTCGGGATGTCCCAGCTGGAGATCGGCACCGGCACCCTGACCATGTCCATCTGGTTCGGTCTGCTCGGCCTCGGCCTCGCCCCGGTGATGGTCGGCGCCACCGAGGTCATCGTGGGCAACGCTCCGATCGAGCTCTCCGGCGTCGCGGGCGGTCTTCAGCAGGCCGCGATGCAGGTCGGCGGCAGCCTCGGTACGGCGGTGCTGGGCGCGGTCATGGCGTCCCGGGTCGACTCGGAGCTGGCCGGCAACTGGGCGGACGCGAAGCTTCCGCCCCTCGCGCCGGAACAGCTGGACGCCGCGTCCTCGGCCGTCGAGGTCGGCGTGGCACCGGTGGCCGGCAACACTCCGCCGGAGGTCGCGGCGCAGATCGCGGGCGTCGCCCATGACACGTTCGTGTCGGGCATGAGCACGGCGTTCATGGTCGCCGGCATCGTCGCGGTGGTCGCCGCGCTGGTCGCCACGCTCACCAAGCGCGGTGCGAACGCCGAGGCGGGCGCGGGCGCGGGTCACATCTGACCGCTCGCCGCGACGCCCCCGTGGCGTCAACACAGTGCGTACGACAGCCCCGCCGGAACGTTCCGGCGGGGCTGTCGCCTATCAGGGTGGTGTGCTCCGCAGCCCCTTCCAAGGGTGCAGACGGGCAGGTCAGGGTGTGTGCAACTGATGCGCACCACCACGGGGGTCGATGTCCATGCGTACGACCGTTCTTGCCGCCGCCCTGGCTGTCACAGCCCTGATTCCGCAGGCCGCGGCCCGCACCGCACCCGCCCGCCTCGGAGCCTGCGGAAGCGGTCAGCTCTGCCTCTGGGAGAAGCCGGACTTCACCGGCGCCCGGCAGGTCCACGAACTGTCCACCATCGACATCGAGAGCTGTGTCCCGCTGCCACCGGCCGGCCAGGCCCAGGCGCTGGCCAACCGCACCGGCCGGCCCGTCACCACCTACCAGTCGGCGGAGTGCGCCGAGACCGGCGAGTTCGAGACCTATCCGGGCGGTGGCACCTGGGTGCCGCAGTCCCCGTACCGGGTCAGGGCCTTCAAGATCTGGGAGAACTGACGCCGAAGGGCGGCGGACCAAGAGGTCCGCCGCCCTTCGGATCTGTCTGTTCGTGCCTACGCTTCGCCGCCGGCCGCGCCCGGGTCGGCCGCGGTCACGTCCAGGAGCTCGTACCGGTCGATCGCCTGCTTCAGCAGCGAACGGTCGACCCGTCCCTCCTTCGCGAGCTCGGTGAGCACCGCGAGGACGACCGACTGCGCGTCGATGTGGAAGTACCGGCGGGCCGCGCCACGCGTGTCGGCGAAGCCGAAGCCGTCCGCCCCCAGCGACTGGTACGCACCGGGAACCCAGCGCGCGATCTGGTCCGGCACCGAACGCATCCAGTCCGAGACCGCCACGAACGGGCCCTCCGAGCCGGCGAGCTTCCGGGTCACGTACGGGACACGCTGCTCCTCCTCCGGGTGCAGCAGGTTGTACCGCTCCACCTCGACGGCCTCGCGGCGCAGCTCGTTCCAGGAGGTCGCCGACCAGACGTCCGCCTTCACGTTCCACTCGTCGGCGAGGATCCGCTGCGCCTCGAGCGCCCACGGGACCGCCACACCGGACGCCATGATCTGGGCCGGGATCATGCCCTTCTCGCCGCTCCTGAAGCGGTAGATGCCCTTGAGGATGCCCTCGACGTCCACGTTCTCCGGCTCGGCCGGGTGCTGGATCGGCTCGTTGTAGACGGTGAGGTAGTAGAAGACGTCCTCGCTGTTCTCGCCGTACATCCTGCGCAGACCGTCCTTGACGATGTGCGCGATCTCGTACCCGAACGCCGGGTCGTACGCCACACAGCCCGGGTTCGTCGAGGCGAGCAGCTGCGAGTGGCCGTCCGCGTGCTGCAGACCCTCACCGGTCAGCGTCGTACGGCCGGCGGTCGCACCCAGCACGAAGCCGCGCGCGAGCTGGTCGGCCATCTGCCAGAACTGGTCACCGGTGCGCTGGAAACCGAACATCGAGTAGAAGACGTACACCGGGATCAGCGGCTCGCCGTGCGTGGCGTACGCCGAACCCGCGGCGATCAGCGACGCCGTGCAGCCCGCCTCGGAGATGCCGTCGTGCAGCATCTGACCGGTCGGCGACTCCTTGTACGCGAGCAGCAGATCGCGGTCCACTGCCTCGTACTGCTGACCCAGCGGGTTGTAGATCTTCGCGCTCGGGAAGAACGCGTCCATGCCGAAGGTGCGGTACTCATCGGGCGCGATCAGCACGAAACGCTTGCCGATCTCCTTGTCCCGCATGAGGTCCTTCAGGATGCGGACGAACGCCATGGTCGTGGCGATCGACTGCTGACCCGTACCCTTCTTCGCGGTCGCGTACGTCTTGTCCTCGGGCAGGACCAGCGGCTTCGCGCGCACCACACGGGTCGGGACGTAGCCGCCCAGACTCTTGCGGCGGTCGTGCATGTACTGGATCTCTTCCGAGTTGCGGCCCGGGTGGTAGTACGGCGGGTAGCCCTCGTCCAGCTGCTTGTCCGTGATCGGGATGTGCAGCCGGTCGCGGAACCGCTTGAGGTCCTCGACTGTGAGCTTCTTCATCTGGTGGGTCGCGTTGCGGCCCTCGAAGTTCGGACCCAGGGTCCAGCCCTTGACCGTCTGCGCGAGGATCACCGTCGGCTGGCCCTTGTGGGCCTTGGCCGCCGCGTACGCCGCGTAGACCTTCCTGTGGTCGTGACCGCCTCGGCCCAGGTGCAGGATCTGGTCGTCGGTCATGTCCTTGACCATGTCGCGCAGCCGCGGGTCGTCCCCGAAGAAGTGCTGACGGATGTACGCGCCCGACTCGGTGGCGTACGTCTGGAACTGGCCGTCCGGCGTGGTGTTCAGCTTGTTGACCAGGATGCCCGTGCGGTCCTGGGCCAGCAGCGGGTCCCAGGAGCGGTCCCAGACCAGCTTGATGACGTTCCAGCCGGCGCCGCGGAACTGCGACTCCAGCTCCTGGATGATCTTGCCGTTGCCGCGCACCGGACCGTCGAGGCGCTGCAGGTTGCAGTTGACCACGAAGGTCAGGTTGTCCAGGCCCTCACGGGCGGCGATGGAGAGCTGGCCCAGCGACTCGGGCTCGTCCATCTCGCCGTCGCCCAGGTAGGCCCAGACGTGGGACCGGGAGGTGTCGGCGATGCCGCGCGCCTCCATGTAGCGGTTCATCCGGGCCTGGTAGATCGCGCCGAGCGGACCGAGGCCCATCGAGACGGTCGGGAACTCCCAGAAGTCCGGCATCAGCCGCGGGTGCGGGTAGCTGGACAGTCCGTTGGGCGCCTTCGACTTCTCCTGGCGGAAGGCGTCGAGCTGCGCCTCGTTCAGCCGGTCGAGCAGGAATGCGCGGGCGTAGATACCGGGGGACGCGTGCCCCTGGAAGAAGATCTGGTCGCCGCCCAGACCGTCGTCCTTGCCCCGGAAGAAGTGGTTGAAGCCCACGTCGTACAGCGAGGCGGAGGAGGCGAACGTGGCGATGTGACCGCCGACGCCGATACCCGGGCGCTGGGCGCGCGACACCATCACGGCCGCGTTCCAGCGGGTCGCGTTGAGGATCTTGCGCTCGATCTCCTCGTCGCCGGGGAAGAACGGCTCGTCCTTCGTGGCGATCGTGTTCACGTAGTCCGTACTGCGCATCTCCGGCACGGCGACGCGCTTCTCTCGCGCGCGCTCGATGAGCCGGAGCATCAGGTAGCGGGCCCGCTCACGGCCGCGCTCGTCGACGGCGGCGTCGAGTGAGTCGAGCCATTCCTGGGTCTCCTCGGGATCGAAGTCCGGGACCTGGCTCGGAAGGCCGCCAATGATGATCGGGTTGCGATCGGATCCGGAAGCCACGCTGTTCCTTCGCTGTTCGGTGCTGCTCTACGGGGCCTGGTTACGGGAGGCATGCCCCCGGGATGTATGCATGTACGTCAGCACCATCGTGTACCGCGACGGCGCGTACGTCACCTCTACCGAGGGGTAACCGCCAGGTGGGGAGGCATCATGTCCGGTGTGCCAGGGCGGCCCGGCAGACGGGTTGGATCAAAACGCAACCATACGCCCAACCCGTCCAAGCGTTCCCAAAGGCTGTTCGACTCCGATTGGCGGACTGAAACGGCATAAGCTGTGCAAGGACGTAAAGGGTGTGGACGGCCGTGTGGAGCCCAGTCAGGGACCTGCCGATCGTGCGGCGACGTGGCAGGGAACGTCACCGTTTAGGCGGTCTCGCACGCTGGGTACTTGCGCGATCCGCCGCGCCCGTGTGGACTACGGCCAATGCCCCGCGCACGCGCGTGGCTGAAGCATTTTCCGAAACATGATCAGGAGGCAACCCGTGAGCGCGACCGCGGACCACGCGGAGGAACGGACCAACTCGGCTGCACGGCTGGGGTTCGAGCCCGGACAGGTGGTCCAGGAGATCGGCTACGACGACGACGTCGAGCAGGAGCTCCGTGAGGGCATTGAGGCCACTACCGGCCAGGAACTCGTCGATGAGGACTACGACGACGTCGCTGACGTCGTCCTGCTGTGGTTCCGCGACGAGGACGGCGACCTTACGGACGCGCTGGTGGATGCCATTGGTCTGATCGACGAAGGCGGTGTGATCTGGCTGATGACGCCGAAGACCGGCCGCGAAGGCTACGTCGAACCGAGCGATATCAACGAGGCCGGCCAGACAGCCGGTCTTTCCCAGACCAAGAGCATCAATGCGGGCAAGGACTGGACGGGCAGCCGTCTGGTCACCCCGAGGTCGGCCAAAGCCAGGCGCTGAACCGCACTCACCACGAGGCCCCCGCCGGTCGTGCACCTGCGGGGGCCTTCGCATGCCCGTACGCATGTCCCCCACCCGCGCACATCCCTCTCCGCGGGCCCGCCGAGGTCTCTGCGTAGGCTGGGAGCCCACCCGGACAGCCCAGCCCGGTGAAGCAGTGAAGGGACGCGTTTCCATGGCGATCGAGATCGGTACCCAGGCCCCGGATTTCGAGCTGAAGGACAACCACGGCCGGACCGTGAAGCTCTCCGACTTCCGCGGCGAGAAGAACGTGGTGCTGATGTTCTACCCGTTCGCCTTCACCGGCGTCTGTACGGGTGAGCTCTGCGCCCTCCGTGACGAGCTGCCGCGGTTCCAGAACGACGACACGCAGCTGCTGGCCGTCTCCAACGACTCCATCCACACCCTGCGCGTCTTCGCCGAGCAGGAGGGCCTCGAGTACCCGCTGGTCTCGGACTTCTGGCCGCACGGCGCGGCGTCCCGGGCCTACGGCGTCTTCGACGAGGAGAAGGGCTGCGCGGTGCGCGGCACCTTCATCATCGACAAGGAGGGCGTGGTGCGCTGGACCGTCGTCAACGGCCTGCCGGACGCGCGCGACCTGAACGACTACATCAAGGCCCTCGACGCGATCTGATCCGGTTCCGGACGATCCCGCCCCGGTGTTCCGGACGATCTCCTGGCGACCCCCGGCCAAAAGCCTGTTTTGGCCGGGAACCGGTCACTAGGATCCAGTCGTTGATCCGATGCCAACGCAACGTGGAGGCGCCGGCAGTCGTCGGCCCCCAAGAAACCAATGGGAGGACTCGTGGGAGTCAGCCTCAGCAAGGGCGGCAACGTCTCGCTGACCAAGGCCGCGCCCAACCTGACCGCCGTCGTCGTCGGTCTGGGCTGGGATGCCCGTACCACCACCGGTGGAGACTTCGACCTCGACGCCAGCGCGCTGCTGACCAACGCCGAGGGCAAGGTCGGCAGCGACGGTAATTTTGTCTTCTTCAACAACCTCAAGAGCCCCGACGGCTCCGTCGAGCACACCGGTGACAACCTCACCGGTGAGGGCGAGGGCGACGACGAGGTCATCAAGGTGAACCTGGCCGGAGTCCCGGCCGACGTCGACAAGATCGTCTTCCCGGTCTCGATCTACGAGGCCGAGACCCGCCAGCAGAGCTTCGGCCAGGTGCGCAACGCGTACATCCGCGTGGTCAACGAGGCGGACAACAGCGAGCTCGCGCGGTACGACCTGAGCGAGGACGCCTCGACGGAGACCGCGATGGTCTTCGGCGAGCTGTACCGCAACGGCGCCGAGTGGAAGTTCCGTGCCATCGGCCAGGGCTACGCCTCGGGTCTGCGCGGCATCGCGCAGGACTTCGGCGTCAACGTCTGAGGTCCGGCCCGGAGCGCGCGACCGGGCCGTACCTGAGAAGGCACAGCCCGGGCCGCGCCCCGGAGGTGTCCGGCCATGATCCGCCGTACACCCCCAGCACGTCCCCGTCCGGCGCCGCACCGAGTGCGGCGCCGGACGCGCTCAACAGACGGTTCATCGACTCGGGGAGGACTCACATCATGGGCGTCACGCTCGCCAAGGGAGGCAATGTCTCCCTCTCCAAGGCCGCACCCAACCTCACCCAGGTGCTCGTCGGCCTCGGCTGGGACGCACGATCCACCACGGGCGCCGACTTCGACCTCGACGCCAGCGCGCTGCTGTGCCAGTCGGGCCGGGTGCTCGGCGACGAATGGTTTGTTTTCTACAACAACCTCACGAGTCCGGACGGCTCCGTGGAACACACGGGCGACAACCTCACGGGTGAGGGCGAGGGCGACGACGAGTCGATCATCGTGAACCTCAACCAGGTCCCCGCCCACTGCGACAAGATCGTTTTTCCGGTCTCGATCCATGAGGCCGACAATCGCGGCCAGACATTCGGTCAGGTCAGCAACGCGTTCATTCGCGTGGTGAATCAGGCGGACGGCCACGAACTCGCGCGCTACGACCTGAGCGAGGACGCCTCCACCGAGACCGCGATGATCTTCGGGGAGCTCTACCGCTACAGCGGAGAGTGGAAGTTCCGTGCAGTGGGACAGGGGTACGCGTCCGGGTTGCGGGGCATCGCTCTAGACTTCGGGGTCAACGTTTCGTAAAGCCGCGCTCAGCGGGGGAGCCCCGTACACATCCGGGGGAGACCCAGTTACATACATGATGGGGTAACCAGTGCTTCTGAAAACCTTCGGCTGGTCGTTCGCGGTTACCGCGCTCGGCCTGGTCGCAGCGGTGATATACGGGGGGTGGGAAGCGTTCGGCGTGGTCGCGATCCTTTCCGTCCTTGAGATCTCGCTGTCCTTCGACAATGCGGTGGTCAACGCCGGAGTCCTGAAGAAGATGAATGCCTTCTGGCAGAAGATCTTCCTCACGGTCGGTGTGCTCATCGCGGTCTTCGGTATGCGGCTGGTCTTCCCCGTCGTGATCGTGGCCATCACTGCCAAGATCGGGCCCATCGAGGCGGTCGATCTCTCGTTCAACCAGCCCGACCGCTACCAGCAGCTGGTCACGGACGCCCACCCGGCGATCGCGGCCTTCGGTGGCATGTTCCTTCTGATGATCTTCCTCGACTTCATTTTCGAGGACCGTGACATCCAGTGGCTGCGCTGGATCGAGCGCCCGCTCGCCAAGCTCGGCAAGGTCGACATGCTGTCGGTCTGCATCGCGCTCATCGTGCTGCTGGTCTCGGCCATGACCGTCGCGACCCAGGCGCACCAGCACGGCGGTGCGCACGCGGACAAGGCGGAGACCGTCCTGCTCGCGGGTGTCGCGGGTCTGATCACGTACCTCATCGTCGGCGGTCTTTCCGGCTACTTCGAGAACAGGCTCGAGGAAGACGAGGAGCGCGAGCACGAGGCCGAGGAAGAGGCCAGGAAGACCGGCAAGAAGGTGTCCGCGGTGGCACTCTCCGGCAAGGCCGCGTTCTTCATGTTCCTCTACCTCGAAGTCCTCGACGCGTCCTTCTCCTTCGACGGTGTCATCGGCGCCTTCGCCATCACCAATGAGATCGTGCTGATGGCCCTCGGCCTCGGTATCGGCGCCATGTATGTCCGGTCGCTCACCGTCTACCTGGTCCGCCAGGGCACCCTGGACGACTACGTCTACCTGGAGCACGGCGCGCACTACGCCATCGGCGCGCTGGCCGTCATCCTGCTCGTCACCATCCAGTACCAGATCAACGAGATCATCACCGGTCTCGTCGGCGTCGTGCTGATCGGCTTGTCCTTCTGGTCCTCGGTCCGGCGCAACAAGGCGATGGAGGCCGGAGGGGGCGACAACTCAGGCTCCAGGGCGGAGGTCCCGTCCGGGGTGTGACCCGGTAGGGATTGAGGAACGCTCTCAGCGGGGCGGTCCGTACGGCGACGGTTCTCCGGGAACACCCGGACCCGGCCCGTGGGCCGCCCCGCAGTGATGCGTGCGGGGCCTGGGCACTACCGAGACATGTGGGGGTTGGGGATGGCGTTCTGGGACAGCCTGTGGCCGGGGCGGGAAGCACAGTTCGAGTCGGGCAACGCGGCAACCAACTCCATCGTGCTCTCCAAGCGGCACGCCACGGTCTCCCTCACCAAACAGGGCGCGCTGACCGGCAACCTCCGGGTCAACCTCTCCTGGCGGATGCGCACGTCCGACATCGAGGGCAGATCGCGGCAGAGCGGCCGGCTGCTGCGGCCGTTCAAGCTCTTCCAGCCCGATGTGGTCCAGGCGCACACCCAGGGCGTGGTCAACGTCGACCTGGACCTGGGCTGCATGTACGAGCTGACGGACGGCACCAAGGGTGTGGTGCAGCCGCTCGGCAACCTGATCGGCGATCTGAACGCGCCGCCGTACATCAGGCTCAGCGGGGACGACCGCTTCGGGGCGCCGTCGGGGGAGACCGTGTACGTCAACCTCGACAAGCGGGACCAGATCAAGCGGCTGCTGTTCTTCGTCTACATCTACGACCAGACGCCGGCCTTCGACCGTACACACGCCAAGGTGACGCTTTACCCGGGCAACGGCCCGCGGATCGAGATCGAGCTCGACGAGCGGGCCCCGCAGGCGCGCTCGTGCGCCGTGTTCACCGTGGAGAACGTCAAGGGCGATCTGGTCGTGCGGCGCGAGGTGAAGTTCGTCTACGGATTCCAGTCGGAGCTGGACCGGCTGTACGGCTGGGGAATGCAGTGGGGGCGCGGCTACAAGTCCCGGGCCTGAGCGGGCGCCCGCCGCCGCGGCGGTCAGGAGCGGACGAACTGGGGGCCCTGCGGCGGCAGCACGAAATTCGGGTCCGGGGCGGGCGCGGCGGCCGCCGCGGGCTGCGGATAGCCGTATGCGGGCTGCGGTGCGGCCGGCTGCGGGTAGCCGTATGCGGGCTGAGGAGCGGGGGCGGCCGCGGGCTGCGGGGAGCCGTACGCAGGCGGGGCGGCCGGGGCGGCTGCGGGCTGCGGGGAGCCGTACATGGGTTGCTGGTGCTGGACCGTGGCCTGTGAGTCGGTTCCGAGTGCCGGTGCCGGGGGAGACACCGGGGTGACCGTCGGTACGGCGGGGGCAGGATCGGGCTCGGCCGCGGCCTCCGCCTCGTCGACCGAGATGCCGAATGCGGTCGCGAGCCCGACCAGTCCGGTCGGGTAGCCCTGACCGACCGCCCGGAATTTCCAGCCATCGCCGCGCCGGTAGAGCTCACCGCAGATGATCGCGGTCTCCTCGCCGGTCTCCGGCCGCACATCGAACACGGCGAGCGGGTCGCCGCCCGCCGATGCCGCGTCGTAGAGAAGTATGCGGAGATCGTGGACCTGCTGGAAGGCGGCCCCGTCGGAGGAAGCGGCGACGACCACCTGTTCGACCGACGGGTCGAGCGCGCCCAGGTCGGCTTCGATGGTGTCGGTGAGCCCCTCGGCGACACTGCGCTTCGGCAGCCGTCGTACCAGGCCGGAGGGGTGCCGGGGCTGGTTGTAGAACACGAAGTCCTCGTCCGAGCGCACACGGCCACCGGCGCCGAGAAGCAGGGCCGAGGCGTCCACATCGGGCACCCCGGCACCCGGGGTCCAGCGCAGCACGGCCCGTACGGCCACGGCATCGAGGGGGACGTTCGAGCCCTTCAGCATCGCGTGCGTCATGGCGGTCATCCTGCCTGCTGGCTGCCTGCGCAGACAACGTGGGGCCCGAACCATGTCTCGGCAGTGCGTCGGAACCACATCCTCCGGGCCCTGCGGAACCGTCGGGAAATGGACGAGTTACCCGGAATTCATGCATGTGGGGAACCCTCGACACCCGTCCGTACGTACTATTACCGGCCACACGTCGTCCGGCCGATCCGGCAGTACGGGGGAATCACATGCGTCATTTCGGGCACATCTCGCCCGCTGCACGGGAAGGTCTGTTCTTTCAGCAGCCGTGCGAATTCGGTGCGGACTCCCCCGCCCGTATGCTTTCGGCCGCTCTCGGCGCCACCCTGTACTCCCCGGCCACCCGGCCGCGGCTGGCCGATGACGTCCTCAAGCAGGCCGGGCGCGGTGTTGTCTCGATGGTGCTGTGCCTGGAGGACTCCATCGACGACTCCGAGGTGTTGGACGCCGAGGAGAACCTGGTCAGGCAGTTCCGCGACCTCGCTGCGCGCGGCGCCGAGGTGCCGCTGCTCTTCATCCGGGTCCGCGAACCGGAGCAGATAGCCGACCTGGTGCAGCGGCTCGGCAGCTCCGTCCGTTTGTTGTCCGGTTTTGTACTTCCGAAGTTCACGGAAGAGCGTGGTCGTCCGTTCATGGAGGCGCTCACCAAGGCCGAGACGGTCAGTGGACAGCGCCTGTTCGCGATGCCCGTTCTCGAATCGCCCGAGCTGCTGCACCTGGAGACCCGCGCGGCGGCGCTCCGGGGAATCGTCCGCACCGTCAACACGTACCGGGACCGGGTCCTCGCCCTCCGGCTCGGGGTCACCGACTTCTGCTCGGCGTACGGACTGCGCAGGGCGCCCGACATGACGGCGTACGACGTCCAGCTCGTCGCCGCGGTCATAGCCGATGTGGTCAATGTGCTGGGCCGGGCGGACGGGACGGGCTTCACGATCACCGGACCGGTGTGGGAGTACTTCCGCCTTCAGGAGCGCATGTTCAAGCCGCAGCTGCGCCGCAGCCCCTTCCTGGAGGGCCGGGCCGAGGAGCTGCGCACGACACTGATCGAGCACGACCTGGACGGCCTGCTGCGGGAGATCGAGCTCGACCGGGCCAACGGGCTGCTCGGCAAGACCTGCATCCACCCGTCGCACGTCGCGCCGGTGCACGCGCTGTCCGTGGTCAGTCACGAGGAGTTCAGCGACGCGCAGGACATCCTGCGGCCGGAGCGGGGCGGTGGCGGAGTGATGCGTTCCGCATACACGAACAAGATGAACGAAGTGAAGCCGCACCGCGCCTGGGCCGAGCGCACCCTGCAACGGGCCGAGGTCTTCGGTGTCGCGAAGGAAGACGTCGGCTTCGTGGATCTGCTGGCCGCGGGGCCGGCGGAATGAGCGCGTCTCGATGAGCGAACGCGCAGCAAGGAAAGAGACAGCGAACGTGGTGTGGTCGGGTAGCTGGGTGGCGGAGCGGCTGGGCGTCGAGCTCGTCGGCGACGGAAAGCCCGAGGGGGACGGGGAGCTCCGGGAACTGCTGGGCCTCGCCCTGCGCCGCAACCCCAAGCGGGCCCATCTGCTCGTCTCCAACGTGCTGGGCAAGCATGTGCCGCAGCGGCCCTCCGTGGTGTACGGCGCGGGGTTCGAGCTCGGCCTGAGCGTGCGCGCGCTCCTCGGGGAGGCGGAGGCCCGCCGGGCGGTGGTGCTCGGGTACGCGGAGACGGCCACCGGCCTCGGCCACGCGGTCGCCGACGGGCTGGGCGTGGTCCCGTACCTCCACTCGACGCGGCGTCCGGTCGAGGGCGTGGCCCGGGCGGGCGGCTTCGAGGAATCGCACTCGCACGCGACGTCGCATCTGCTGCTGCCGGAGGACCCCGCCTTGCTGGCGCGCGGGAGCGGGGCGCCGCTCGTGCTGGTGGACGACGAGTTCTCCACGGGCAACACCGTGCTCAACACGATCCGCGCGCTGCACGAGCTGTACCCGCGCGACCGTTACGTCATCGTGGCTCTGGTGGACATGCGGTCGGCGGCCGACCGCGAACGGCTGACCGGGTTCGCCGCCGAGATCGGCGCCCGCGTCGACCTGGTGGCCAGGGGTACGGGTACGGTCCGGCTCCCGGACGGCGTTCTGGAGAAGGGCCAGGCCCTGGTCGCCGCCCACGAGCCGGAGCGGGAACCCGCCCGGGCCGACGCGGCAGGGCCCGGCAGCCCATGCACCCGGGTGGAGCTGGAATGGCCCGCCGGCGTGCCCGACGGCGGACGGCACGGCTTCACCCCCGCCCACCGCGAGACGCTCGAATCGGCCCTCCCCGCCATGGCTGCCCGCATCGCCGGTGCCCTGGGCGGTGACGCCCGCCGCATACTCGTCCTCGGCTTCGAGGAGCTGATGTACGCACCGCTCCGGCTGGGTACCGCCCTGGAGGAGCACACCGACGCCGAGGTGCGCTACTCGACCACCACACGGTCCCCCGTCCTCGCCGTGAACGACCCCGGCTACGCGATACGGAGCCGACTGGTCTTCCCGGCCCACGACAATCCGGCCGACGGCCCGGGCGTCCGCTACGCGTACAACGTCGCGGACGCCGGTTTCGACGCCGTGGTCGTCGTCGTCGACTCCGCCGCCGACACCCCGGAACTGCACGCCCCGGACGGCCTGCTGGCGGAACTCGACGCGCACACCTCCCACGTCCTGCTGGCCGTCGTCCCCTCGTACGTCCCGTCGTCCGCCCCCTCCACCGCCCCCGAACGGCAGGAACCTCCCGTGCTGTCCGAGCCCCTCCGCGGCCCAGCCTTCTCCTCCTACGCACCGGAAGAAGTCGGCTGGCTGCTCCAGGACCTCTCGGACACCGAGCTGGAGGCGCCCACCGAGGAGCGCGAGGAGGCGATACAGAGCGGCGGCGCGCACTACGCCGAGTCGCTGCCCGTCGAGTACCAGCCGTCGGCCGAGTACCAGGACCTGTTCAAGGCGGCCCTGGACCTGTCGGCGGCCCGCATCGCGCGGGCCGTCGGAACCGTCACCGAGACGGTCCTCGCCGAGCGCACCCCCCGCCCCGTCCTGGTCTCCCTCGCGCGGGCCGGCACCCCGGTCGGCGTGCTGATGCGCCGCTGGGCCCAGCACCGTCACGGGCTCGACCTGCCGCACTACGCCGTCTCCATCGTGCGCGGCCGGGGCATCGACGCGAACGCCCTGCGCTGGCTGGCCGCCCACCACGACCCCGCCGACGTCGTCTTCGTCGACGGCTGGACCGGCAAGGGCGCCATCACCCGCGAACTGGCCGCCGCACTCGAGGAGTTCGACGGATTCGACCCCGAGATCGCGGTCCTCGCCGACCCGGGCGGCTGTGTCCGCACCTACGGCACCCGCGAGGACTTCCTCATCCCGTCCGCCTGCCTCAACTCCACTGTCTCCGGGCTGATCTCCCGTACCGTCCTGCGGTCCGACCTGGTCGGCCCCCACGACTTCCACGGCGCGAAGTTCTACCAGGAGCTCGCGGAAGCCGATGTGTCCGGCCACTTCCTCGACACCGTCGCCGCCCACTTCGACCAGGTCGTCGACACCGTGGACGCCGAGGTCAAGGAGCTGCTCACGGCCGACCGCGCCCCCACCTGGGAAGGCTGGGCGGCCGTCGAGCGCATCAGCGAGGAATACGGCATCCACGATGTGAACCTGGTCAAGCCGGGGGTCGGCGAGACCACCCGCGTACTGCTGCGACGCGTCCCCTGGAAGATCCTCGCCAAGCGCGGCGCCGGTGCCGACCTCGAACACATCCGGCTGCTGGCCGAGCAGCGCGGCGTGCCGGTCGAGGAGGTCGACGGGCTCCCGTACACGTGCGTCGGACTGATCCACCCGAAGTACACCCGCGGAGCTACAGGCGCGAACGGCAAGGCGGTGGCGTCACAGTGACCCACCCGGCCACTACGACCACCCCGACCGCCCCGACCACCCCTGTGACGCTGGTCGCCAGCGACCTCGACCGCACCCTCATCTATTCGACGGCGGCACTCCAGCTCGCCATGCCGGACGCGGACGCCCCCCGGCTGCTCTGCGTCGAGGTGTACGGGAACAAGCCGCTCTCCTACATGACGGAGACGGCCGCCGCACTCGTCGACGAACTGGCCCGCACCACGGTCTTCGTACCCACGACCACCCGCACCCGCGAGCAGTACCACCGCATCCAGTTCCCCGGCCCCGCACCGAAGTTCGCCATCTGCGCCAACGGGGGACACCTCCTGGTCGACGGCGTTTCCGATCCCGACTGGCAGGACCGGGTGGCCCGCCGGCTGGCCGACGAGTGCGCCTCGCTCGCCGAGGTCCGCGCCCACCTCGTGGCCGCCGCCGACCCCGCCTGGCTGCTGAAGGAACGAGTCGCCGAGGACCTCTTCGCCTATCTCGTCGTCGAACGCTCGCTGCTGCCCACGGACTGGCTGCAGGAACTGGCCGAGTGGGCGGGGCCCCGCGGCTGGACCGTGTCCCTCCAGGGCCGCAAGATCTACGCCGTGCCCAGGCCGCTCACCAAGAGCGCCGCGATGCACGAGGTCGCCCGCCGCTCCGGCGCCACGCTCACCCTCGCCGCCGGCGACTCGCTCCTCGACGCCGATCTGCTCCTCGCCGCCGACCTCGCCTGGCGTCCGGGCCACGGCGAACTCGCCGACACCGGCTGGAGTGCCCCGCACGTCGACGTCCTGACGGAACGTGGTGTGGCGGCGGGCGAGGAGATCCTCCGCCGATTCATCCGGGCCTCCGTCCCCCGGCGCAGTCTCTGAATCCTGCGCGGCCGGCGCCGAACGGCTGCACCGGTTGCGCGGAGCAACACGTGGACGCGATCTTCGACAAGCCCGGGCCGACAGGGAACAGTGGCTGGCAGCCGCCGCGTTCCCGTCGTACGCCGGTACTCGGGGACCTGACCAGCCTGCCCGGCAGGCACGAAGAGAGTCTGCGATGAGCAAGGGAAACGAAACCAAGATCACGGACGAGCTGTACGCGTACATGCTGGCGCACAACCCGCCGCTCGACGCAGTGCAGCGTGAGCTCGTCGAGACCACATACGCACGCTTTCCCGATCAGGCCGGCATGCAGTCCGCCGAGGAGCAGGCGCCACTGCTCGCCTTCCTCGTCCGGCTGACCGGGGCCCGGCACATCGTCGAGGTCGGGACATTCACCGGGTTCTCCGCCCTGGCCATGGCGCAGGCGCTGCCCGCCGACGGGCGGCTGATCGCCTGCGACATCTCGGAGGAGTGGACGGCCTACGGCAGGGAGGCGTGGGAGAAGGCAGGCGTCGCCGACCGGATCGAGCTGCGCATCGCACCCGCGCTCGACACGCTGAGGGCGATGCCGTCCGACCCGCACATCGATCTCGCCTATCTGGACGCGGACAAGGGCAACTACATCCCGTACTGGGAGGAACTGGTGCCCCGCATGCGGCAAGGCGGCCTCGTCGTCACCGACAACGTGCTGTTCCACGGCGGCGTGACCGACCCGCAGGCGACCGGCGGGGCGGCGGCGATCAAGGAGTTCAACGAGCATGTGGCCGCCGACCCGCGGATGGACAGCGTGATGCTCACCGTGGCGGACGGGCTGACACTCTCCCGCAGGAGGTAGCGCCCGCCCGCCGGGTCGAGCGGCGCGGCCGCGTCAGCCGCAGCAACCCCCACCGCAGCAGCCCCCGCCGCCACCGCCACCCGACGGTGCGGCGGGCGCGGACGTGGCCGAACCCCCGCCCACAGCCACGGTGGAGAGGAGCTTCACGGTGTCCTCGTGCCCGGCGGGGCAGGAGGCAGGGGCCGAGGACTCGGCCATCGGACGGCTGAGTTCGAAAGTGTCTCCGCAGGAGCGGCAGCGGTACTCGTAACGAGGCATGACCTCAGGCTAACGGCTACCCCGCAATCGGCGGCGCTGCCCGGCAACGGGATCCGGGGCCGATACGGGAGGGTGCACCGCCGCGCCGTGGCCGCTTCTACGACCGGGCAATCGGCATGGACTGCCGCCGGCTGCGGCGCAACTCCTGGGCCGCCTCATCGGGATGGCGGGCCTGCCAGTAAGGGTTGTCGTGCGGGAGCCCGCCACTGACCCTCCCGTACATCCCGAACATCATCAGCATCAGCCCGACGACAAAGCTGAACAGCACGTTCTGCAGGTGGAAGGCCAGGAAGTTGTAGTCCGTGTCGAGCAGCGCGAGATTGATGAAGCCACTGAGGATGAACGCGATACCGAGGACCATGTTGAGCGTCGAGGCGAAGTTGCCGCCGATCACCATTCCGATGAACAGGAGCAGGCCGACGCAGATGGACAGGACGCTGAGCGCGCCGTTGGTGTTCAGGCCCGCGACGGTGGCACCACCCGTGTCGAAGAAGCCGATCTTGTCGATGAGCCCCAGGATGCCGAAGGCGAGCAGCACCAGTCCCATCAGCCCCGCCCCGACGCGGTAGACGCTGCTGAGCCGGTGATCGACCGGGAGATGCTCGTCCAGCCGGGCCATTCTGCTGGGTTTTGCCGGACCTCGCGCCGCTCGCTGCGGGTGATGAGGGAGACGCGGAGCATGAGGATGGGCCATGGCGGTGCGGCCTCCTTCGGAGTACCACCATGATCTGCCCCGCCCCGGGCCCCGACAACTCGGCTCAGCCCCCGGCGCCACGTTCCTCCCGGATCTCGGAGACCACCCTCGCAGCCGTCTGCCGCACCGCTTCCGTCTCGGTCAGAAAGTGCCAGTAGTCGGGGTGGCGGCCCTCCAGTCCGGCGACGGCGCGCTCCAGCCGGGCCACCCCGTCGTCCAGCGGCCGCGCATGGCGCGGGTCGGGCGTATTGCGGCCCGCCATGGCCAGACGCTGCGCGTCCCGGATCGCGAACCGGGTCCGCTGGATCTCCTGCTGCGGATCCTTGGCCACGGCGTCGAGCCGGTGCAGCCGGTCGCCGGCCGCGGACACCGCCTCGTCCGTCGCGTTCAGCAGGGCCCGTACCGTGGAGAGCCGCGAGGTCGCGTCCGCCCAGCGCTGCTCGTCCCGCGCCGTGGCCGCCTCCTTGAGCTTCTCCTCGGCCTGCCGCACATTGACCGCCGCCTGCTCCGGAACCGGCTGGAGGTCCTGCCAGCACGCGGCCGAGAAACGCCGCCTCAGCTCACTCAGCACCGGCTCCACCGAGCCCGCGCGGGTGGTCAGCGCCTGGGCACGGGTACGCAGCGACACCAGCCGGTGGTCGATCTCGGCGGCACGCTCGGGAAGCTGCGCTGCCTCCGCCCGAATGGCCTCCGCATCGCGCAGCACCTGATCGGCGCGGAGCAGCGTCTCCTGCACGCCGTGCCGGCCGGCGCCCTGGTTGAGCTTGGTCAGTTCGGGGGCGAGGGCCGCCAGACGCGCGGCGAGATCGTCCGCCCGCAGCCCGGACGCGCGCACGGCGTCGAGAGCATTGCTCGCACCGAGCAGCGCCTGCCGGGCCCGCTCCACGGCGGGAGCGAGCCGGGCGAGCTGTGTCTCCGCGTTTGCCAGGAGCGGACCGAGTCCCTGGGCGAACCGGTCGAGCTCGCCCTTGACCCGTACGAGCTCGTCTTTGGCGCCCGTCAGTTCCGTCCTGGCACGCGCGGCGATCGCGGGTTCGAGATCGTCCCGGTCCAGGTCGTGCGCGTCCACCGCCGTGATGTACGCATGGCTCGCCTCGTCGATCCGCCGCCCCAGAGCGGCGAAGTCGTCCACGACCTTGCGCGCGGCGGGCGAACTGTCCACCGCGGTGATCGTCTCGATCGAGATCTGCAGATCGCGCTGGGCGGTGTCCAGCTCGTAGAAAGCCTCCGCGGCCGCATCCTTCGCCGCCTGCGCCTCGACACGCTGGCTCTCCCCACGGCCGCCGAACCAGCGCCGCGTACCTCCACCGGCGAAGGAAGCCGGCAGCGTGGCGGCGAGCAGCGGCACGGGCAGCAGCATCAACCCGAGGACGTCCCTGACGGCGGAAGTGGCACCCGCTCCTGCTTGCGGCCGCGCGTGTGTCGCCGTCACATCCCTCTCCCGTGCCGTTTCGCCCTGCCCGGTTCATTCTCCCACCAGGTAAGGACGAACACACGGGCCGGTTAGTTCGCCGTTCGCACCGTGATCTGGCCGTTGTCGCTGTGCGCCTTCACCACATGGGCACTGTTGTCGCTGCGCGGCACCTTCACCGAGACGCGCCCGTCCCTCGCGGTGGCGGTCACCGCGTACGCCTCCGAACCGTGCGGCAGGTCGATCGTCACCCGGCCGTTGTCGCTGACGCTGTCCACCAGATCCGGCACAGCGCTGAACCCGAGCTGGATCCCCCCGTTGTCCGAGCGCGCGGAGACGGACCTGCTGGAGATCCGCTCCGTGACGACGCCCCCGTTGTCGCACTCCAGCTTCAACGGACCACTGGAGTCACGCACGGTCACGGTTCCGTTGTCGGAGTGGAGCGTGAGGGGAGTGTCGAACCCGGACGCGAGGATCCGCCCGTTGTCCCCGTTGACCGTCACCGCGACGCCACGCGGCACCTTCACCTGGTGGCGCGACCCGCAGTTACTGATCACCGCGTGGCACTTCACCCGCAGCGTGAGCGTGTCGTCCCGCATCGACCACCGGGCATCGGGCCCGCTCCCGAGCACCACCCACCCGTCGACGCGCCGGGTCACCTCGACCTTGCGCACATCGGCCGGCACGAGCTCCACGGTCGTACCGCCGGAGTCGATGGTCAGCGCCTTCCCGCTGAGCGCGAACGACTTGTGCTCGGCCTGCGCGCCGTCCACATCCGCGCTGCCACAACCGGTGAGGGCCAGGGCGACGAGGACAGCCCCGCCGGACGCGACGAGCACGCGGGGTCGGGTGCGAGCGCGGGTGTGGGCGCGGGTGTGAGTGCGAGTGCGGAGTGCCACGGTGATCGATCCCCCATCCGGTCCGGCGGGCTGTCCCGCCGGTGTGGATCCACCGTAGAGAGCGAGCCGGCCCGGGGAGAATCCGGGCGGCTACCGTAAGCGGGGTGGGGATATCCCCCGTCTCCCCGCCGGTCCGGACAACCGTTTGTGAGCATGGGCCCTGTGCCATGTACGCTGTTGCTTCATCCACGGGTGCGTAGCTCAGGGGTAGAGCGCTGCTCTTACAAAGCAGATGTCGGCGGTTCGAAACCGTCCGCGCCCACCAGCCAGAACGCCCCCGCAGCGACCCGCTGCGGGGGCGTTGACGGTAGTAAGTGACGGCAGTTCCTCAGGCGCATCGCGTAGCGGTGGGCTGCGTGAGTAGAGACTTTCTCTACGGGTTCCAGGCCGCTCAAGCCGCGGGGGCCATGTCGATCGGTTACGCCAACAAGCCAGGCAAGGCCGAACGGCTGCACCGAGCCGGAGCCACGGCAGTCATCGAGGACATGGCCGACCTAATCCGGCGTAGCTGACGCGAGCGCGGTGAGAGTTTCTCTACTTCATCAAGGCTCCTCGCTCCGCTCGTCGCGCGCTCCCCGGCTCACCGCCGGGGCCCTGCGCTCCTGTCTCCGCCCCGCTCTGGGCCCCGGCTACGCCGGTCGCGCAACTAGAGCGAGAGATTCTCGACGAAGGGAAACGCAAGGCACAAGACATGCCTCCGGCGGGGGCGCTCAGACTCCGGGATGGACGGGGCACCGTTCGCGAGTGCCGGCCGAATCGTGGCGAGTGTCGTGGAGCTCCCATCCCGACCACCTTCGACCCAGGCAGAGCCGAGCAGCCGCGGCCCAGGGCGTCAAGGTCGTTCGTACAGTGGCGCGCTCCACCTTGACGCCCTGAACCACGCCCGCTCCACGGAGTGTGGGCCGAAGGCGGACGGGATGGGAGCAGGGGTGAGTGGTGGGCAAGGAAGTGGATGGGTGCCGCTACTCGGAGGCGTGCGCTCACCGAGACGCATATCCGTAAACCAGCATCCCGAGACCGACGGAGATGGCAGCCGCCCCTTGCATGAGCGCTGCCTGGAAGGACCACGGGCCCTCCGTCTGCTGCACCTTCCACCTTCTCCAGCGGGCGCAGAAGCCGAAGACAAGGACCAGCATGCCGATGATCACGAAGCCTGCCCCGCCAGCTATTGGATCATTATTGGTCTGGGTGGCGGCAGCGAGACTCGACGGCATGGCGGCCACAGTAGATGACGCAGGTGACCGTGCCCCATCTATGCCCGGTCGTGCGGGGAACCACGGCGAACCACGGGAACAAGTGGGCAGCGCTCAGGACAGCGGCCCCCAACCGATCTACCTGGTCAGGGGCCGTTTACCTGCGGTGGGTGTGGGATTTGAACCCACGGTGACATCGCTGCCACGACGGTTTTCAAGACCGTGCGCAGGGCGCGGTTTGTCGACGCAGCCCCCACGCCCTGAACCGGCCGCTCACGAAGATGCCGACGCCGATGGACAGTGCGATCAGCAAACCCGAAGCCCCACCCTCCAGAGTCGAGTGGCGGCCCTGGGCTGTCGAGGACCCCAGAAAGACGACGATTGCAGCGAAAGTCGCGGCTGTCACGACAAGGCCGATTGCCATTTCAGCCCACCACATCGCCTGCGTCGGTCGAGTCGTCATGGCGTAGTTTTACATCACGCCTCCCTCTCCAGCAGCGAGGTACAGCAACCATCGCGACCGGGCCCAACCGCCAGCAGCCCCGCATGACCGTCTGAGCAGCCGAGCAAACCCCAGCGACCGTGCCGCCCATAGTTCGCATCGAGAGGTTCATCGTGCCCGCTGCGTGCCCGTTCGGAGGGGACGCAGCGGGGACTCACGGGGAACAGCGGCGCCAACCTCGCTCCGGACCAGGTCAGGGAGTCGCCAGGTCAGCGGCCATCCGCATACGGCGTCTTCCAAACTGGTGACATGCCGCACATGCAGCAGCCGCCTACGGCAGGGCCGCAAACCGAAGAACTGGCCCGCAAGGGAATCGTGTCCGAAGTCTGGTCTAGGTTTTGCCTGTGAACCACAGCCGTTCCAACGCCGGGGCGCCCCGCGAGCCCGACTTGCCGCCGTACCAGGTAGTCCTGGCAGAGACTGATTGGGGTTCGCTTGAGACCGCTTTCGGAAACGGTGATGACCTTCCCAAGGTCCTGAGACGGCTGTTGGAGCCCGATCCCAAGGCCCAGGTCACCGCTTTGTCGGAGCTAGGTGAGATGGTCAACCACCAGAGCTCCATCTACGAATCCACTGCCCCCGTCGCCATGTATGTCGCCGGCATCCTCACCCACCCGGCGGCTACGACCCCCCGGCCCTATCGGAACGTACCCATCCGCGCGGCGCTGTTGAACTGGTTGGTTTCCACGGCCTACGACGCCTCCGACGAGATTGTTCGCCGCATGGAACAGTGGTTTCCTGGCTTCCTCACCCACGACAGCACCATGGCGTCCTTCCGGGAGCTGCGCCCGATACTTTATCGGGCCGTCTCGCCCTTCCTGCAGGACGGCCACGAGGACGTGCGCGAAGCAGCCGTCATTGCTGCGCTCATCCTCGCCGAACACCCTGCGCTCGCCGAACACCGCGATCACCTCGCCACGCACGCGCGCCGCATCCTGGACACCAGCAGCGACGACCCCAACCGACGCGTTGCCCGAAACGCCCTCGAAGCATGGGGCCACGACGTCCCCAACCTTGAACGCTTCCAGGAAAAGCCCTGGGACTGCGGGCCACACAGCGATGGCCGCGGCGATCTCGAACCTCCCTTCTGACCGATACGCGCACGGCCCGAAAACGGAACACTGCAGCGGGTGAGAGACACCAACCCAAGGACGCGCGGCCAGCCGAGTTGCTTCGGGACGAAGAGCGTCCGTGCCACATCCGTGCCAGAACGGGCGGGGTCTCACGGGGAATCAGAGTGCGCAGGAGTACGTGGTGCCGGACTCCCCCAGGGCGAGGAGCCCGAGGTCAGGTCCAGAGCGCCCAACCTCGCTTACAAAGCAGATGTCGGCGGTTCGAAACCGTCCGCGCCCACCAGCACAAAGACCCCCAACCGATCATGGTTGGGGGCACCCGCCGCTCTGTGCGAGATCGTTTACGAGGTGCCCGTCAACCGCTAGCCGCCTCAGTCCCGCAGGTCGGGCCAGCCGTCCTTGTTGGAGTAGCTCTCGAAGCAGTACTGAGTTTCCCGGTCCCACTCCTTGGCGGTGGCCAGTTCGTACGCCTCTTCCGGCACGTACAGCAGCCACTCGCCGTCGCGTTCGGTCGACGTGTACGGGGAGAACTTGTCGACGTTGAAGAAGACCCCTTCCCATACGGCCTGTCCTGCGGCGACAACAGCGCAACGGGCGTACAGGAACCCGTCGGCCGACTGCGGGAAGGGGCTCCCGCTCCGGCCTGTCATGTCGGCGACGGGAAGAGCCCCGAACTTCTCCTGGTCCAAGCGGTAGAGAGCCTCAGCATGGCGTTCCGCGAAGCCGATGATGTCGGGGACGGGGCGGCGGCTCAGCTCCTCGGTGAGGCGTTGGCAGCTCGCGTGCGTGGCGACGCCGTCCAGGGTGGCTATCAGTGCCCAGAAGTCCGTCCAAGTCATTCTCATGGGCGCAGGATCTCAGGGCGGTCTGACATCCAAAACTGACATCAACGGCGGCGGATGACGGCGGTCGTACGCGGCTTGCCGTGGCAGGGGCGAGCAGCAGTCCCTGCCCGGTAGCGGCACCGCGGGCGAACTTACAAAGCAGATGTCGGCGGTTCGAAACCGTCCGCGCCCACCAGCCAGAACGCCCCCGCAGCGACCCGCTGCGGGGGCGTTGACGGTAGTAAGTGACGGCAGTTCCTCAGGCGCATCGCGTAGCGGTGGGCTGCGTGAGTAGAGACTTTCTCTACGGGTTCCAGGCCGCTCAAGCCGCGGGGGCCATGTCGATCGGTTACGCCAACAAGCCAGGCAAGGCCGAACGGCTGCACCGAGCCGGAGCCACGGCAGTCATCGAGGACATGGCCGACCTAATCCGGCGTAGCTGACGCGAGCGCGGTGAGAGTTTCTCTACTTCATCAAGGGCTCGCTTCGCTCGCCGTCGCTCCCGGCCTCCCAAGCTGCAAGCAGTCCGATCGGAGATCCAAGGTGCCGCGCACAGCGCGGCGGCGCCGGTCGGTCGCCGCCGCGCCGCTCCTCCTGCCCTGAACCACGCCCGCTCCACGACGTGTGGGTCGAAGGCGGACAGGATGGGAGCTGGGGTGAGTGATGGGTTCGGGTGAGCGGCGAAAGCGGGCACTCACCCAGGAGCAGGAGCGGGGTGTCGCGCCGCGTCAACGTCCGTCCCGTTTCGCAGCGGCGACCACGGCGGAAATGACGGCGGTCACAACGAGGCTCCCCACCATGACCATCCCAACGCCAACCATGAAGAGGCCGCTGGAGTCGTCCGACCAGTCGTCATAGGCGGCAACGGTCAGGCCAACCGTGGTGCCGAGCACAGCGCCTGCGATGTAGCGCCGGGCTGCCGCCCAGTACACCGGCGCCAGCAGAGTCAGCACCAGCCCGATCACCTGCCACGCTTCGTACGGGCCGGTCGTCGTACCGTCAGGTTGCACGTCACGATGCTGGTCCCAGCCCAGCCAGGCAGCCCACGCCGCTAGCGCCACCGCAGCCAGCACGAGTATCGCCAAGAGCTGGGGGACGAGTTTTCGTAGTCGCTGTCTCATGGTTCAAGCGTTCCGGCTCACCCCATAACCGATCAGAGCGTAAGTACTCAGCTCTACCCGAGTACTTCAGCCACGACCGTGATCCACTGTGAGTGGACCACACCGTCATGCCTGGGAATGCCTGTCAGGAGGCGAGGATGGAGAGGCCGTCTCCGAGCAACTTCAGCCCGAGGACGAAGAACAGGACGGCCATCACGGCGACATTGTGCTGAGCTGCCCACTCTTTCCAGTTGCCGAGCGTGGTCTTGGCTCGCTCTCCCCCGAGGAGGAAGACTGCCAACGGGGCCAGCAGGCCGAGGGTGGCGATCACGACGAAGACAACCAGCGATGCGATCTGCTGCCCGACCGGCAGTCCGGCTGAGCCGATCGCGGCGCCCGCGGCGATGGTCAGCGGTGCGTTCTTGGCGTTGAGGGCTGCCAAGGCCAGTCCGAGTGCGAAGACCTTGACCGGCGTGAGACGGTCGATCGCGCCCATCCACTTCGGCAATTGGGCTTGCGACGGATCCTTCGGGCGCCGGCGCCATTGCCGGGCGCCGAAGAGAACGAGGAACACGCCCAGAGCGAGTTTGAGGGCTCCCACCCAGGTGGCCGGGTGTTTGTGGGCGGAGGCACCTGCGGGGGAAGCGATCGCCAGCATCACCGCACCCAGGGCCGAGAGCCCCAGGATCCAGCCGACAGTGAAGAGAACTCCGTTGAGACGTCCCCGAGGCGTGGCGAGTATGAGGATGATGGCGATGATCGGGAGCGGGCTGACCGCGACGGCGGCCGCGAAACCCAGCACGTCACCGAGAACGTGGCCCATGGTTGCCTCCGGGTGGCGATCCAGTGGAGCAGGGGGCGGTGAAAGCGGGTGACCCGGCCGCCCGGGCGGCGGCAACGGGTTGGTGTGCGATGGGCTGCGACACTGTCTTCACGGCCGCGCGGAAGTGGCTGCCCGACAACGGTGATGACGACGTACTCGGCAGGTCTCACCGCATTCCATCTTGCTGCGCCCGGCAGGATCTGTCCTCGGGAGCTTTTCGGGACGCGAGGACCCCGGCGTCGGCCCGCCGCGCCGAACAGGCGACCCCGCAATTGCCGGAGCTACTTGAGATATCACCCTCGGTGACCACAACGCTCCTGGGACGAGATGCGAGGCAGCTCAGCCGCAGGGAGTATTGAAGATGTGAGGGCGATGGCGCCTCATGTCCGAGCGCACGGCTCGCCTCACGCCGGAGCCGACGCACGACTGGGCGCTGCCACCGGTTCCTGACGCCGATGCCCGGCAGGACGGGGTCTTCCAATCTGGGGACCTTGACCGGCGCTCGGTCACCGAATCAGGGCGACGACGGCTGCCTCGATGGGTTCGATGTCCGGATCACCATCATCTGAGGTATCGACTTCAACGACGGCATCGACTCCATTCGGCGGATCGAAAATCGAGCGCTTCATCTCGCCTCGCTGGAACTGAGATGAGAGCTGCCGGTCGACTGCCCCGCCTTCGGCCGCCCGGGCGCGGAGGCGCTCGCCGATGACCGATTCGCGGGCGACGACATGAACAGCGAGCACTCGGGCGTCACATGTGAGTAGCGCATCGAGCAGCTTGCGCGACAACACGGAGGACTCCACGACGAAGCTCGCTCCTGAGGAGGCGAGCAGCTGGGCTGTGTTGACCATCACGGTCTCAGCGCGGAGGCTCAACGGACCGCCGGCGATGTGGAATTCCGAGTTGAGCTGAACACCGCCGTCCTTGGCGACGGAAGCGGAGGACAGCCCGAGACCGGCCTTGATCTCATCCCGGGTCAGGAACGGCACACCGAGGCGACGCGCCGTTGCGCAGGCAACGGTGGTCTTTCCGGCCCCCGGGGACCCGCATACGGCAACCACCACCGGCCGTTCCCACCTCAACATCCGCCGATCCTGCCGGATCTTGACCGTGATGTCTACGAGCCGATCATGGTCGGCTCAGCAGCCTTCAGCGACCGCACCGACCATGGTTCGCATCGAGAGAGCCCAAGGAACGGCCCCAGGTAGACCTGGCATGTACGCAGGTGGACACCTCAGGAGGACCCCAGCAGACCGCCAAGACTTGTACTGCGTCCGCAGAGCCGGCTCAGCGGACGCCATCGCACGCAGTGTGTGGAGGTCGTCAGCCAGCAGCCTTGGCGACGATGCGATCCATCTCCTCCTGACCGAAGGCCCGCAGACTCGTGGTACGGACGTTGCCCACTCCGCCGAGCTGCAGGAGTGTCGCGGTGGCCGTTTCCTCGTCGGGTGCCTCGACGACGGCCACCAGGTCGTATGGACCGACGGTCCAGTAGATGTTCAGGAGTTTCGCCCCGAGCTTCTGTGCCGCTGCGGCGAAGGCCTCGGCGCGTTTCGCAGTGTCCTTATAGTTTTGGACCCCTTGATCGGTCCAGTTCAGCAGCGTGACGTACGTCGGCATGTTCTTTCACCTTCATGAGGAAACCCATTGCGAGGCTCAGCCTGGACGTCATGACTGAAGCCTGCACGAGGTGCGCACCCGAACGAGCACGGGGACGGCACCGCGGGGCCTGTCCCTGAGTGGTGGACACTTCGCGGCGGCTCTGTCGGAGTCCGGCCCCCTACGAGCGGCTCAAGCAGAAGACGACCCAGGCGTAAGCGATCAATGTCAGTCGCACAGGCCTGGGCCGACTCGCCCGGCCCTGGAGCGCGTCATAGCCTGGGGGGACAATTCCAGATCCTGACCAGGCAGCAGGCCGCCTCCCGGCAGGCGGCCGCGCGTCCCGGATCGGCCTTGTCGCCGCCGACCCAGAGGGCTCGCTCCATCATCGTCCGGCACCTGTGCGGCCCGCTTCGGCGCCCTCGTGAGACCGCCGCTGTGCAGGGCCCAAGGCCGGGATCTGTACGTCCTCGCTGGAGGGACTGCCATGCTCTCAGACACCTCTCGGCCTGTCGTGGCAGCAACACTGCCGGTCGTCGCCGAGCACATCGGAGAAATCGCCCAGCGCTTCTACCGGCACATGTTCGCCGAGCATCCGGAACTCCTGAACGGCGTCTTCAACCGCGGCAACCAGGTCCACGGAGATCAGCAGCAGGCGCTGGCCGGATCGGTGGCGGCGTTCGCAAGCGGACTGGTGGAATCACCGGAGCGCATCCCCGAGCACCTGCTCTCGCGGATCGCACACAAGCACGCGTCCCTCGGCATCCGTCCCGATCAGTACCAGATCGTCCACGACAACCTGATGTGGGCGATCGCCGACGTCCTGGGCGACGCGGTCACCCCAGAGGTCGCCGCCGCCTGGGACGATGTCTACTGGCTGATGGCCAATGCTCTGATCAACCAGGAACGCGGCCTCTACAGTGCGCGTGGGGTCAGGCCGGAGACGGTATGGCGGCAGTGGAAGGTCGAGAAGAAGATCCGGGAGACTCCCGACGTCATGACCTTCGTGGTCAAGCGGATCGACGACCGCCTGGTGAAGACCTCGCTGCCCGGCCAGTACGTCACTGTGCGGATGACGATGCCGGACGGGGTGCTCCAGCCGCGCCAGTACAGCCTGACCCGGGCCGACGACGGGGAACACCGCCAGTTCTCGGTCAAGCGGGTCCGCGGTGGCGAAGAGCCCGACGGGGAGATGTCGACGCTCCTGCACGACTCGGTGGACGTGGGCGACATCCTGTCGCTGTCGCTGCCGTACGGCGACGTCGTGCTGGACGACTCGGGACGGCCGGTGGTGTTCGCCACGGCGGGCATCGGGATCGCCCCGGTGGCCGGGATGCTCTCGCACCTCGCCAAGGCCGGGTCCGGGCTGGACATCACGCTCCTCCACGCCGATCTCGACGAGCCCTCGTTTCCCCTGCGCCGCCAGGTCGTGAGCGACGTCCTGGAGTTGCGGCGCGCGAAGCTGTACGCCTGGTACGAGAAGGGCGTGGAGAGCATGGAGCCGCTGAACGGGGTCTTCCAGGGGCTGATGAACCCCGCAGCAGCCGATCTGCCCGACGACGCCCTGTACTACCTGTGCGGCCCGCTGCCGTTCATGCAAGGTGTGCGCAGCAGGTTGCTCGAGCGGGGTGTCGCGCCCCAGGACATCCAGTACGAGGTGTTCGGCCCCGACCTCTGGCAGGCGGACCTGGACTAGGGCGTGTTTCGACAGTCCCGCCTGCTGCGCGACGGCTCATGCCCGCGCATTCCCTGTCATGACTGATGCCATGTCGATGCCGTCACTCGTACGGACGCGTCCGGGTGGTCGTGCGGGCGGGTGCCACGCAGGGTCGGATTCGTTCAGTTGTTCCGCTCCGGTCAAGGAGACTCCCATGGCACAGTCTGCTCCCGCCCCCGGTTACCGGCGCACCTCCGACTCCTTGGATGAGAATCCCTGGGCGGCGGGGGGAGTCTTGTTCGCCGGTGTTCTGCTGATGGTGGACGGCGCCATGGGGATCATCAAGGGGATCTCCGGTATCGCGTCCGACGAGGTCTACAAGCGCATCAGCAAATACACCTTCAAGTTCGATGTGACGGGCTGGGGCTGGATCCACCTCGTGCTCGGCGTGATTCTCGCGCTCGTCGGCTGGAGCATTCTCAAGGGTGCCGGCTGGGCCAGGGCGACGGGTGTGGTGCTGGCTGCGCTCAACATGATCGCCAATTTCATGTGGCTGCCCTACCAGCCGATCTGGGCGGTCATCTCCCTCGCGATCGACGGGTTCGTGATCTGGGCCCTGTGCACCGCCCCTTCGAAGGCGGTCATCCAGTGACGGCGGGAGCAGCGCGTGCGACGGCGGCAGCGGAGGCTTGGATCCGGGGCTGTCCGCTGCTGCGGTGCTCACCGTGAGCGGCCGTGGCAGGGAAGGCGTGCAGGTGATGGGCGAACCGAACGGGCAGGGCGAAGACCTGGTAGCTCTTGCCGCCGAGGCGTACGTGTACGGGTATCCGCTGGTCGTCGGCCTGTCGACGGTCGAGAGATCGATGCAGGAGGGCCTCGGCCCGCTGGCACCGACCCCGTTGAACCACTTCGCGCACGCGGGGCCATGGGCCGGCCCCGATGTGCATGCCGTCTCCGTCGACAACGACACCGCTCATTCGATCGCCCAACTGGACCTGTCCGGAGGGCCGATCCGGCTGCATGTCCCGGACACCGCCGGGGCCTACCACGTGCTGCAGTTCGTGGACGCCTGGACCAACAACTTCGCCTACGTGGGGCGCCGGGCCACCGGCACCGGCGCGGGTGACTGGCTCATCGTGCCGCCGGGCTGGTCGGGCAGGGAGCCCAGCGGGCTGCGCGGGGTGATCGATGCGCCGACCTCCGTCGTCTCGGTCATCGCGCGCAACGTCCTCGGCGGTCCGGACGACATGACGCGGGTGCGGGCGCTCCAGGAGCAGTACACGCTCACGTATCTCGAACCCGGCACGCACCGGACGGGGCTGCCGGCGCCCGACCCCGACGTACCGGCGGAGCTGCGGTTCTTCGAGCAGCTCAGGGTGTGGATGGCCGACTATCCACCGGCCGCCGGCGACTGTGCGTACCAGGACCGGTTCCAGCCCCTGGGGCTGCTGGAGGAGGGGCCCTCGCCGTACGTCTCCGCCGATTCCACTCTCGTCCGCGCACTCACCGAGGGGATGGCGCAGGGCGGGGAGCGGGTCGAGGCGGCTGCCCGGCCGAGCACGGTGACGGGCGGGGGATGGGGGATGGATCCGCATCTCTTCGACTACAACCTCGACCACTTCGGGGTGGGGACGATCGGCTCCCCGGAGTGGAGGATCGCCGACCGGGAGGCGTCCTACCTGGTCAGAGCGGTGGCGGCGCGCGTGGCTCTGTGGGGGAGCCACGGGTACGAGGAGGTGCGCGCGCGCACCTCCCACGACGCCGACGGCAATCCGCTGAGCGGTGTGCACTCCTATGTGATGCGCTTCGAGCAGCCGCCGCCGGTGGAAGCGTTCTGGTCCGTGACCGTGTGCGACACGCCGGATCACCAGCCCGTCGCACACCCGGCGGGCCGGCACTCGCTCGGGGACCGCACCCCCGGGCTGGTACACGGGGCCGACGGGTCGCTGACGGTCCACATCAGCAAGGAGCCGCCGACGGATCCTGCCGCAGCGGCGAACTGGCTGCCCGCGCCCGACGGGAAGTTCCGGCCCGTGCTCAGGTTCTGCATGCCGGGGCGCGCGATCATCGACGGCAGCTATGAGCTCCCTGCCATCGAACTGAGCTGACCCGGGTCTCCCGTGTCCCGGCCCGTTGTCAGTGGGTCGGTCCACACTGGAGTCATGTGCCGCAGCATCAAGACCCTTCGCCCGCCCGCCATCCCCGAGGAGGCCACCGAGGAGGACATCCGGGCGGCCGCCCTGCAGTTCGTGCGCAAGGTGTCCGGCTTCCGGGCTCCGGCCGCGCACAACCAGGAGGTGTTCGACCGGGCCGTGGACGAGATCGCCGCAGCGACCGCCAGACTCATGGACGGTCTTGAGGTGCGGGGGGCGGTCGTCAGGACGCCGTAGAAGCCGAAGCGGGTGCTGGAGCGGATGCCGTGGCGGCCGCCGCTCCAGGGCGGCGCATGAGGTACGCGGCGAGGGCGCCTGCCATGAACAGGGCCAGGACCGAGACCGCCGTACTCAGCCATGTCGTGCCCAGCCACTGGCCGCCGAAGTAGCCGAGGCCCACGCTGTAGCCCGCCCAGGCCACACCGGCCAGCGCCGACCAGGGCAGGAACTCCTTCACCTTGCGGTGCGCGGCGCCCGCGCCCAGGGAGACGACCGAGCGGCCGGCCGGTGCGAAGCGGGCGATGACGACGAGGATGCCTCCGCCGCGGCTCAGAGCCGCGCCGAGGCGTTCCTGTGCGGTGGTGAGGCGGCGGGAGCGGGCAATCGCCCGGTCCAGGCGGTCGCCGCCGCGCCAGGCCAGCCGGTACGCGACGAGGTCGCCGAGCACCGAGGCGGCGGCCGCGCTCAGGATCAGGGCGAGGAGCGACGGCACCTGGGGGACCTCTCCGGGGCTGCCTGCCGTGCCCACGACCGTGGTCGAGCCGGCGGCGGCGGCCGTCGCAGCGGTGATCACCAGGACCCCGCTGGGGAGGACGGGCAGGAAGACGTCCAGGAGCACCGAGAGGGCGACCACGGCATAGATCCATGGGCTGCCGGTCAGCGCACCCACACTCTCAAGCACCTTCTACTCCCCGATTCGTTTCAACGCCGCGACGTCGCAGGGGAGCGGCAGGAGCGGCAGGGCCAGCTGTACAGCGTACGCCTGCCGTTTACCTGAACATCATCGAAGTCCTGAGGATGTTGTGTACCTCACGCGTCACATCTGCACCGTGGGGGAGCGGCGCCCTGTCCCCACTGCCGGCACGGGGCCGGGCATCCGGGGCCGGGCCTGGGATCGGGTCCTGACCGGCCGCGCCGGCGCGCGGGCGCGGTCCTCACTGCGGTCCGCGTCGGTCCGCAGGGCGGGGAGAGCGCCTTCGGTCCGGTGGGGCCGTGAACCGATTGAGCACCTCAGGCCGGGGAAATTCGCGAGTCTGTGCCTGTTCAACATTTCGTCGGACGGTCGAAAACTGCCTACGCGTCGGTGGTCAGTTCCTGGTCCAGTACCGTCTCCAGCTGCGCGCCTGCGCCGTTCCCTTTGGCGTGAACCAATATCAGTGCAGCTTTCCGGCCACGCAGGGTGAGAGTCATCAGCTGATTGCCGAACCACGGTCCGCCGGTCTTCTGCCACTGGATCGGTGACGGACCCGTCCGTCCGTGCCGCGCCAGTGCTCGCCCCAGCCACCGTCCCGCCCGGCTCCAGCCGAAGCGGAATCCCGCCTTGAGCACACCGGGTACCGAGTTGTGCACGGGAGAGCAGGTCAGCTGCAGGATGCGCGCCCCGGGCGCAGCGCCCGGGGCGTCGGCCGGCCACGAGGGCTCCGCGATGTACGCGTGGTGCACATCGCCGGACAGCACGCACACCGTCGCCGGAGCGTCAGGGCCGCTCCCCGCCTCCCGGATCAGCTCGGTCAGCCGGCGGAACGAGGCGGGGAACGCCGCCCAATGTTCCAGATCGGAGCGGCGGCGCAGATTCTCGCCGAACCGCGCCCACCGCCCGCCGGGCCCACTCCGCTCGCCGCGGCACAGCGCGGCGTCCCACTCCTCCGCGTCATGGATGAGTGGCGGAAGCAGCCACGGCAACGACGTACCGATCAAGAGGTGGTCGTACGAGCCGGGGTCGGCGAGCGCCTCCTCGCGCACCCAGCGTGCCTCCTCGGCGTCGAGCATCGACCGCTGCTCCTCGTCGAGAACGCGAGCCGCGCGGGTGTCCACCATCAGCAGCCGTACCCGGCCGAAAGCGCGTCGGTAGCTCCACCGGGTACCGGCGGGTTCGGCGTCCGCCTCGGCGGCGAAGCGGCGCAGTGGCTCCGTGCCGTCCGGCACCGCCCGCACCTCGGCGTAGAGCGGGTCCGCGGCCAGGGCGGTGGGGGAGAGATTGCCGAGGTGCTGGTAGACCCAGTACGAGGCCAGCCCGCTGACGATCCGCTCGTGCCACCAGGGGGTCGCCCGGACATCGGTGAGCCAGGCGGCGCTGGTGTTCCAGTCGTCCACGACGTCGTGATCGTCGAAGATCATGCAGCTGGGGACGGTCGAGAGCAGCCAGCGCACCTCGGGGTCACGCCAGGACTCGTCGTAGAGGTAGGTGTACTCCTCGTAGTCCGCGACCTCGGCCCCCGGCGGTTCGTCCAGGTCCCGGCGTGCGGCGAGGCGGCGGCGGGTCGCCTTCGACGTCTCGTCGGCGTACACCTGGTCGCCGAGCAGGAGCAGTACGTCGGGGCGTACGGCACCGGGGTCGGCGGCGAGCCGGGCGGCGAGGGCGCCCAGGGCGTCGGGGCCGGTGGTGTCGGGCTCGCCGGAGGGGGGAGCCGCCCAGCGGCAGGACCCGAAGGAGATCCGGACGGGCCGATCCCCGGTGTCATCGGCCGATGCCGGCGGCGTGGTGATGGTGCTCCGGGGGAAGCCGGAGTCCTCGAGCGGCCAGACCCGGCGGCCGTCGAGCAGCACCTCGTACGCGGTGGTCGAGTCCGGGGTCAGACCGGTCACCACCACCAGCGCGTAGTGGTGACCGGCGATCGCGAACGTCCGGGACGAGCCGGACGCCCCGGACGCGCATCGGACTTCGGCCGTGGTGGGCCGGTCGGCCTCCACCCAGACGGTCGCGGTGGAGCCCGTCTCCCAGTCGACGTATCGCAGCAGCGGTCCCAGGCGCAGCCCGGCCATGGTGTGCCCTCCTCGCGTCGTCCCGCACGGGCGGAGCTCACGGGCCCGTACGGTACGGGCGGCTCCGTACCGTACGGAACGACGGAGAGGGGCCGGGCGGTTCCGGGGTCAGCAGCCGTTCAGGACCGACTGGAGCGCACTCTTCTCCGCGGAGTCGACGGTCAGGTTGTAGTAGTGCTTCACGTGCACCCAGGCGCGCACATAGGTGCACCGGTACGCGGTACGCGACGGCAGCCACTCGGCCGGGTCCTGATCGCCTTTGGACTGGTTGACGTTGTCCGTGACCGCGATGAGCTGGGGGCGCGTCAGATCGTTGGCGTACGCCTGGCGTTGGGCGGTGGTCCAGCTGCTCGCGCCGGAGCGCCAGGCCTCGGCGAGTGGGACCATGTGGTCGATGTCCAGGTCGGAGGCGGCGGTCCAGGTGGCGCCGTCGTACTCCGAGTACCAACTGCCGCTGACGGCGGCGCAGCTGGAGTCCTGGACGACGTTCGTGCCGTCGCGCTTCAGGACGACCTCGCGGGTGTTGCAGGTGCCCGACTGGGTGATCCAGTGCGGGAACTTGTCCCGGCTGTAGCCGGTCGACGAGCCTTCCGCCGACACCGTCAGCTCGCTCAGATAGGTGCGGGCGGTGGCGGCGCTGACCGGGGTGGGCATGGCCGCCTCGGCGGTGGGTGCGGTGAGCAGCCCCGTGGTTGCGGCAAGTGCGGCGGATGCGACGACCACACCTATACGACGCGCGTAGACACTTGACATGCGAACTCCCTTGATGTGGGGGGATCTTGGACGGGCGACCTGTGGAGCCCGGCCATCGTGGCGGCGCCAGGTTTCTGTGGGGTGGGCGCCAGGTAACAGGGTGGCGACATGAGCACGTCACATCAAGGGCTGGGGTGGACCGGTCTGCGGTGTGAGGCTGCACGGGGGGAAATGCGCGGGCCGTGCGGATGTTCGTGGCCCGTGGGGGCGCCCGGGCCCGTACGCGCGGCAGATGAGGAAGCAGGGGCTGGCGTGTCGACAGGTCCCGGATGCCGGGGCCTTATGGTTGCCGCGTGCTGCTTCCGGTCAACATCACGCTCGGCATCGTCCTCGCCGTGCTGCTCGTGGCGGCCGCCGCCGTCGCCGCCTGGGCCTCGCTCGGCCGGTCGCGCGAGATCGTTCTCGCAGGGCTGCGCGCCGCGGTCCAACTCGCCGCCGTCTCCGTGCTCATCGGCTGGGTGGTCCGCTCGCTGCCGCCGCTGCTCTGCTTCGTGGCGCTGATGTACGCCGTGGCGGTACGGACCGCCGGACGTCGGATCACCGGGAACCGCACCTGGTGGTGGGCGGCTGTGCCGATCGCCGCGGGGGTCACGCCGGTGGTCGCCCTGCTGCTGCTCACCGGGCTCCTGCCGGTCCGGGGCATCGCGCTGATCCCGGTGGCGGGCATTCTCATCGGGGGTGCGCTCACCGCGACCGTACTCGGCGGACGGCGGGCGCTGGACGAACTGACCACACGGCGCGGGGAGGTGGAGGCGGGAATGGCGCTCGGGCTGCTCGACCGCGACGCCCGGCTGGAGATCGCCCGGCCCGCGGCCTCGGACGCGCTGCTGCCGGGGCTGGACCAGACGCGGACGGTAGGGCTCGTCACGCTGCCCGGGGCGTTCGTGGGCATGCTGCTGGGCGGCGCCTCACCGGTTCAGGCGGGGGCCGTGCAACTGTTCGTCCTGGTGGCGCTGATGGCCGTACAGGCGGTGGCCGTTGCCACGGTGCTGGAACTGGTGGCGCGGGGGCGGCTGAGCCGCGACTGAGTCCCGGGGAGGTCTTCCCGGGGTCAGAGGGCCCGAATGTGCAGACGGATCGAGCCGTCGGCCGGCGCCTCCACCCGGATCTGCGTCAGATCCCCGACGTGCGCGTCCGGCGCCAGTGCCGCGGCGCGCGGGCCCACGCCCACGACGCGCATCCCGGCCGCCCGGCCTGCCGCGATACCCGCCTCCGAGTCCTCGAAGACGATGCAGTCGGCCGGGGCGAAGCCCAGTTCGGCCGCACCTTTGAGGAAGCCCTCGGGGTCGGGCTTGCTGGCGCCGACGCATTCCGCCGTGACGCGGGTGGCCGGCATCCGCAGTCCGGCCGCCGCCATCCGGGCCTGGGCGAGCGCCTCGTCGGCGGAGGTCACCAGGGCGTGCGGGAGCGTGGCGATCGCGTCCATGAAGGCCGCGGCGCCGCCGATCGGGACCACGCCGTCGGTGTCGGCGGTCTCCTCGGCGAGCATGACCCGGTTGTCGGCGTAGTTCTGTTCCATCGGCCGGTCGGGCAGGAGTACCGCCATGGTGGCGTACCCCTGCCGCCCGTGGACCACCTTGAGTGCGGCCTCGGGGTCCAGTCCCTCCCGCAGCGCCCAGCGCCGCCAGCAGCGCTCCACCACCGCGTCGGAGTTCACGAGTGTGCCGTCCATGTCGAGCAGGAGGGCGCGTGCGGTGAGGACGGTGGCCGGCATCGGCGGGCTCCAGGGCGCGGGGGAGGAGGGCGGCGTGGGTGAAGAGAACAAGCGGTCCCGCCCGCCGGTCAGGGGGTGCGGGCGAGGACCACTTTGTTCCATCACGATACAAAATCCTGCCCGCGAAAGCGAATCCCTTCCCGAATACGGGAGGAGAGGGACAGCTCCCAGGGGCCGGCCGCCTCCTCAGGAGTGACCGCGGCCCGTCGTCTCCCCCTCCAGTGCGCTCCGGGTGCTCGGGCCGTAGACACCCGGCGGGTCGCCCTCGATGGACTTGTACGACTGGTAGACGCGTACGGCGCTCTCGACCCGGTCCGAGTAGTTGCCGTTGTCGGGTCCGTGGTAGAGCGACACCTCCCGCAGCCGCCGTTGCAGCTCGGTCACCTCGGGGCCGTGGTCGCCGCGCTGCAGCGTGCGGCCCTGCGGTTCTTCGAGCGACGGGGCCGTCGAGGCCGCGGTGGGCTGCGAGACCGTCGCCGATACCGACGGGGCGGGCGGGCGCGAAGAGGCAGCGGATGCGGAGGGTGAGAGCGAGGTGCTCGCAGACGCGGAGGCGGAGACGGATGCGGACGGCGATGCCGAAGCCGACGGGGAGGAGGATGCGGTCGCGGACGCCGACGGCGATGCGTCCGGTGAAAGGGGCGCATCGGGGACGCTCGACACCCGGGGACTCGGGAGCGCCCGGTCGCGCTCGGAGTCCCCGTCCCCGTCCCCACCGAACAGGCCTCCGGCGAACGCCGCGGTGCCCACCACGCCGATCACGGCCGCGCCGACCGCGAGCGCCGCGAAGGGCCGTCGGCGGCGTGGCCGCACCGGGTCCACCGGGCCCACCAGGTCCACGGTCATGTCGTCCGTACGCGGATCATCCGCCCCGGCACTCTCCTGCGGCGGAGGCGGCAGAGGCGACAGAGGCGACAGAGGCGGCAGATCCACCGGCGCCGCCCGGTCGAGGAAGAGCGGCATGGTCATGGCGGCGTCCGCCGAGGAGGCGTCCGCGGGCGCCTCGTCGCCCCCCAGCGTCACGTACGGCCGGATCCGCAGGGGATCGAAGTCCTCCGCCGCCTCGGTCTCCGCCCGCTCGGCCGCACGCCGTGCCGCGCGCTCCGCGCACCCGCACCGGGGCCCGGCGGCTCCGCCGTGCGGTCCCCCGCCTCGTGCGTCCGTCGCTCTGTCGTCCGTGCCGCATTCCGGGCAGACATGTCCGGTCATTGTGGGTCCCTCCCCTTGAACTGCCTGTGATTATGCAGTCCGCCACGGTGATGCCCCAACAGGCCATAACCGTCCACAACGGCCAGGATGGGATGTAGCGGAACCGAGGAGATGTTCATGGCTCACCGGCTGAACCCCCCGGCCCTGGCCCCTGGCGAAGGCCGTTCACAGCGGACGGTCCTGGTCGCCATCGGTGCCCTGCTCCTCGGCATGCTGCTCGCCGCACTCGACCAGACCATCGTCTCCACCGCCCTGCCGACCATCGTCAGCGAACTCGGCGGCCTGGAGCATCTGTCCTGGGTGGTCACCGCCTATCTGCTCGCGTCGACCGCCGCGACCCCGCTCTGGGGCAAGCTCGGCGACCAGTACGGCCGCAAGAAGCTCTTCCAGACCGCCATCGTCATCTTCCTCATCGGCTCCGCGCTCTGCGGCATGGCCCAGAACATGCCGCAACTGATCGCCTTCCGCGGTCTCCAGGGCCTCGGCGGCGGCGGCCTGATGGTGCTCTCGATGGCGATCGTCGGTGACCTCGTCGCCCCGCGCGAACGCGGCAAGTACCAGGGGCTGTTCGGCGCGGTCTTCGGTATGACGAGCATTCTCGGACCGCTGCTCGGCGGCCTCTTCACCGAACACCTCAGCTGGCGCTGGGTGTTCTACATCAACCTGCCGATCGGCGTCGTCGCCCTGCTCGTCATCGCCGCCGTGCTGCACATCCCGGTCCGTCACGCCAAGCACACCATCGACTACCTGGGCACCTTCCTCATCGCCTCCGTCGCCACCTGCCTGGTTCTCGTCGCCTCGCTGGGCGGATCGACCTGGGCCTGGGGCTCGGTGCAGATCATCGGACTCGCCGTCGTCAGTGTGGTGCTGCTGATCGCCTTCGGGTACGTCGAGCGGCGCGCCGCCGAACCCGTACTGCCGCTGAAGCTGTTCCGGATCCGGACCTTCAGCCTCGTCGCCGTGATCAGTTTCGTCATCGGATTCGCGATGTTCGGAGCGATGACGTATCTGCCGACGTTCCTGCAGGTCGTGCACAACATCTCGCCGACCCTGTCCGGTGTGCACATGCTGCCGATGGTGCTCGGTCTTCTCCTCACCTCGACCGTGTCCGGCCAGGTCGTCAGCCGTACGGGCCGGTGGAAGGTCTTCCCGATCCTCGGTACCGGCATCACCGCGATCGGCCTGCAGCTCCTGCACCGGCTCACGGAGCACAGCAGCACCTGGCAGATGAGCGCCTACTTCTTCGTCTTCGGTGCCGGGCTCGGTCTCGTGATGCAGGTCCTCGTGCTGGTCGCGCAGAACGCCGTCGCCTACGAGGACCTCGGCGTCGCGACCTCGGGGGCCACGTTCTTCCGCTCCATCGGTGCCTCGTTCGGTGTCGCCGTCTTCGGCACGATCTTCACCAACCGGCTCACCGGCAAACTCGGCGCGGCCCTCTCTGGCGTCACGCTGCCACCGGGCATCGACGCCGGGCGACTGGCCGCCGACCCGCGCGCCATCTCCCAGCTGCCGCCCGCGCTGAGGGCCCCGGTGATCCACGCGTACTCGACCTCGATCACCGACGTCTTCGTGTACGCGGCGCCCGTCGTCCTGGTCGCCTTCGTCATCGCCTGGTTCCTCAAGGAGGACAGGCTGCGCGGCTCGGTGACGGCCCCCGACAGCACCGAGACCCTGGCCTCGAACCCGGTCGAGCGTTCCTCGTACGACGAATGCGCACGGGCCCTGTCGGTGCTCGCCACCCGCGAGGGGCGCCGCGACGTCTATGTGAGGATCACCGAGCGTGCGGGGTACGATCTGCTGCCCGCGGCCAGCTGGATGCTGCTGCGCATCAAGCGGCACGGCGCCGTCGAACCCGCGTTGCTCGCCGATGCCACCCCTGTACCGGTGCGCGTGATCAGCGATGCGGCGCGACAGCTGGAGGAGCGCGGTCTGGCCCGGCGCGAAGGGGTGCAGCTGGTGCTCACCGACCGTGGTTCGGAGGCCGTGGAGAGGCTCGCGGAAGCGCGTGAGGAGTTGCTGGCCGAGCTGTTGGGCGACTGGTGGGGGCCGGAGCGGCCGACCGACCTGGTCGGACTCGTCGCGGAGCTGACCGCCGAGACGACCGGATCGAGCAGGGAACAGCCGCGCTGCCCGGAGCCGAGGCGGGACCACGCACTCTGACCCGGGCCCGGGGATCCTCCGGCCGGACCCCGGCCGGAGGACAGCTCCCGGTCACAGCGTCCGGGTCACAGCTCCTTGGCGAACCAGTGCTCGGCGTACTGCCGCCGATGGAACGCGGGCACCTCCCGGTAGCCGTGCTTGGCATACAACCCGCGCGCCTCCACCAGATCGTTGCGGGTGTCCAGCCGGATCTGCCGTACGCCGAAGGCGCGCGCCGCACTCTCGACGGCCGCCAGCAGCAACCCGCCGCCGCCCGTCCCACGGAACTCGGGGCGCACGAACACGCGGGTGAGCTCCGCGGTGTCCGCGTTCACCAGGAGCAGCCCGGCACAGGACGCGGGCCTTCCGTCGAATCTGCCGACGACGAACGCGCCGGTCGGTCCCGTGAGCAGGTCGGCGCCGTCGCCGGAGAGCCCCTCGTCGATCTCCTCCGCGGTCGCGGGCCGCTGCCAGTAGCGGCTGGCGACCTCGTCGTAGTAGTCACGGCGCAGGGCGCCCGCGTCGGGAGAGTCGAAGCGTTCGGAGGTCACGGTCCACGTCATGGGCGCCATTGTGACCTGGGCATGACCGGGGAGCCCAACGGTTTCTCGTGCCCTTCCCGGCCAGCTCTGCCCCGTCGCGCCGGGCAAACATTGCCGGTCACGGCACCAGTGCCGGGACCGGCAGCACGTCCAGCCGCGCGCTCACGCCGGCGGCGTTGGGACCGTGACCGGCGGCGGGGGCAGCACAGGGCGCCGCCGGCGCGCCCGGACGCCCAGCAGCCCCGCCACGGCGGCGACCAGCACGACACCCAGGAGGGCCAGCAGCCAGGCCGGGACGCCGGCCACGGTCAGCAGCTCGTTCCGGTAGGTCATGGTCCGGTACGGGGTGTCGGCGGCGCCGGCCCGCAGTTCGTGATCCCCGTCGATCCGCTCCGGGTGCGGGAACGACTGCTCGATCGCGGTGACGAAAACCGGCTTTCCGCCCGCCAGCTCCCGGATCGCCCCGGTGGCCGTGAAGTTCGCCGATGAGGCTGTCGAAGCAGCCGGGTCGACCTTCCCCGCGTACGTCACCCGCGGCGCCTCCCCGCCGATCGCGCCGGCCGGCTCCATCCGGTGGGCGGCCAGCACGTACAGCCCCAGCGACTGCGGTGTCGCTGCGAGCTTCGACAGCCTCATCGGGTAGACGAGCCGCTCGCTCGCGAAGCTCAGCCGCAGCGGGTCGAGCTCGCCCAGCAGGAGTGCGCCCTTCTCCCTGGGGGCGAGGCGGACGGCCACGTACTCCCACTTCCGGTCGACGTACGGCTGCAACGCGGTCGCCAGCCGGTCGGGCAGCTCGAAACCGTTCCGCCGCAGCCAGGTCTGCAGCGCCTCGGGGTCGGTCGCCGTCAGCCGCGCCACATCGAACGGACCGAGCCGCTCCCGCCCGACGACCCCCACCGGCGGTGCGCCGGCCGCGGACGGCGGTGCCGCGGCGTCCACGCCGTCTCCGGAATCGGCGAACGGCCAGTCTCCGGAGCGTGGCCAGAAATAGTGCCGGGTCGCGAGCACCGGCGCGGTGAGGGTTTCGAGTTCCGAGAAGAGCGCCTGATCACCGAGTTCGACGGAGGCGCGGTGCGGTACGGGCATGATCCAGGCAGCCTCCGGGGCGTCCCCGCGGACCGTCAGCCGCATGACGATCTGCTCGGTGCGGCCGTCCCAGCCGACCACCGATGTCTCCCGGTCCACGGTGACGTGCGCGTCCTTGCCGGGGACCATCGCCCCACAGCCGCATGCGTACGCCGGGCCGATCAACGATCCGAGCTGCAGCGAGGCCAGAATCAACAGCAGCGACAGCGCGCGGATTCCCCACGAACCTCGCTTCCCCCGCATCCACCGCATGAACCGCGTTCCTCCCCGTGTCCGTCGTGCCCCGTCGCGACCGGCCGATCAGTCGACCAGGGGGACAGACGTCGGAGTGAACGGTCCGGTTCCGGCCACTGTGTCCGGGCCCGATGAGGCACTCCTGCGTTCTCTCGAGCTCTCCGCGATCATCGCCACGGCCAGCCACTGGGTGCTCGACGCGGTGGGGCGGGGCGCTGGTCATCGGGACCGGATCCCTGCTGACATGCGTCCTGGCGGGGCCGCGGAGGCTGCAACCCGTGGCGGGGCCGCCGGCCGCGGCGGACGGCACGACGTCCGCGGACCACGTGCAGGAGGGGACCGGCGAGGCGGTGGGCAGCAAGCGCTGACCGGGCCGCACCCGGTCCTGCTCCGCCAGGGCGCGGGCCGGGGCGGTTGCCGGCCGAGGTCTTCGTCAGCCGAGGCCCTGGTACGCCGCCGTCACGCGTTCCTCGGCGACGTCGAGGGCATGGCGCACCGCACCCAGGGCGACCGCCCGCTCGCCCGACACCGAGGCTTCCACGACGACCGGTACCAGGGTGTGCGACCGCAGATGCCGGCGCACGGGGTCGAGGAGGACGTCCCCGGCCCGTGACACCCCGCCGCCGATGACGATCCGGCCGGGATCGAGCACCAGCACCAGTGCGGCCAGTCCTCGGGCGAAGCGGGCCGCCACCCGGTCCACCACGTCGACGGCCGCCGGGTCGCCCGCCCGGGCCGCCGTGAAGAGCGGCGCGATGTCGTGGGCGTCACCGACCGCCACACCCGCCTCCAGGGCCAGTCGGTGAATCGCCTCGGCCCCGACGAGCTGCTCGAACGGTCCCATGCCGTCGGCCGGACGCGGTCCTGGAGGGGCGTCCGGCTCGCGCACCAGGTCGATGAAGCCCAGCTCACCCGCCGCCGCCGAATTGCCTCGGTAGGGCCTGCCGTTGATGACGATGCCGGTGCCGATCCGGCGGCCCCACTGGACGAAGACCAGACAGTCGGTGCCCGCCTGCGCACCTGCGCCGGTATCGGCCGCCGTGCCGCGCCGGAGTTCCGCGAGCACGGCGAGATTCACGTCGTTGTCGATGGTCACCGGGCAGTGCAGCCAGTCGCGCAGCAGCGACACCGCCGGCAGCCCGGCCCAGTGGGGGATGCTGGGGGCCAGCAGCACCTCGCCCCGTTCGCGGTCGACGATGCCGGGGGTCCCCGCGCTCACGGCCCACAGGTCCGGCAGCGGTACCCCGGCCTCGGCGGCTGCCGCGGTCAGCGTGCTCCGCGCCGTGGCGAAGAGCTGGGGCCCGGCCGCGCCCCGGTCCACGGCCGCGCGATGGGAGGCCAGCACCTGGCCCGCCAAGTCCGCGATCAGCACCAGCACTTTGTGGGGGCCGATGTCGATTCCGGCGACGTACCCCGACTCGGTGCGGAACCTGGCGTACTGGGCCGGCCGGCCGAGCTGCGGGGATCCGGCGGCCGCGGTGAACTCCACCAGGCCGCAGTCCCTCAGCTCGGTCAGTGCCCTCGTCACCGCGGGCCGCGAAAGGCCGGTGAGGGAGGCGAGGTCGGTGACGCGCGCGGTCGGCGCGTCGCCCTCCCGCAGTGCGGCCAGGACCGCGGCGACGTTCATCCGGCGAAGGACATGCGGACCGGTGGCCGCGGCTCTTCCGACTGGCATATGCGTCAACTCCCCTGACCCACCGTGCTGTCGGCACTGTATCCAGCACGCCCGGAACCCGGACCGTCCGTCCTCTTGACGGCCGCATGGCGCCCAACTCATATTAACGAATGCTCCGTTACTAATTCTGATGAGCACGGTCACATGTCCCGGCAACTCCCGCATCCCTTCACCGGACGAGGTCACCCTTTGAGAAGCCTCAGATCCTGGGCCGTCGCCTGCACGGCCGCCCTCGCTGTCGTCGCCACGGTCCTGAGCGCCCCCGCCGTCACTGCGGAAACCGGGCCGGCGTCGGCCCCCCGCGGTACGCCGGCCTTCGCCCCCGAACCGGCCGAGGAGGCGCTGGCGCGCCTGCTGCCGCACCATGTCACGCAGTTCGACCTGGTGCCGGTGAACCGCCCGCCCTCCGGTGACTACTTCACCGTCTCCGGCACCACCGGCAAGGTGCGCGTCCAGGGCACCAGCCCCGCCGTGCTGCTCAGCGGCGTCAACTGGTACCTGAAATACACGGCCAAGGTGGACGTCGGCTGGCCCGGTGACAGCACGTCGAAGCTGCCGAAGAAGCTTCCCGCGCCCACCGGGACCATCCGCCAGGACGCCTCGGTGCCGCACCGGTTCGCCCTGAACGACACGGACGACGGCTACTCCGGTGCGTACCGTGACTGGGCCTCCTACGAGAAGCAGATCGACGTCCTGGCCCTGCACGGCGTCAACGAGGTCTTCGTGCAGATGGGCGCGGACGCCGTGTACTACGACACCTTCCAGGAGTTCGGGTACACGAAGGAGCAGTTGAAGTCCTGGATACCGGGTCCGGCGCACCAGCCGTGGTGGCTGATGCAGAACATGTCCGGCTTCGGCGGGCCGGTCACGGACCGGCTGCTGGCGCAGCGTGCACAGCTCGGCCGCAAGATCGCAGACCGGCTGCGCCGGCTCGGGATGACGCCCGTCCTGCCCGGCTACTACGGCACGGTCCCGCCCGGGTTCACGGACCGGAACCCCACCGGCCCGGTGGTTCCGCAGGGTGGCTGGGTCGGCTTCGAACGGCCGGACTGGCTGGACCCGCGCAGCGAGATGTACCCCAAGGTCGCCGAGGCGTTCTACCGTCACCAGCGCACGCTGTTCGGTGACTCCACCCTGTACAAGATGGATCTGCTGCACGAGGGCGGCAAGCCCGGCAACGTGCCCATCGGGGACGCCGCCAGGGCCGTCATGAACGCCCTGCAGACTGCGCACCCGGGCGCCACCTGGGTCCTGCTCGGCTGGCAGAGCAACCCCTCCACCCAGCTCATCGACGCGGTCGACCGGAGCAAGCTGTTCATCGTGGACGGACTGTCCGACCGCTACAACGGCCTCGACCGCGAAGCCGCCTGGCACGGAACCCCCTACGCCTTCGGCACCATCCCCAACTTCGGCGGGCATACCACCATGGGCGCCAACACCGCCGTCTGGACCGCACGGTTCCACGAGTGGCGCACCAAGCCGAACAGCGCGCTCCGGGGGATCGCCTACCTCCCGGAAGGGACCGGCGGCAACCCCGTTGCCTACGAGCTGTTCACCGAACTCGCCTGGCATGCGGGCCCGGTGGACCGGACGGCCTGGTTCGCCGACTACGCGGAGCGTCGCTACGGCGGCGCCGACCCGCATGCCGCCAAGGCCTGGGAACTGCTGCGTACCGGCCCCTACAGCACTCCGTCCGGCAGCTGGAGCGAGTCCCAGGACAGCCTCTTCACCGCGCGCCCCTCACTGACCGCCGGTACCGCGGCCAGCTGGAGCCCCTCGTCCATGCGGTACGACGCGTCGACGGTGCAGCGCGCACTCACGGAGCTGCTGCAGGTCGCCCCGGAGCTGCGGAAGTCCGATGCGTACCGCTTCGACGTGGTGGATGTGGCCCGGCAGGCCCTGGCCAACCGCAGCCGCACGCTGCTGCCGCAGATCAGGGCGGCGTACGAGGGGAAGAACCTTGCCCTGTACAGGCAGCGGGCCACCGAATGGAAGCAGGACCTCGCCCTGCTGGACCGGCTGCTGGCCACCGACAGCCGGTTCATGCTGGGGCCCTGGCTGCAGGACGCCAGGTCCTGGGGACGCACCGACACGGAGCGGGCGGCCGCGGAATTCGACGCCCGCTCGATCCTCACCACCTGGGGTGACCGGTCCGGCAGCGAATCCGGCGGGCTGCGCGACTACGCGAACCGTGAATGGTCGGGACTGGTCTCCGACTTCTACGCCAAGCGCTGGACGGTGTATCTCGACTCCCTGGACGCGGCCCTGGTCACAGGGCAGCCGCCGGCCGTGATCGACTGGTTCGCGCGGGACAACGCCTGGAACCTGGAGCGCACGAGCTACCCGGTGCGGCCCGGGGGCGACCCGGTGCAGCTGGCCGATACCGTACGCACAGCCCTTCCGGCACCCGTCGTACCGGGCCCGATCACCGGCATCGGCGGCAGGTGCGTTGCTCCCGAAGGCGGCTCGGCCGCCGACGGAACCGCCCTGCAGCTCTCCGCCTGCGACGGCAGCCCCGGTCAGACCTGGACCGTGCCGGGCGACGGCACGGTGGTCGCGTACGGCAAGTGCATGGACGTCCGCAACGGGGCGACGGCCGACGGCACCGTCGTCCAGCTCTACCAGTGCAACGGCACCCCGGCCCAGTCCTGGACCGCGTTGTCCGACGGCACCCTGCGCAACGTCAAGTCGGCGCTGTGCCTGCACGCCGAGGCCGGTGCCACGGACAGCGCGCGTCTGCTGATCCGGACCTGTGGAACAGCCGCCGAACAGCAGTGGAGGCTCCCCGGATAGCCGGTGCCCTGGGCACCTAGGGCGTGTTTCGAAAGTCCCGCCTGCCGGGCGGCATTTGGCACGCACGCTCGCTGCGTTGTCGGGTCGCCCCGATACGACCGGTATCGGGGCGACCCTCCGCCTTGCGAGCGCACGCACCAGAGGCCGCCCGGCCCGCCCTACGGGCGGACGACGCTCCTTTCGAAACACGCCCTAGGGCCGGAGGGGTGCCGGGACGAACCGCATCGTCCCGGCACCCCTTCGGCGTGGATCGCCGCGTATTCCAGCATCCGCCTGTCCGAGGAGGCCCGCCACTCGAACGGCTCAGGGGCCGGGCGGTACCAGCGCCCAGGCGGCCAGCGACAGCGTGGCCATGGACACGACCGTGGATGCCACCACGGAGTTGCGGGCGAGGCTGGTGTCCAGGCCGTACTGGCGGGCGTAGATGAAGGCGTTCTGGGCGGTCGGGAGCGCGGAACAGAGGACCACGGCGAGCAACTGGTGGTCCGGCAGGTGCAGCAGCGGGCCGCCGACCAGGAAGGCGATCAGGGGCTGGACCAGCGTCTTCAGCACGACCGCCAGACCCACTTCCGTACGCCCTGCAGGCACCGTCGTCGCGGTCGTTGCCGGATCCGGGCGGCCGTGCAGGGACAGGCCGAGGGTGATCAGGGCGGTGGGCACGGCGGCCGCGCCGAGCAGATCACAGGAGTGTTCGAGGGCGTGCGGCAGCCGTACCCCGAGCGCGGAGACGACGACGCCGAGCATCGAGGCCATGATGATCGGATTGCGTACGGGCATGGTCACCATCCGGCGCAGCGCGGCGCCCTTTCCGGAGCCCGCCCCCGTACCGGTGTCCAGCAGCGTCAGGATCACGGGGGAGACCAGCAGCACCTGGAAGAGGATGATCTGGGCGACGAACGACGCGTCACCGAGCACCTGGACCGCCAACGGGATACCCAGATTGGCGGAGTTGACGTAGCCGGACGCCATGCTGCTGATCGCCTGGTCGGCCGTCTTGCGGCCGAAGAAGCGCCGGGCGAGCACGAAGCCGAGGGCGGACACGAGCGCCGTGCCCGTCCCGAACGCCACCATCGAGGAGTTGGCGAAGGCGTCCAGCCGCGCACCGGAGACCATCGTGAACAGCGCCGCGGGCATGGCCACATGGAAGACGAACCGGCCGAGTACGGCTTCCGCCTGCTCGCCGAGCAGGCCACTGCGGCCGACCGCGTAGCCGGTCGCGGTGAGTATCCAGATCGGAGTGAAGGCGGAGAGCAGGGCATGCATGGACGCCATGATCCTCGGACCGTTGTGCACTGCCTGTACCGGGGCGCGGCGGGCGGAAGGGGACAGGGCGCGGACGGGCGGCAGGGGCCGGGGCGTGGAAGGGCCGGCCCCCGCCGTCCGGGAATCTGCGAGCCGGTCAGCCGGCGGCGGTACTGACCTGGAGCTGCTTGATTCCGTTCAGCCAGGCGGAGCGCAGCCGCCGCGGGTCCTCGACCAGCCGCAGATCGGGCAGTACGTCCGCGATCGCGTTGAAGATCAGGTCGATCTCCATGACGGCGAGGGACTTGCCGAGACAGAAGTGCGGTCCGCCGCCACCGAATCCGAGATGGGGGTTGGGGTCCCGGGAGATGTCGAAGAGTTCCGGGCTCTCGAAGACCTCGGGGTCGTTGTTGGCGGAGGAGTAGAACAGCCCGACCCGTTCGCCCTTCTTGATCTGCTGCCCGCCCAGTTCGAGGTCCTGGGTGGCGGTCCGCTGGAAGGAGACCACGGGGGTGGCCCAGCGCACGATCTCCTCGGCGGCGGTCTCCGGGCGCTCGCGCTTGTAGCGCTCCCACTCCTCGGGGTGGGTGAGGAAGGCGTGCATGCCGTGGCTGATGGCGTTCCGGGTGGTCTCGTTGCCGGCGACGGCGAGGAGGATCACGAAGAAACCGAACTCGTCCGAGGAGAGGTTGCCTTCGCCCTCCGCGGCGACCAGCTGGGAGACGATGTCCTTGGCGGGGCACTCCTTGCGTGCCGCTGCCAGGTTCATCGCGTACGAGACGATCTCCATGGCCGCCTCGGCGCCGACCTCTTCGGTGATCGCGTACTCGGGATCGTCGTACGCCGCCATCTTGTTGGACCAGTCGAAGATCTTCGACCGGTCCTCCTGCGGTACGCCGATGAGCTCGGCGATGGCTTGGAGCGGCAGTTCGACGGCGATATGGGTGACGAAGTCGAACGAACCGTCGTCGTCGGCGGAGGCGAGGGCCGTCTCGACGATCGACCGGGCGCGGCTGCGCAGCGCCTGTTCCAGGGAACGGATGGCGCGGGGGGTGAAGCCGCGCTGGACGATCTGCCGGACGCGGGTGTGCTCGGGCGGGTCCATGTTCAGCATGATCAGCTTCTGGACGTCGATCTGATCGCGGCTGATCGTCTCGTTGAAGCGGATGACCGCGGTGTTGGTGTGGGAAGAGAACAGTTCAGGGTGTGTGGAGACGTACTTGACGTCCGCGTGCCGGGTAACCACCCAGTAGCCCTCGTCGTCGAAACCGGAGACACCGGCCGGCTGGGTGCACCACCAGACCGGGGCGGTCTCTCTCATCCGGGCGAACTCCGGGTGTGGGATGCGGGCTTGGAGCAGGTCGGGATCGGTGAAGTCGAACCCTTCGGGCAGATGGGGGCAGGGCATCGGCAACTCCAGGTCGGTCCGAGGGGCGCCCGAAGATTGCCTGACGACCCATCAGATATTGCCCGCAACGTAGTAACGAGTTCTACAACTCGCAAGAGCTGTGGCTCGATCTGTTGCGCGGGGGGGTGCGTGCGGGGGTGTGTGCGAGCTTCGAAATGCGCCCATTGTGTGTGCACGGCTCTTGCGTACCGGGGGTAAGCCTCATAAGACTGCTTGCAGAACTAGAACGCGTACTAGTTCCTTCCGTGGGCGCCGGGACGCCCCCTGCGGAAGCGCGAGGAGAGGACGAGCTCATGGCCGCGGAACCCGTCATCGTCGAAGCCGTACGCACCCCCATCGGCAAGCGCGGAGGCGCGCTCGCCAATCTGCATCCCGCCTATCTGCTGGGCGAGACCTACCGTGAACTTCTCGGACGCACCGGCATCCCTGCGGACTGCGTGGAACAGATCGTCGGCGGTACGGTCACCCACGCCGGCGAACAGTCCATGAACCCGGCGCGCAACGCCTGGCTCACCGTGGGCCTTCCGTACGAGACCGCCGCCACCACCGTGGACTGCCAGTGCGGTTCCTCGCAGCAGGCCTCCCACATGGTCGCCAACATGGTCGCGGCCGGGGTCATCGACATCGGCATCAGCTGCGGTGTCGAGGCGATGTCGCGCGTGCCGCTGGGCAGCGGATCCAAGCACGGCCCGGGGAAGCCCTGGCCGGACGAGTGGAACGTCGACCTGCCCAACCAGTTCGAGGCTGCCGAGCGCATCGCCCGCAAGCGGGGCCTCACGCGGGAGAACGTCGACTCGCTCGGGCTGATCTCCCAGGAACGGGCGGCCGTGGCCTGGGCCGAGGAGCGGTTCAAACGGGAGACGTACGCGGTCCAGGTGCCGACCACCGAGGAGGAGCAGGCAGCCGGTCAGGGCATGTGGCGTCTCGTCGACCGGGACGAGGGGCTGCGGGACACCACGATGGAGGGGCTCGCCCGGCTCAAGCCGGTCATGCCCACAGCAATCCACACCGCCGGCAACGCCTCGCAGATATCCGACGGCGCCTGCGCGATCATGTGGGCGTCCAAGCGGATGGCGCGGGCCCTCAAGCTCAAGCCGCGCGCCCGGATCGTCGCCCAGGCGCTCGTCGGTTCCGACCCGCACTTCCACCTCGACGGGCCGATCGACGCGACCCGCGCGGTGCTGGGCAAGGCCGGGATGTCGCTCAAGGACATCGACCTCGTCGAGATCAACGAGGCGTTCGCGTCGGTGGTGCTGAGCTGGGCCCAGGTCTTCGAGCGGGACCTCGACGGGCTCGCGAAGGTCAACGTCAACGGCGGCGCCATCGCGCTCGGCCACCCGGTGGGCGCCACCGGGGCCCGGCTCATCACCACGGCACTGCATGAACTGGAGCGCCGCGACAAGGAGTTCGCGCTCATCACCATGTGTGCGGGCGGGGCACTGGCCACCGGCACGATCATTCAGCGGCTGTGAGGATTCCCCCCGGCCAGGGTGGTGGTGTTAGGTGCACCCCGGTCGGGGGGCCATGCCGCTGTCGGAGCCGCTCGCGGTTGCATAGCGTCACGGCCATGGAAAACAAGAACGGCAAGACGTGCAGCAACACCCCTTCTCTCAGGAAGGGTTGGACCGGTGCCCGGCGGGGACTGGCGGTCGCCACGGTCATGGCCCTCGCCGCCCTCGGTGCCGCGCCCGCCGTGGCCCAGCAGGCCGGACCGGCGGACGGGGGCTCCCACATCACCCGCGCCACCGGACGGGGAGCGCTCCTCGCCGTCACGCCCGTCGCCGCTCTCGGCCGCACCGACGTCAGCGCCTTCCTCGCCTCGGGAGGCATCGACACGGGCACCGTCCGCTACGGCGTACGCGCCTACCGCCTCACGTACCGCACCCTCACCCCGCAGGGCGAACCCACCACCGCCACCGGCCTGTTCGTCCTCCCCGGCGGGGGCGCCGACCGCCTCGATCTGGTCTCCGACACCCACGGCACGATGGTCCACCGCGACTACGCGCCCTCCGTCGGCGAGGACTTCGGCCGGTTCGCCCCGTACCTGCACGCCTCGGCCGGCCGCGCCGTCGCCGCGCCCGACTATCTCGGCCTCGGCAAGGGGCCGGGCCCGCACCCGTACATGGACACCGCGTCCTCCGTCACCGCCTCCCTCGACATGCTGCGTGCCTCCCGCACCGCGGCGCGGGAATTGGGACGCCCCCTCACGGGCGAGGTGTACGCCAGCGGCTTCTCCCAGGGCGGCCAGGTCGCGGTGGCTCTGGCCAAGGCCCTCGCCGACGGCGCGGACCGGCACTTCAGGCTGCGGGCGCTGGCGCCGGTCTCGGGGCCGTACGACCTCCAGGGCGCGGAGACGCCCGCCATGTTCGACGGCCGGATCAACGACATCAGCGCGGTTTTCTACATGTCGTACTTCCTCACCGCGCAGAACCGGCTGCACCCGCTCTACAAGGACCCGTCGGAGCTCTTCCGTGAGCCGTACGCGGACGTCGTCGAGAACCTCTTCGACACCCACCACTTCGAGGAGGACATCATCCCGGCGCTGCCCGGCACGCTGAAGGAACTCCTCACCGACAAGGCCTATCAGGACCTGCAGCATCCGACGGGAGCGCTGCGCGACGTGCTGAAGGCCCAGGACGGTCAGTGCGACTGGAAGCCCGACGTGCCCGTGCGGCTCTACTCGTCAGCCGCGGACCGGGACGTGGCCATCGCCAACTCCCATAACTGTGCCGCCGGCTTCGCTGCGCACGGTGCGCGGGTGCCGGTGATCGACCAGGGGTCGACCGATCACAATGGGACGTTCATGAAGTCCGGCCCGCAGATCGTCCGCTGGTTCGACACGATCGGGGCAGCGGGACCGCGTCACCGCTGATCGGGCCGGGCCGGACCTGGAGCCGACGGAGGGCCGACGGCGGCCGGCCACCGCGAACCGAGACCTCGTACCGGCCCCGGGCACGGGAAGACCCCGACCGGGTTTCCGGTCGGGGTCTTCCCGCGCTGCGGCCGGTGGACAGCCCTCAGGGGACCTCGAAGGTGGCCTGGGCCTCGAAGGCCGCGCGCCGCGTGGCCCGGCGCAGTGCCTTCAGTAACGTCCCGCCGACGACGAGGGTCAGCGCCATGGTCAGCACGGCCCGTCCCAGGTCCCAGCCCAGCGAAGTGGCCAGGCAGTACGCGAGGAAGCGGACCAGGTTCTCGGTCAGCGGGTCACCGGGATGGAAGGAGATGCCCGAGCCGAGGCCCGGCACGATCGTCCAGCCGTACAGGTTCATCACCGTGCCGTACGCGAACGCCGCCACACCTCCGTAGGCCGCGAGCATCAGCAGCTCGGCCCGCCCGCGTAGCCGGTCCTGGCCCGGCAGCAGCCCGGCGCCCATGGTGAACCAGCCCATCGACAGCATCTGGAACGGCAGCCACGGGCCCACCCCGCCGGTGAGCAGCGCGGACGCGAACATCGTCACCGAGCCGAGCACGAACCCGAAGCCCGGGCCGAGCACCCGGCCGCTCAGCACCATCAGGAAGAACATCGGCTCCAGGCCCGCCGTCCCCGCGCCGAGCGGGCGCAGCGCGGCGCCGACCGCGGCGAGCACACCCAGCATCGCCACCGCCTTCGCGTCCAGGCCGGAGTCCGCGATCGTCGCGACGACCACCCCGACCAGCAGCGGAAGCAGTGCGGCGAACAGCCAAGGCGCGTCCTGGGAGTGCGCGAGGCCCGAGTCCGCGCCGGCCAGCAGCGGCCAGCCGATGGCGACGACACCGATCGCGCTGATCAGGAGGAGCGCGGCGATCGCACGCGGCCCGAGCCGCACCGCCCGCGCCTGCCGGTCGACCGTGCGCCGGGCCCCCGGTGTTTCGGCCGCTCGTACGGTCCGTTCCCGGTGCTTCATGCCTCCGCCCCCAGTGCCGCGCGCACCTGCGGCACGGTCAGCCACTCCTGCGGGGCGAGAATCTTCGCGGTCTGCGGTGCGAACGCCGGGGACGAGACCACGACCTGCCGGGTCGGCCCGTCAGCGACGATCTCCCCGTCGGCGAGGATCACCACCCGGTGGGCCAGCTCGGCGGCGAGCTCCACATCGTGGGTCGCCAGGACGATCGCATGGCCCTCGGCGGCCAGACCGCGCAGCACGCGTATCAGGCGGGCCTTCGCCGCGTAGTCCAGACCACGCGTCGGCTCGTCGAGCAGCAGCAGCGGGGGGCGCGCGGTCAGCACGATCGCCAGAGCCAGGGCGAGGCGCTGCCCCTCGGAGAGGTCGCGCGGGTGGGTGTCGTCCGGCACGTCCGGCAGCAGCTCGGAGACCAGGGCCCGGCAGCTGCCCGCCGCGGCGCCCGCGTCCGTGTCAGCCGTCGCGCACTCGGCGGCGACCGTGTCCGCGTAGAGCAGATCGCGCGGTTCCTGCGGTACGAGTCCGACCCGGCGCACCATGTCGCGCGGCGGCGTACGGTGCGGAGCCAGGCCGCCCACGTGAACGGTGCCGGCCGTGGGCTCGACCGTGCCGACGAGGGTGGCGAGCAGTGTGGACTTGCCCGCGCCGTTGCGGCCCATCAGGGCGACGGTCTCGCCGGGCGTGACGGAGAACGTCACCCGGCGCAGCGCCTCGACGCGACCGCGCCGCACCCCCAGACCCTCGGCCCGGACGGCTGCTTCCCCCGCGGGACCCGGAGCGGGCTCTGCACCGGGTGCGCGACGGCGTCCGAACAGCCCACGCCGTACCGGGGCGTCGGGCAGCGGTGCCGGGGCGGCGGGCGCCGCCGACGGGACGGCCGACGGCGGCTCTGCCGACGCCAGCCGTTCCCGCAGCCCGGTCGCCCGGCGTCGCGCATCACGCACGGAGAGCGGCAGCGGTTCCCAGTCCGCCAGCCGTCCCAGCGCGACCACCGGCGGGTGGACCGGCGACACGGCCATGACGTCGGCGGGCGCACCCGTCACGGGTGCGGCGCCCGGCGACGGCAGGAGGACGACCTGGTCCGCGTACTGGACGACGCGTTCCAGCCGGTGCTCCGCCATCAGGACCGTCGTGCCCAGGTCGTGCACCAGCCGCTGGAGCACCGCGAGGACCTCCTCGGCCGCCGCCGGGTCCAGAGCGGACGTCGGTTCGTCCAGGACCAGCACCTTGGGGTGCGGGGTCAGCACCGAGCCGATCGCGACCCGCTGCTGCTGGCCGCCGGAGAGCGTGGCGATCGGCCGGTCGCGCAGTCCCGCGAGGCCCAGCAGGTCGAGGGTCTCCTCGACCCGCCGCCGCATGACGTCAGGGGCGAGCCCCAGCGACTCCATGCCGTACGCCAGCTCGTCCTCGACGGTGTCGGTGACGAAATGGGAGAGCGGGTCCTGGCCCACCGTGCCGACCAGATCGGCGAGTTCGCGTGGTTTGTGAGTACGGGTGTCGCGGCCGTCGACCGTGACCCGGCCGCGCAGCGTGCCGCCCGTGAAGTGCGGCACGAGACCGGAGACGGCCCCCAGCAGCGTCGACTTGCCGACCCCCGACGGACCGACGAGCAGCACCAACTCACCCTCCGGGACCGTCAGATCGACGCCGGACAGGGTGGGGTGCGCCATGCCCTCGAACTGCACCGAGACCTGCTCGAACCGGATCATCACTGTCCCTTCTCGGAGTGCGCGACGGGAGCGTCGGCCGGACCACCCGCCGGTGGTGGCGCGGGCGCCACCACCGCGGGCAGCAACCCGATCAGCACCGCCGCAGCGGGCCACAGCGGGAACACCGGCGCGACCAGGGGGACGACCCCGGGGTGCAGCGCCTCCGGGTCGACGCTGCCCGCCAGGATCATCGCCGCCGCGACCACCGCACCCGACCCCGCCACCAGCCAGGCCCGCACACCCCACCGGTCGGGCCGGTAGCGGGTACGGACCGAGCGGGCGCCGCCGAGCCGCAGCCCGGCCGCAGCGGCGACGAGCCCGGCGAGCAGCAGCGGCAGCCCGTAGACCGCACCCTGCGAGGCCAGCAGGCCGTAGGTACCGGCGCAGACCCCCAGCAGACCGCCGAGGGTGAGGACGTTCGTGGTGTGCCGGACGGCGGGCGGGACCTGCGCCGTACGCCCGTACCCGCGCGCGTCCATCGACGCCGCCACCGCCACCGACCGCTCCAGCGCACCCTCCAGCACCGGCAGTCCGATCTGCAGAACGGCCCGGATGCCCCCGGTCGGGCGGCCCCGCAGCCGACGTGCGGTGCGCAGGCGCGCCACATCGGCGACCATGTTCGGCGCGAACGTCATCGCGACGACGACGGCGACTCCCGCCTCGTACAGCGCACCCGGCAGCGACTTCAGCAGCCGGGCCGGGTTGGCGAGCGAGTTCGCCGCGCCGACGCAGATCAGCAACGTGGCCAGCTTCGCCCCGTCGTACAGCGCGAAGAGCAGCTGCTCGGCGGTGACCCGGCCGCCGATCCTGACGCCCTGCGCCCAGTCCGGCAGCGGGACTTCAGGGAGAGTGAACACCAGGTGCGTACCGGGGATCGGCGAGCCGAGGAAGACGGAGAACAGCAGCCGAACGGCGACGACGAACAGCCCGATCTTGATGAACGCCCCGTACGAACGCGCCCACGGCGCGTCCGTACGGCGCGCCGCCACGACATACCCGGCCACGCCCACCAGCAGTCCGAGCAGCAGCGGATTGCTGGTCCGGGACGCGGCGGTGGCCAGCCCGAGCGCCCACAGCCACCAGGCCCCGGCGGGCAGGGCATTGCTGCGGGTCGCCGCGGGCGCCCGCAGCGCATGGCTGAGCCGGGCCGCGCCGGGGGAGGCGGTCATCCGCGTCGGCGGCGGGCCTGCAGGACGGCGGCGATGCCGAGCAGCAGGACGGCACCGAGCCCGACGAGCACCCCGGTGGACGGACCGCTGCGCCCGTTCCCGGGGTGGGTGGACGAGGGAGAGGCGGACGCCGTGTGCCCGCCGCCGGAGACCTGCTCGCCGCAGCCCGAGGCGGGGTAGCCGGAGATCGCGCAGAGCAGGGCATCGCTGTTGTAGCGCAGCGGCTTGGCCACCGAGGCGAGCGCCTCGGCGGTGCTCGCCCCGGGGGCCACCTGCGCGCAGGCGGTGCGCAGCGCGGGCGGTGTCTCCCCGGCCGGGGCGTCCGCCGGCGCGCCGGGGTCGATGACGAGCGCGACGCGCTTGGTGCCGCCCTTGGCGGGGGTGTCCGCGCAGACCGTCGCGAAGTCGGGGGCGCGGCGCGGCTTCGCCGAGTCCTGGGAGTCCTCGCTCACGGAGAACCGGAAGCCCTGCACCGACCCGTCGGCGGGCCGGACGAGCGAGGGGCCCTGGGTGGCATAGGCCCAGCCGGACCCCTTGCCCTCCCAGAACGACCAGTAGCGGTAGCCGGCCGCATGGGCGGTGCCCGCGCCGAGCACGGTCAGAGCGGCGCCGAGCACCAGCAGCAGCGCGACGGCCACCCGTCCGCCGAACGCATTCCCCGCACGATTTCCCGCTCGGTTCACGGCTGCTGGGGCTTCCGGCGGCTGCTGATCAGGAAGCCGATACCCGCACCGGCGGCGAGGCCGATACCGACCAGCCACCACACTCCGAGACCGGCGTCGTCGCTGGTGCCGGCCTCGGCCGAGAAGTCGTCCGGGGTCTCACTGGGCGTGATGACGGCGGCGGGCGCGGGTCCGCTCGCGTTCAGTTCCCGGATCAGGTCGACGCCGCCGAAGTCGTGGGCGTCGGCGCCGGTCGCGTGCGCGGCCAGGACCAGCTGGGCGTAGGCGGCGGGGCCGCCCTCCTCGGCCCAGCTCCTGGAGTTCTTCTGCAGCCAGCCGACCGCGCCGGCCGCCTTGTTCTTGTGGCCGGCCGAGGCCAGGGCGACGACCGCGTCCGCGGTGTTGCCGACGTCGGGCTGCGGGGTGGTGTCGTCGGCGCCCGGCATCGGCGGCAGGTTCAGGTGGTTGCCGTTCTTCGCGAGGGCGTCCGCGAGGTAGAAGGCGCCGTTCCGGGCGGCCTGCTCCGGCTTGACGACGTCGCCCTTCCGGCAGGCCGGCGGCTTGCCTGCGACCGCGGCGTTGTCTCCGGCGGCCATCCCCTTGCCCATCGAGCCGAGCACGGCGGCCGCGGTGGCGTCCGCGTTCGCGGCGAGCTTCCCGCCCTTGTCGGGCTGGTAGGCGAACGCGCCGCCGTCCGGGCCGCCGCACGGGATCGCGAGAGCGAGCAGCGCGTCGTACGGGGTTTTGCCGCCAGGATTCGTCATGTCGCCGATCCGCTGGCCCTGCCGGGCCAGCGCGCCGATCACGATCGAGGTGGAGTTGGCGTCGCTGGGGGAGCCCGGGTTGTAGCCCCAGCCGCCGTCCTCGTTCTGGATGGACTTCAGCCAGCGGACGCCGTTGTTGACGATGTCGCCGTGCCCGCCGACCTCCGCCAGCGCCTGCACCGCGGCGGCGGTCGCATTGGTGTCCAGCGTGGTCTTGGCGTCGCACGCCTTGGAGACATCGGCGCGGTACGAGGCGTAGGCGCCGTTCGCGCACTGCTGGGCGATCAGCCAGTCCACCGACTTCGTCGCGGGCACGACCCCCTCGACGCGCTGGGCGAGGAACGCCAGCGACTGCCGCCAGACCCCGTCGTACGTCGGGTCCTTGGTGCCGTACAGCCCGGAGGGCAGCGCGACGGACGGGGTGGGGGAGGGAGACGGCGCCGCGACCGCGGCCGGGGCAGCGGCCGCACAGAGCACGGTGGCGATGGCGGCGAGCGCTGCTGCGCTGCGGCGTACGGTCATGGCGGGCTGGGCCTCTCCTGTGGGGAACCGGGCACAGGCACACACAGGCACCAGGCTCCGGCCCCGTATTCCTCGACGGTGCCGGTCACCGGGGTTCCGGTGACGCGAGCCGGTCACGACCGCGGACAGGGCAGCCCGACTCACCGCTGTGTCGGCGGCTCACGGTTGCGTGGTCAGTGCCGGATTTGCACCGGCTTCCCCCTGAACGGGCATGATGACGACTCGCACACTCTACCGGGACGTAGCACGCTCACCTCGGGCGGAGGGCTGCCTCACACCGCGACGTACGTCACCGGCCCGCTGCCGGGCACCGCCTCCGCGCGCCCCAGCTTCACCAGCCGGCGCACATGGGCCTCCGCCTCGGAGACGGCGATGTTCCGCGAGCCGTACGGGATCTGTTCCCAGGGCCGGTTCCACTCCATCCGCTCGGCCAGTTGCCACGGCGTCAACGGGGTGGCGAGCAGAGCGAGCAGTCCGGTCAGCCGCTCCTCGTGATGGTCGAGGAGTTCCCGTACGCGTCCCGCCGCGTCCGTGAACGCGTGCTGGTGGGCGGGCAGCACCTCGGCGACCCCGAGCCGGCCGATGCGCTCCAGTGAGTCCAGGTAGTCGCCCAGGGGGTCGGTGACCGCCGCGTCGTCCGGGTCCTCGTACAGCCCGATGTGGGGGCTGATCCCGGGCAGCAGATGGTCGCCGGAGAAGAGGCGGCCGCGGCCGGGCAGATCGGCCGGATGGTCCTCCTCCAGGTGCAGGCAGACATGGCCGGGGGTGTGGCCCGGCGTCCAGATCGCCCGGAGCCGCCGGCCCGCGAGGTCGAGCAGCTCGCCGGGGACGATCTCCCGGTCCGGAAGGGCGGCGCGCAGTCCGGGTAGCGTGCGCATCCGGCCGCCGCCCGTGCGGGCGGCGCGCAGCGGGGCGAGGTGCTCCTCGGGTGCGCCGGCCGCGGCGAGCTTCGCCGCCAGGTAGGTCAGCCAGGTGCCCGGTTCGGACTCACGGGTACGGCGCACGATCGCCGTGTCCGCGGCATGCATCGCGATCCACGCCCCCGACGCCTCGCGGACCTGTCCGGAGAGTCCGTGGTGGTCGGGATGGTGGTGGGTGATGACCACGCCGTGGATGCCGGCGATGTCCACACCCGCGGCGGCGACTCCGGCGACCAGGGTGTCCCAGGCGTCGGGGTCGTCCCAGCCGGTGTCGACGAGGACCGGCCCGCGATCGGTGTCGAGGACGTGCACCAGGGTGTGGCCGAGCGGGTTGTCCGGGATCGGGACCTTGATGGACCACACGCCGCCACCGTGCTCGGTCACCTGTGTCATGGGGCTTCCCCTCTCCCGTCCCCGCCCGCGGCTGTGTTGCGCCACGCCCACTGTAACGAGAACTCGTTCCATTAGTAGCCCAGGACGGCTATCGGTTTCGGGTCAACGGGTCAGCGAGGGAACGTAGTTCCCCCGGTCACCGCGGATCGAAGGGGAAGATGTGGTGGATGTCCGATGCGTGGACTCCTGGAACTGGAACTGATATCAGTTCTGACACGGAGTCAGGTGTGAAGTCAGGTGCGGAGTCGGTACGTGCCGGGTCGCGGGAGGCAGCAGCCATGACCGAGCTTGTGGAACACGGAAAACTGTTCATCGGCGGGGAGTTGGTCGATCCGCTCGGCCGGGACGTCATCGAGGTGATATCGCCCCACACCGAGCAGGTCATCGGCCGGGTGCCGCACGCCTGCGAAGCGGATGTGGACCGGGCCGTCACCGCTGCCCGCCGGGCCTTCGACGAAGGGCCCTGGCCGCGCGCGTCCCTGGACGAGCGGATCGAGGTGGTCACGCGGATCAAGGACGCGTTCGCCGTGCGGTACGAGGAGATCGCCCGCGTCATCAGCTCCGAGAACGGAACTCCGTACAGCTCCAGCGTGATGGTGCAGTCGCTCGCCGCGATGATGGTGTGGGACGCGGCGATCACTGTCGCCCGCACCTTCCCGTACGAGGAGCGCCGCGACGGCGCTCTCGGGCCGCTGCTGGTGCGCCGGGAGCCGGTCGGGGTGGTCGCGGCCGTCGTGCCGTGGAACGTCCCGCAGTTCACCGCTGCCGCCAAGCTCGCGCCCGCCCTGCTGGCCGGCTGCTCCGCCGTGCTCAAGGTTTCGCCCGAATCCCCGCTGGACGCCTACATCCTGGCCGAGATCGCCGCCGAGGCGGGGCTGCCGGAGGGGGTGCTGTCGATCCTTCCGGCGGACCGTGAGGTCAGCGAGTACCTGGTCGGGCATCCCGGCGTCGACAAGGTGTCGTTCACCGGCTCGGTCGCGGCGGGCCGCCGGGTCATGGAGGTCGCCTCCCGGAACCTCACCCGGGTCACCCTGGAGCTCGGCGGCAAGTCCGCCGCTGTCATCCTTCCCGACGCCGATCTGGACACGGCCGTCGCGGGCATCGTCCCGTTCGCCTGGATGATCAACGGCCAGGCGTGCGTCGCCCAGACCCGCATCCTCGTCCCGCGCTCCCGCTACGACGAGACCGCCGAGGCGTTCGCCGCCGCAGCGGGTGCGCTGAAGGTCGGTGACCCGCTCGACCCCGCCACCGAACTCGGCCCGCTGGTCGCGCAGCGCCAGCAGCAGCGCTCCCTCGACTACATCCGGATCGGTCAGGAGGAAGGCGCCAAGGTCCTTACGGGCGGCGGCCGTCCGGCCTCCCAGGAACGCGGCTGGTACGTCGAGCCGACCCTCTTCGGATCCGTCGACAATTCCATGCGCATCGCCCGCGAGGAGATCTTCGGGCCGGTCATCTGCCTGCTGCCGTACGGCGACGAGGCGGAGGCGGTGAAGATCGCCAACGACTCCGAGTACGGGCTCAGCGGCAGCGTCTGGACCGCCGACACCGAGCGCGGCATCGACATCGCCCGCCGGGTGAGGACGGGCACGTACAGCGTGAACACCTTCAGCCTCGACATGCTCGGGCCGTTCGGCGGCTACAAGAACTCCGGCCTGGGGCGGGAGTTCGGACCCGAGGGGTACGGAGAGTACTTCGAGCACAAGATGATCCATCTGCCCGCCGGGTACCAACCCGCGCAGCCCGGCCCGCAGGAGGCGTGATGGGGGACCGCTGGCATGTGGAGGTCGACCGGAGCGTCTGCATCGGCTCCGGGATGTGCGTGAACCACGCTCCGGACGGATTCCGGCTGGACTCGGCCCGTCAGTCCCACCCGGGCGATCCGGAGACCGACGCCAATGAGCGGGTGCTCGCGGCGGCGGAAGGATGTCCCGTCGAAGCGATCACGCTGACGCTGGCCGATTCGGGCGAGGTGGTCTTCCCGCCGGAGGACTAGGGCGTGTTCCGCAAGTCCCGTCTGCCGGGCGGCGTCCGGCACGCACGCTCGCTGCGTTGCCGGGCCGCCCCGATACGACCGGTATCGGGGCGGCCCTCCGCCTTGTGATCGCACGCACCGGACGACGGGGCGAGGTCCCGGCCGTCCCGCTGGTCGGCGCCTCCTCGGTGGCACAGCTGGAGGAGAGTCCGGCCGCGTGGCAGCGGGCGACGCCGGACACGGCCCACTGAGTGCCCTGTCGTCCCGCACCATGTACGCCGGCACCATGCCGACACGCATCGGTGTGTGCACCGACCCCGTGTGACGTGGGCTTCCGCCTCCTTACGGTGACGACCATGGAGACTCCCCAGCGCCCGGAACCCGGGCCCGCCCCGCTCACCGTCCCCCCGCCCGCAGACCGGTTCCTCGCCGGGCGCACCGCCCTGGTGACCGGTGCGGCGAGTGGCATCGGACAGGCCTGCGCGCAGGCTCTCGCCGCCGCGGGCGCCCATGTGTACGTCGTGGACAAGGCAGCCGAAGCGGCGGAGGAGCTGGCGAAGCGGATCGGCGGAACGGCCCGGGTCGTCGATCTGTCCGTGCCCGAGGCGGTGGACTCCCTGCCGGACGACGCGGACCTCGTGGTCAACAACGCGGGGCTGCAGCATGTCGCCCCCGTGCACGAATTCCCACCGGACCGCTTCGCCCTGATCCACCGCGTCATGGTGGAAGCACCGTTCCGCATCTTGCGCCGCACCCTGCCCGGCATGTACGAACGCGGCTGGGGGCGCGTCATCAACATCTCGTCCGTCCACGGGCTGCGCGCCAGCCCGTACAAATCGGCATACGTATCGGCCAAGCACGCACTGGAGGGACTGAGCAAGGTGGTCGCCCTGGAAGCAGCACCGCACGGAGTGACCAGCAACTGCGTCAACCCCGGCTACGTACGCACGCCCCTGGTCGAGAACCAGATCGCGGCGCAGGCCCGTACCCACGGCATCACGGAGGAGGAGGTGGTGGGCAAGGTGATGCTGGAACGCAGTGCCATCAAGCGCCTCATCGAACCCGAGGACGTCGCCGGGGCGGTGCTCTGGCTGTGCGGACCGGGTACCTCCCACATCACCGGCACCTCCCTCTCCATGGACGGCGGCTGGACCGCCAACTGACCCTCCCGGCTCCCCGCCCCTCCCGACGAACGATGGCTGCCCATGTCTGCACCCACTCCTTCCGCCGCGCCCCACCTGCGCCTCCTCCTCGACCTGCTGGCCGAGGACGCCCCCGCCGAGGCGCTGGGAGCCATCTCCTCAAAGGCGCGGGCGGCCGGTGTGCCCGCGGGCGAACTCGCAGAGGTGGAGGCGGCGACCGCCACCGCCCTGCGGATCAGGGGCGCCCTGCGCCAGCACCGGCGTCGTGAGCTCCAGCTCACCGCGCTCTTCGACACCGCGGGCGATCTGGCGGCCTCCCGCGATCTGGACGACGTGCTGAAGGCGATCGTCCGGCGGGCCAGGATGCTGCTCGGCACGGACACGGCGTATCTCACGCTCCCCGACGAGGAGGCGGGGGACACCTATATGCGGGTGACCGACGGTTCGGTCTCGGTCCTCTTCCAGCGGCTGCGCCTGGAGCTCGGCGAAGGTCTCGGCGGCCTGGTCGCCCAGACCGCGAGTCCGTACGCCACCCCCGACTACCGCACCGACGACCGCTTCCGGCACACCCGCAACATCAACGCCGGGGTCCTCGACGAGGGGCTCGTCGCCATTCTTGGCGTGCCCCTGCTGCTCGGCTCCAGCCGTGGCGGTACGGGGAAGGTCATCGGCGTCCTCTTCGCCGCCGACCGCGCGCCGCGCGTCTTCAGCCCCGACGAGGTCGCCCTGCTCTGCTCGCTCGCCGCGCACGCCGCGATCGCGATCGACACCGCCCGCGCCCTCGCCGACACCCGGTCCGCCCTCGCCGAACTCGCGGAGGCGAACGCCGAGCTGGCGGAGGCGAACGCGGCGGTACGCGCGCACTCGGCCGCCATGCAGCGGGCCGAGGAGGCGCACGACCGGCTGACCGACCTGGTGCTGCGCGGCGGTGACGTCAAGGACGTCGCGGCGGCCGTCGCCGGGCTGCTGGACTCCCCGCTGACCATCCACGACCCGGGCGGGCGCCCGCTGGCGGCCGTCCGGCCCGACGGCGCGGGTCTCGCGGCCGACTCCGTGGACGCCGGATGGCTGGTCGGGACCGCCGAGGAGTCCCGCACCGGAGCGCGCGCCGTGCACCGCGACGGCCGGTGGATCTGCGCCGTACTCGCCGGGCAGGAACTCCTGGCCAGTCTGGTTCTGCACCGGCACGGCCGGCTCGACGACTCGGACCGGCGGCTCTTCGAACGCGCCGCCGTGGTCACCGGCCTGCTGTTGCTGCTGCGGCGCACGGTCGCCGAGACCGAGAACCGGATACGCGGCGAGCTGATCAACGATCTGCTGACCGACGCGGACCGCGACCCCGCCGGACTGGCCGAACGCGGCCGCCGCCTCGGCATCGACCTGGACCGCCCGCATCTGCTGCTGGTGGCCGAGGCGGGTGCCCGGGAGAAGCTCTGCGCCGCAGCCCTGCGTTATCTGTTCGGCGGGGAGATCCACGGTGTCAGCGCCGAACACGCGGGCACCGTGGTGCTGTTGATCGGCTGCGCCGGAGACGGGGACCCCGCACCCGATGCGGGGGACGCAGCACGGGCGGCGGCCGCTCAGCTCGGGCAGCTCGTCCAGGCCCCCGTCACCGTGGCCGCCACCGGTCCGGCCCAGGGACCGCGGCAGCTCGCCTCCGCATACGCCGAAGCGGCACGCTGTCTGCGGGCCATGCGCGTCCTCGGCCGTACCGGAGAGGGCGCCTGTGTCGACGAACTCGGCTTCCTCGGCGTGGTGCTGGGCAACGCGCAGGACGTCGACGGCTTCGTCACCGCGACGCTGGGCCCCCTGCTGCGGTACGACGCCCAGCGCGGCACCCACCTCGTACGCACGCTGAGCGCCTACTTCGGCGCCGGCGGCAGCCTCGTCCGCGCCAAGGACGAACTCCACGTCCACGTCAACACGGTGGTGCAACGGCTGGACCGGATCCAGGTGCTGCTCGGCCGCGACTGGAACGAGCCGGACCGGGCGCTGGAGCTTCAGCTGGCGCTCCGGCTGAACCTGTTGGCGGGCGGCCAGGAGCGTTAGGGCCTGTTCGAGAGTGCCACCAGTCGCGCGGCGATCTCCCGTCCACCGGCGTCCCCGGTGAGCACCGTGTAGTGGTTGACGTCCGGCACCGCCACCGGCTCCAGCGGGGTGCCGGAGAGGCCGGCGGCCGCCAGCCGCTGCACGTCGTACAGTCCCTGCGGCTCGTCCATCAGACCGCGCGCCGCCCACAGCAGCGTCGCCGGCACCGGCAACTTCCGTACCGCCGACAGCACCTCGTCGTCGAAGAGACCGATGCCGTCGGTGCGCACCGCCTCGATCCGGCACGTCGAATGCATCGCCGGTTCGTCGCCGGTCAGATCGCGCTGGATGTACGCGTCCACCTCCGGCGACCAGGCGTCCCCGGCGAACGCGGGATGCGCCTGCCAGAACTCCCGGTAGGCGGCCCGGTCGGGGAACGTCATCGACAGCCGGTCCATGGCCGGGCCGATCACCGCCGTCATCAGTTCGTCCGGGGAGAGATGGGTGGGGGCGGGGAAGCCGACCCCGCCGTCGACGAGCAGCAGCGGACCGAACCGCTCCGGATGCCGTACGGCAGCCAGCGCCGCCACGAACGCGCCCATCGAGTGACCGGCCAGCACCACCCGGTCCAGGCCGAGCGCCCCGGTCAGGGCCGCGATGTCATCGGCGTGCGCCGCGATGCCATACGGTCCGGGCAGCCCGGAGCTTCCGGCCCGGCCGCGCAGGTCCGGGGCGATGAGCGTGACCTGCCCGGCCAGCAGCCGCGCCACCGTGCCCCAGGAGAGCGCGTTGGCCGTGATGCCGTGCAGCGCGACGACCACCGGCGCACCGGGCTCCCGGGCCGGCCAGCGCAGCGCGGCCAGCTCGCCCCCGATCACCGGGACATGTATTTCCTCGTACGCGGTCATGAGCGCCGGTCCTCCTTCTGGGCGGGTGCGCCCTCACTGGTCGCACGGAATGCGGAACGTATCCGGGACGGCAGCCGTGCCAGCCCGCCCGGCAGGAGATGGACCACGGCCACGAACACCACACCGAGCAGGAACAGCGGCTGGGAGAGCGGCACCCGCAGCACCGCGGGAAGGTCGGCGACCGCGCCCGATCCGGCGAGATCCCCGAGCCGGTGGTCGGCCCACGTGTAGAGGATGCCACCGACCATCGGTCCCCAACGGGTGCCCGAGCCGCCCAGCACCACCATCACCAGGAGCGACAGGGTGAAGTCCGACGTCGTCGTCTGGGGCGTGGAGCCGCCGGTGAGCAGCAGATGGACGAGCCCGCCGAGCGCGGCCAGTGCACCGGCCAGGACGAACGCCGTCAGCTTGAACCCGTACGGCTTCAGCCCCAGCACCTCCACCCGGCGCTCGTTCTCCTTGATGCCCTCCCAGACCCGCCCCGTCGGGGAGCGGACCGCCCAGTGGACGACGGCCAGGGTGAGGACGAGATAGCCGAGCGCGAGCCAGTACAGATTCGCCGTGTGCTCGATGCCCACGAGCCCGGACGGCAGCAGTTCGGCGGGCGCGGCCCGGCCCTCCTCGCCGCCGGTGAAGCCGCCGGGATTGCGGGAGACGAGGATCGAGCCCGCCTGGGCGAAGGCCAGCGTCACCATGGAGAAACCGATGCCGGTGACCCGCAGGCTCACCGATCCCAGCACCAGTGCGAGCACGATTCCGAAGCAGACGCCGACCAGCGCGGAGACGGCGAACGGCAGTCCGGCCTCCAGCATGATGGTGTTGGTGGCGTAGCTGCCTGCCGCGAAGTACAGGGCATGCCCGAAGGAGAGCAGCCCGGTCCGGCCGAGGAGCAGGTCGTAGCCGGTGGCCAGGGCGCCGAACAGCAGGCAGGTGGCGAGGAGTTGCAGGCTGCCCGGACTGCCCAGCGGACCGTCGAGCAGCCCCGGCAGCGGCAGCGCGCTGTAGGGCGCGACGATCAGCAGCACCAGTACGACGGCCGGCCACCAGCGCAGCAGCCGGGCCGTGTTCGCGGGCACCGGTGCGTCGGACGGAGCCGCCGGTGTTCCGCTCGTGCGGTCGGGTGTCCCGGTCACGGTGCTCACGCGAGCCTCCCGGTCAGTCCGCGCGGCCGTACGAGCAGCAGCGCGGCAAGCAGGACGACGACGGCCAGGTCGCCGAGGCCCGCTGCGGTGTAGTAGTTGGCGAACTGCTGGACCAGGCCGATCACGACGGACGCCGCGGCGGCGCCGGTCACCGAGCCCATGCCCCCGGTGACGACCACGACGAACGCGAAGATCAGCAGCGAGGTGCCCTGCCGGGGGTCGACCGAGCCGAAGTACAGCCCGCCGAGCGCCCCGCCGAGCGCGGCGGCGCAGCCACCGATGGCGAAGACGAGAGTGAACGCCCTGCGGACGTCGATGCCGAGCGCGGTCACCATCGCCCGGTCCTCGACCCCAGCCCGTACGACCAGCCCGTGCCGGGTCCGTCCGAGGAAGAGCCGCAGCGCGATCAGCACCACGACCGCCGCCGCGATCAGCACCAGCCGGTTGACCGGCACCTCCGCGCCCAGCAGGGAGAAAGTGCCGGACAGGGCCTCGGGCCCGGGGAAGGTCCGGGCGTCCGAGCCCCAGATGCCCGACAGCAGCGCCGGGACGGCGAGCCCCACCCCGACCGTGGCGAGCACCTGCTCGCGCGGCCGGGTGTAGAGCGGGCGGACGACGGTGAGCTCCAGCAGCACCGCGGCAGCGGTGCCCACCGCCGTACCGAACAGGACCGCGAGCACGAAGCCCGCACCGCCGGGGCCCGCGCCCGGCAGGTTGCCGGACGCCGCCCACCAGGTGCCGTACGCGCCGATGGAGAGCAGCGCCCCGTGCGCGAAGTTGAGCACGTCCATCAGACCGAAGATCAGCGAAAGCCCCGACGCGATCAGGAAGTAGAGCGCCCCCAGACCGAGTCCGGTCATGGTGAGCAGCACAAGGGTGGACATCAGGAATCCTCCTGTGCGTTCAGGGACGGGACGGGGGCGGCCGGGCCGTGCCCCACGCCCAGCAGCCGGCGCGCCGCCTTTGCGTCGCCCAGCAGCTCACCGGCCGGTCCCTGATGGGCGGTCCGGCCGTCGGCGAGCACCGTGCAGTGCGCGGCGAGGCGCCGTACGACGGCGAGGTTCTGCTCCACGAGCAGCACCGGCACCGCCTCGGCGGCCCGTTCCAGCACCTCGGCGACCTCGGTGACCACCTTGGGCGCCAGACCCTTGGTGGGTTCGTCCGCGATGATCAGCCGGTTTCCGTTGAGGAGGGTGCGCCCGATGGCGACCATCTGCTGCTGCCCGCCGGACAGTGTCCCGGCCAACTGGCGCTCCCGGCGTTTGAGTTCGGGGAAAAGCTCGTGGACGAGGGGGTACGCGGGTGCACCAGCCCCGCGCCGCTCGGCCAGCCGCAGGTTCTCCGCCACGGTCAGTCCGGCGAAGACGCCGCGGTCCTCGGGGGCGTAACCGATGCCCCGCCGCACGAGCGTGTGGGTGGGCAGCGCCACGGTCTCCTCATTGTCGAGCCGGACGCTTCCGGTGCGCGGGACGAGGCCGAGGACGCCGCGTACGGTCGTGGTCTTCCCGGCACCGTTCCGGCCGAGGAGCGCGGTCACCCCGTGGCGGGCGACATCGAGGTCCACACCGTGCAGGATGTGCCGTCCCCCGATGAGAACCCGCAGGTCCCGTACGGCGAGCAGGGTTTCGGCGGTCACAGCCCCTCCCCGAGGTACGCCTGCTGCACGGTCGGGTCGGCGGTCACGGCCTCGGGGGTGTCCAGCGCCAGCAGCCGGCCGTGGTGCATCACGGCCAGCCGGTCGGCCAGCCCCAGCAGTACGTCCATGTGGTGCTCGACCATGAGCACGGTGCGGCCCTCGTCCCGGTGCAGGGTGCGGATCAGTTCGGTGAGCGCGGGGACCTCCTCCGCGCTCACCCCGGCCATCGGCTCGTCGAGCAGCATCAGCCGTGGTTCGCCCACGAGCAGCACCGCCAGCTCCAGTTTCCGCTTCTCGCCGTGCGACAGCTCGGACGCCAGCGCCCGTGCGCGGTGGCCGAGTCCGGTGCGCTCCAGCACGCCGCGTACCTCGTCCGTGTAAGGGGAAGCACGCCGCCACACGCGGTACGAGCCGCTCCCGGCGGCCTGGGCGGCCAGCCGGACGTGGTCGGCCACGCTCATCCCCGGCCAGAGGCTGGACGTCTGGAACGTCCGGCCGATCCCGCGCCGGGCCCGGACGTGCGCGGGACGGCCGGTCAGGTCCGCACCATCCAGCGCGAGGGTGCCCGAGGTGGCTGTCGTCAGCCCGCTGATCAGATTGAACAGTGAGGTCTTGCCGGCTCCGTTGGGGCCGATGAAAGCAAGGAACTCGCCCTCGCGGACATCTAGAGTGATGTCCTCGACGATGGTCGCCCCGCCGACGCCCCAGCCGAGGCCGGCCAGTTGAAGCACGGGGGCGGCGGAGTGCGCCGCGCTCCCGTGATCCGTCGTGGTGTCAGGTGCTGCCACCGGTCAGCCCGCCGAGGGCTTCGCGGGCGGCGCCACCTTGTCCATCGGCTCGGTGTTCACCAGCTCCGGCTTCGCGGTGGCGCCCTTTCCGGTCAGCTTCGCCACGAACATCGGCTGCAGCAGCGCGTGGTCCTCGGCCCGGATCTGCTCCTTGCCCTTCACCCCGTCGAAGCTCCAGCCCTCCAGCGCCTTCGCCATGGCGGCGGGATCGGTGGCGCTGCCCTCCTCCACGGCGTGCACGATCATCTGTGCCGCGGTGAAGCCGTCGGGGGTGAACAGGTCGGGGGTGCCGCCCGCCTTGGCCACCGATTCCAGCATGGCCTTCTCCACGGCGTTGCCGCCGCCCGCGCCGGGGAAGTAGTGCGCCAGGAACGAGACCTTGGAACCCGCCGCACCGAAGACCGGGTACGAGGCGGTCCCGGCCAGCCCGGTGACCACCTTGGAGGCGCTCGGCACCCCCTGCTGGTCCAGTGCGGTCCACAGTGCGGGGGCGGTGGAACCGGCCCAGGCGACGAAGACCAGATCGGGACCGGCGGCCTTTACCTGCCGGGCGAACGGGGTCAGGTCCGTGGCGCTCGGCGGGGCCAGCACGGAACCCACCTTCGCGCCCTGGCCGCCGAGCACGGCCTTCACCGCGGCGACGTTGGCCTGGCCGAACGTGGAGTCCTGGGCCAGCACGGTGACCTTCTTGCCCTTGGCCCCGCCGAGCATCGCTCCGGCGGTGAGGATGTCCTGGTAGGACTGCCGGCCGGAGCGGAACGTGTAGTCGTTGATCCCGGTCACGGCGTCGGTGGCGGCGGGCCCGCTGACGTACAGCACTTTGTTCTGCGCGGCGAGCGGCGCCATCTGCAGGGCGACCCCGGAGTCCGTGGTCCCTGCCAGTACCTTGTAGCCCTTGCCGATGAGGTTCTTCGCGGCGGCGACCGCCTTGCCGGGGTCGCCCGCGTCGTCCTGCTCGGTGACCTCGATGCGGTGTCCGGCCACCTTGCCGGTGCCCTTCGTCGCGAAGTCCAGACCCGCCATGAAGCCGTCGCGGTACTGCTTTCCGTAGGCCGCTAGCAGCCCGGTCCGGGAGTAGACCAGCCCCACGTCGACGGTCTGGTCCTTCGCGCCCTTGCCGGACGCGGTGTCCGACTCGCCCGCCTTGCCGGCGGCGGTGCAGCCGGTCAGCAGGACGCCGGCGGCGGCCAGTGTGGCGAGCGCGGAGAGGGGTCTGCGGTGGTGGACGGTGCCTGTGGCTCTGCGACGCATGGTGACCGGCTCCTCGGCGGGGTTCCTGTGATGTCGCCGAACCGTATGAACCCCGCGCCGTTGTCGACATGGTGCAGGGGCCCCCACCTGACGCGGTGCACATGTGGGGGTCGCACATGGGCCCGAGCCGGGGGCAGGGTGGCGCGGCCCGGGAGGACCGCGCCCCGTCACCGTCGCGCCATCCGCCCGGGCGGATGGCCGTCGGCGATGTCAGACGCCGCTGACCGCCTGGATCGTGGCCACGAGGAACCCGAGGCAGGCGAAGGCGCAGCCGATGATCCCCATCACCATTCCGGCGGTCGCCTGGCCGCGGGCGCCGCCCTCGCCACGGTCCGCCATGCGGCGGGCCGAGATGCCCAGGCACAGGGCGATGATCGGCGCCACGATCGGGACGAGCAGCAGTCCGACGATGCCGAGCACCATCGAGGCAGTCGCCTTGCCGGTGGGCAGCGCGGCGCCCGTGGGGTACCCGTAGCCGTAAGGGGCCTGGGCGCCGACGCCGTACCCCGGCGCCGTTCCGGGGTGGACGCCCAGGTTCTGCCCGTCCGCCGTGCCGCCTGCCATGCCTGACTCGTCAGTCATGTCTTCCTCTCCATCGGTGCTGGTCAGGTTCATGCTAGGAGAGATTCGAGGGCGCCCGGCACAGAGATGTGAGGGGTGTGTGGTCGACAGGTGAGGCCTCGGGGCAGGTCCGCCAGGAGCTGTCCGCGGCTGATGACGAACCAACCCTCAGGGGGCGTCCGGAGTCGTCACGTCGATCAGCCGGCACACCGTCTCGATGTCTATCTTCACCTGCGCGATCGACGCCCGCCCCGACAGCCAGGTGATCAGCGCCGAGTGCCAGGTGTGCTCGATGACCCGGACCGCGGACAGCTGCTCCGGCGTCGGGTGCTGGAGCCCCATCGAGTCCAGGATGATGGCCGTCGTGATCCGCGAGACGGTGTCCACTTCGGGACTGACGCTGCGGTCCGCGAAGGTCAGCGCACGCACCATCGCATCCGCCAGATGCGGTTCGCGCTGCATCGCGCGGAATGCCCGCATCAGGGTGTCGGCGACGCGCGCCGCCGCGTCGTCCCCGGCCGGGGGGCGCTTGCGCAGCGTCCCGTGCATGCGCTGGAGCTGGTCCTGCATGGTGGCGACCAGGAGGTGGATCTTGGAGGGGAAGTACCGGTACAGCGTGCCGAGGGCGACCCCGGCGGCCTCCGCCACCTCACGCATCTGCACCGCCTCGAAACCGCCCCTGCTGGCGAGCTGGGCACTGGCGTGCAGAATGCGACGACGGCGGGCCTCCTGCCGTTCCGTCAGGGGCGGCGATGCCGGCTTGGCTTCCGCTGTCATGTGTCCCCATCCATGGCTTCTGTCCACGACCGGGGAGGCGTCTGGGCCCCGGCGGCGCACAGCATGCCAGGGTGTCCGGTGGTGGCGCGAATCACCTGATCCGGCCGTTGCGTCGACGCTACCTGCCGGTAGATTCGTAGCTCATTGAACGATCCAGTCTGAAACTTGTTCTAGATTAGCGTGAGCGGTTACGCTCCGGCGAACACGCAGTGAGAAGGGGGCCGAGTGTGACCGCTGAGGCCATAGAAGCGGGCCCCCGTGCGGGCGGCCACGCGTCGGACAGTGCCGACGGGCGACCTCTGCGCATCGCACTTCTCACCTATAAGGGCAACCCGTTCTGCGGCGGTCAGGGTGTGTACGTACGCCACCTCGGCCGCGAGCTCGCCCGCCTCGGCCACAGCGTCGAGGTGATCGGCGCCCAGCCCTATCCCGTACTCGACGAGGGCGTCCCGCTCACCGAGTTGCCGAGCCTGGACCTCTACCGCCAGCCCGACCCGTTCCGCACCCCGAAGCGCGGCGAGTACCGGGACTGGATCGACGCCGCCGAGGTCGCCACCATGTGGACCGGCGGCTTCCCGGAACCGCTCACCTTCAGCCTCCGTGCCCGCCGTCATCTCGCCGCCCGTCGTGGCGAGTTCGACATCATTCACGACAACCAGACCCTCGGGTACGGGCTGTTGGCGGATCTCGGCGCCCCGCTCGTCACCACCATCCACCACCCCATCACCGTCGACCGGCAGTTGGAGCTGGACGCCGCCGAAAGCCGCCGCCGCCGAGCCTCCGTGCGCCGCTGGTACGCCTTCACCCGCATGCAGAAGCGGGTCGCGCGCCGGCTGCCGTCGGTCCTCACCGTCTCCGGCTCCTCCAAGCAGGAGATCGTCGACCACCTCGGAGTGCGGCAGGACCGGATCCACGTCGTGCACATCGGTGCGGACACCGACCTGTGGTCGCCCGACCCGTCGGTCGCCGAGGTGCCCGGCCGGATCGTCACGACCTCCAGCGCCGACGTCCCGCTGAAGGGCCTCGTCCACCTCGTCGAGGCGCTCGCCGAACTCCGTACCGAGAACCCGCAGGCGCACCTCGTGGTCGTCGGCAAGCGGGCCGAGGACGGACCGGTCGCGCAGGCCATCGAGCGGTACGGACTCCAGGACGCCGTCGAGTTCGTCAAGGGCATCAGCGACGCCGAACTCGTCGACCTGGTGCGGAGCGCCGAGATCGCCTGTGTCCCCTCGTTGTACGAGGGGTTCTCGCTGCCCGCGGCCGAGGCCATGGCCACCGGCACCCCGCTCGTCGCCACCACCGGCGGTGCGATCCCCGAGGTGGCCGGACCGGACGGCGAGACCTGCCTGGCCGTGCCGCCCGCCGACGCCGGGGCGCTGGCCTCCGCACTCGCCCGGCTGCTGGGCGACCCGGAACTGCGGGCCCGGCTCGGCGCCGCGGGCCGCGAACGGGTGCTGTCCCGGTTCACCTGGAAGCAGGCGGCCATCGGCACCGCGGAGCTCTACCGGCAGGCGATCGCCGCCCGCGCCGCCGCCACGCACTCCGGCAGCCGTCGGTGACCCCGACGCCCGTCCTCGCCGTCCCGGCTCCCTGACCCCTCCTCGACCCCCCGACCGCGAAAGCAGGCATTCGTGCTGACCGTGGACTTCACCCGCTTCCCGCTCGCCGCAGGCGACCGAGTGCTCGATCTGGGCTGCGGCGCCGGACGCCACGCCTTCGAGTGCTACCGGCGCGGCGCCCAGGTGGTGGCTCTCGACCAGAACGGCGAGGAGATCCGCGAGGTCGCGAAGTGGTTCGCGGCGATGAAGGAGGCCGGTGAGGCCCCCGAAGGCGCCACCGCCACCGCGATGGAGGGTGACGCGCTCAACCTGCCGTTCCCCGACGAGTCCTTCGACGTCGTCATCATCTCCGAGGTGATGGAGCACATCCCCGACGACAAGGGCGTGCTCGCCGAGATGGTCCGGGTCCTCAAGCCCGGCGGCCGGATCGCCATCACCGTGCCGCGGTACGGCCCCGAGAAGATCTGCTGGACGCTCTCCGATGCGTACCACGAGGTCGAGGGCGGCCACATCCGCATCTACAAGGCCGATGAACTCCTGGACAAGATCCGCGGCGCCGGTCTCAAGCCGTACGGCACCCACCACGCCCACGCCCTGCACTCGCCGTACTGGTGGCTGAAGTGCGCGTTCGGAGTCGGCCGCGACGGCGAGGACGCGGCGCTCCCGGTCCGCGCCTACCACAAGCTGCTGGTCTGGGACATCATGAAGAAGCCGGCCGTCACCCGGGTCGCCGAGCAGCTGCTCAACCCGGTTGTCGGCAAGAGCTTCGTCGCCTACGCCACCAAGCCGCACCTGCCCAGGGCCGCCGCAGCGGACGACCTTCCGAAGGCCGAGGCGTGACCACTCCCGAGCAGACCGAACACCTCGTCCTGCCCGGAGTGCTCACCGCCGAGCAGGCCACCGAGACCGTCGCCGCGCTGCTCGCCGTGCAGTGCGAGGACGGCGCGCTGCCCTGGTTCCGCGGTCACCACCTCGACCCGTGGGACCACACCGAGGCCGCCATGGCCCTCGACGCCGCGGGTGAGCACGCCGCGGCGGAACGCGCCTACGACTGGCTGGCCCGGCACCAGAACGAGGACGGCTCCTGGTACGCCGCCTACCACGACGGCGACCCGGACCGGCCGACCGACCGGAGCCTGGAGTCCAACTTCTGCGCGTACGTGGCGGTCGGCGTCTGGCATCACTACCTCGCCACCGGCGACGACGCGTTCATCGACCGGATGTGGCCGACCGTCCACGCGGCCGTCGAATTCGTCCTGCGGCTCCAGCAGCCGGGCGGGCAGATCGGCTGGAAGCGTGAACCCGACGGCACCCCGGTCGACGACGCCCTGCTGACCGGCTGCTCCTCCATCCACCAGGCGCTGCGCTGTGCACTCGCCATCGCCGAACAGCGCGAGGAGCCGCAGCCCGACTGGGAGCTGGCCACCGGTGCGCTCGCGCACGCGATCCGCAACCACCCCGAGCGCTTCCTCGACAAGAGCCGCTACTCGATGGACTGGTACTACCCGGTCCTCGGCGGAGCGCTCACCGGAACGGCCGCCAAGGAACGGATCGAGGAAGCCTGGGACCGCTTCGTCGTCCCCGGCCTCGGGGTGCGCTGTGTGCTGCCCAACCCCTGGGTGACGGGCGGCGAGAGCTGCGAACTCGCCCTGACACTCTGGGTGATGGGTGAGTCCGACCGGGCGCTGGAGATTCTCCAGTCCATCCAGCACCTGCGCGCCGAGGGCGGCATGTACTGGACCGGTTACGTCTTCGAGGGCAACCGGGCGTTCTGGCCGGAGGAGCACACCACCTGGACCGCCGGCTCGCTGCTGCTCGCGGTGGCCGCTCTGGGAGGCGACGAGGCGACGACCGCGGTCTTCAGCGGCGAACGGCTGCCGAAGGGGCTGGAGCCGGACTGCTGCGACGAGGCTTCGCGCACCTGATGGTCCGCGTGGACCACTGAGCGCGTCCTCACCGGCAGGTCAGTAGCGGCGAATGTGGCCCGAAACCCGGACGGCGCCTCCTGAGTGGCGCGGCGCCCGGGCCGGGACGAGCCTGGCCGGGAGTGCCGAACCGCGTCACTCACCGCAGAACTCGCCGTGTGCCCGTCCAGGGAGGCCCGCCGTGCCCGGTTCCGTACCGCTCCGCCGCCTGTTCGTAGCGTTGCTGCTGTCCTGCACTGTGCTGGTGGGCGCCACCGCGTGCGGCAAGGGATCCGGGAGCAGTGCGAGCTCCTCCCCGTCCCCGAGCGGCACGGCGTCGCCGGAGAAGCAGAAGCTCGCGAAGACGCGGTTCGTCGCCAATGCGGGGCTCGCGGCGGGTGCCACGTATCAGTGGATCGTGAAGCCGTACCGTGCGGGCACGTTCAAGAAGGGCGCCGACGGGCGGAAGTCCGCACTGATCAAGGCGGGGCTCGCGGGCGGGTTCGCGTACAACCGGCTCAAGGCGGCGGCGGAGAACGCCAAGGGCGACCCGCTGCTGTCGAAGGCGGTCGCGCCGCTGACTGCGGGCATCGAGTCGCTCAAGGGGCTCGGGAACAAGCTCCGCACGGGCGAGGCGAGCGCGGGGGACGTCGGTGCCTTCGAGAACGTCATCAGCGGTATCAAGGACGCAGGCAAGAGCGCGGGCGCCGAGGTGAAGGACAAGGTGCCGTCCGCCTCCCAGCTGGGCGGATAACCGATGTGGGCCGAGCGACGACCCCATTAGGGTGCCGCTATGACACTTCTTTCACATGATCGCTACTGCGACGAAATCGTCCGGCAGACCGATGAGTTGAGGGCGGTGATCAAGGGCGAGGATCTCTCTGCGCGGGTCCCGACCTGCCCCGACTGGACGCTGCGCGATCTCGCCGTGCATGTCGGAGGTGCCCACCGCTGGGCCGGTGAGATCGTCCGCACCCGGGCGACCGGGCAGCTCCCGGACGAAGAGGTGCCGGAGTTCACGCCGGCCGGCGACGACCCGGCCGTGCTGGACGCCTGGCTGGCCGACGGGGCGGCGAAGACGGCAGCCGTCCTGCGCGACGCAGGCCGTGACCAGCAGGTGTGGAGCTGGTCGTGGGACACGAGCGCAGGGTTCTGGGCGCGGCGCATGGCGCACGAGACGGTCGTCCACCGCGCCGACGCGGTGCTCGCCGTGCGGGCCGGCTACGAGGTGGATCCTGAACTGGCGGCCGACACCATGGACGAGTGGCTGGAGATCGTCGCCTTCGCCCAGTCCATGGGGGACCCGGAGGCCGGGGAGCTCCGGGGGGCCGGCCGGTCCCTCCACTTCCATGCCACGGACGTGCCTGCGGCGGAGTGGCTGATCGAGTTCGGCGAGGACGGGTTCACCTGGCGGCGGGCGCATGAGAAGGCGACCGTCGCGGTGCGCGCGCCGCTGACGGACCTGATGCTGCTCTTCAACCGGCGGCTGGACGTGGACAGCGGACGGGTCGAGGTGCTCGGAGACCGGGAGTTGCTCGACTTCTGGCTGGAGCGTGCGAGGTTCCGCTGAGGCGGGCGCTCAGGCGCTGTTGAGGTCTGCCAGTACGCGCAGGGTGCGTGGGTCCGGTGCCGTGACCAGCAGGTCGGTCACCGGGCCCTTGCGCCACAACTCCAGCCTTTCCGCGATCCGTTCACGCGGTCCGACGAGCGAGATCTCATCGGCGAACGCGTCCGGCACAGCCAGCACCGCCTCCTCCTTGCGGCCCTGGAGGAACAGCTGCTGAATCCGCCGCGCCTCCTCCGCGAAGCCCATCCGTGCCATCAGGCCGGCGTGGAAGTTACGGGCGGCGTGTCCCATCCCGCCGATGTAGAAGCCGAGCATCGCCTTCACCGGCAGCAGGCCTTCCGTGACGTCGTCACAGACGTGCGCACGGGCCATCGGCGCGATCATGAAGCCGTCGGGGAGCCCGGTCAGCGACGCCTCGTACACATCGGTCCGTAGCGGCGACCAGTACAGCGGCAGCCAGCCGTCCGCGATCCGGGTCGTCTGCGCGATGTTCTTCGGGCCTTCGGCACCCAGCAGCACGGGCATCCCGGCCCGCAGCGGATGGGTGATCGGCTTCAGCGGCTTGCCGAGCCCGGTCGCGTCCGGACCGGTGTACGGATGGGAGTGGAACCGCCCGTCCAGCTCAACAGGGGCCTCGCGCCTCATTACTTGCCGGATGACCTCGACGTACTCGCGGGTGGCGGTCAGCGGGCTCTTCGGGAACGGGCGCCCGTACCAGCCCTCCACCACCTGGGGCCCTGACAGCCCGAGCCCGAGCATCATGCGGCCGCCGGAGAGGTGGTCGAGGGTCAGTGCGTGCATGGCCGTCGCGGTCGGGGTGCGCGCCGCCATCTGCGCGATGCCGGTGCCCAGCCGGATGCGGGAGGTGTGCGCCGCGATCCAGGTCAGCGGGGTGAAGGCGTCGGAGCCCCAGGCCTCCGCCGTCCACACCGAGTCGTAGCCCAGCTGTTCCGCCTCGCGGGCGAGCTCCAGGTGGGCGGGGTTCGGGCCGCGGCCCCAGTAGCCGAGAGCGAGTCCGAGCCGCATACCGGTTCCTCCAGCCATCTTTCACTGACGCTGCGTCAGATCGCTTGTACGGGCGGAGAGTACGGCAGCGGCCCCCCGCCCGGAAGGGGCGAGGGGCCGCAGAGCGGAAGTGCTGTCAGCCGCGCTGGATGCCCGTGGTGTCCTGCAGAACGCCACGACGGCCGTCCTGGGTCTGGGCGATGAGACTCGGACCACGCTGCTCGACCGCGAGGTACCAAGTGCCCGGCGCCAGTTCGGCGATCGGGCTCGGCGAACCGTCCTCGCCGTACAGCGGACGGGCCACCGGGACGGCGAACCAGAACGGCGTGAAGTCGCCGGCCGGCGCGGCGCCGCCCTGCTGCGCCTGGGCGGGGGCGGGCTGACCGGGCTGCGGCTGGGCACCGTACGGCTGGGGCTGCCCCGGCTGCGCCCCGTAAGGCTGCTGCTGCGCACCCGGGTAGCCGTACCCCTGGCCGGGCTGCGGCTGGCCGCCGTACGGCGCCTGCACGGGCTGCGGGCGCGGGGCGCTCATCAGGGGTGCCTTCAGCGCGGGAACCAGCGGGGTGGCGACCGCACCGCCGGCCAGCACGAACGAGGCGATCAGACCGAGGACGAGACCGGCACCTGCGTCGACCTGGCCGAGGTCGATGATCGTCCAGAAGATGTTCCACGCGGTGAAGACCGTGGCCGCGACACCGAACTGGCCGAGTTCCAGGCCGACGATCTTGCGGGGCTGGGGCTGCGAATGGGAGAGCACGATCAGTGCCGCACCGATCACCCCGACCAGGTAGACGCCGATCGCATTGCCCAGCGAGTCCCAGGCGTTCGGTGCGGCGACGGTGAGGCCTTTGTAGGAGAAGAAATCGAGGAAAGAGGCGATGAACAGCACGACCGCTGCTCCGATCACCACGCCATCGCCTCTAGTGAGCGAGCGGATATCCACGTGAAGGTCCTTAGTCGGTCGTCTCGTCGGGCGGTCGTCGCTGCCGCCGGTGCGGCGGGCACGGAGCGAAGCCCGAGGGCGGCTCCGCATCGCACGGATGAATCTATCGTCTGCCCGGGCGGGCTGTGTCCTGGCCCGGACCTTGGACGGTCATCCCCCCGAATAACCCTGCATAACCACCGCACAACCGCCGCACAATTACACGTGCTTGGGCCGACCGCCTCCCATGTGCCGGTCGGTCTTACCCGCGCAGGTAGGAACTGATGCCGTCCGCAATGCCCTGTGCGGCCTTCTGGCGCCAGCCTGCGCTGGTGAGCAGGGCGGCGTCCTTAGGGTCACGCATATTGCCGCACTCGATGAACACCTTGGGCACCGTGGACAAATTGAGTCCGCCCAGATCCTTGCGGGTGTCCAACCCCGTATTGTCGCCCACATAATTGGAAGGCGAACTTCCGGTAGCGCGCACGAAGAGACCGGCGATCCGGGTGCCGAGATCGCGCGACGGTTCGACGATTTTCGAGGTGTCCGCCGCCCCGCCGCGCACGAGTGCGGGAAGAATCACATGGAAGCCGCGGTTGCCGACCGCGGAACCGTCCGCGTGCACCGACACGACCGCATCGGCCTCGGCGTTGTTGCCGATCCGGGCCCGCTCGTCGATGCACGGCCCGTAGGGGCGGTCGTTGTCGTACGTAAGGACCACCTTGGCGCCCTGTGCCTGCAGGAGCGCCCGCAGCCGGTGGGAGACGTCGAGGGTGAACTCGGCCTCGGCGTAGCCCGAGTCGGTGGACGTACCGGTGGTGTCGCACTCCTTGTGCGCGGTGCCGATGTCCACCTGGCGGCCGATCTCGCGGGTGTGCTCGTGGTTGCGTGGGTTGTGCCCGGGGTCGATCACGACCGTCTTCCCCGACAGCGGCCCGGACACCGTGCGGCTCGTGGACTTCGACGGGGAGGGCGGTACCGCGGTCGTCCCCGCCGCCGGACTGCTCTTCGCGGGCGAAGACGACAGGGACGGCGCGGACGACGTGCCGCCACCGCCCTCGCGCGGCTGCGCTGCCGCCCCACCACCACTGCCACCGCCGCACCCCGTGATCAGGCAGACGCAGCCCAGCGCGGCAGCGGCGAGCAGGGCCCGGCGGCGCCGCGCGGGGTGAGGGGCGGGAGGAACACTGGTGTTGTACGGCACGTCGCGATGCTATCCGGCGGCTCAGAGTGCCCGGCAGTAGGCTTCGCGGCGTCGCGGGGCCGGTGCACGCACCTCGCGGCGTTGTCGTCAATCTCCAACTCCCCCATAGCCCCAAAGGCATGGGGGGGACCCCCTTCGCGTTGGCTCAATCCTCCGCCTTGCGAAGCACGCACCCCAGCCCCGCTCCTTCACCCGCGCTGCCTACTGCCGGGCACTCTCAGATCCCCGTTCCGGTACGGCGCAGGACGCGCAGCGAGTCCGTGGCCGACACCTCGGTGAACGCCCCGGACTCCAGCGCCCGCAGATACACCCGGTACGGTGCCTGACCACCGTGCGCAGGGTCGGGGAACACGTCGTGGATCACGAGCAGCCCGCCCTCGGCGACATGCGGCGCCCAGCCCTCGTAGTCACCGTTCGCGTGCTCGTCGGTGTGCCCGCCGTCGATGAAGACGAAGCCGAGCTGCCCGCCCCAGACGGCCGCGACCTGCGGGGACCGCCCGACGAGCGCCACGACGTGGTCTTCGAGGCCCGCCGCGTGCAGCGTGCGGCGGAAGGTCGGCAACGTGTCCATCCGGCCGACCTCCGGGTCCACGACGGTCGGGTCGTGGTACTCCCAGCCCGGCTGCTGCTCCTCGCTGCCCCGGTGATGGTCGACGGTGAGTGCGGTCACACCGGCCGCCCGGGCGACGTCGGCGAGCAGGATCGTGGACCGCCCGCAGTACGTCCCGACCTCCAGCAGCGGCAGACCGAGCGCGGCGGCGTCGGTGGCGGCCGCGTGGAGGGCGAGCCCCTCGACCACCGGCATGAAGCCCTTGGCCGCCTGGAAGGCGGCGAGAATCTCCGGCTCGGGCTCGGCGGCCACGGGGTTCCTCCTGGTCGTACGGGAATGAAACGGCGCCTCATCGTGCCGTACGGGCCGGCCGGCACTGTCGGCGGGGTGGCCTGCGCCGGCCGGGCCGACTCCCGGTGCGGCCGCAGGAGCGGTGGGCCCGGCGGCCCACCGCTCCAGGGGTGTTCCGGCGCGTCAGCGGGTGAACGTCAGCGTCGTGGCCGGGGAGGCGTTGCCGTACGCGTCCACCGCCACGACCCGCGCCTCGTACGTGTGACCCGCCACCGCGCCCGGGACCGGGATGTCCAGGGTGTTCGGGCGCGGCATGATGAAGAAGTCGGAGAGGACCTTGGACGAGACGGCCTTGGTGCCGGTCGTCGTGTCGGTGATGTCGACGTCGTAGTGGTGGACCATCTGGTCGTCCTGGGCCTGCGCGATCCGCACGGCCGTGGCGCCCTCGGGGCCGCGTACCGTCGTCAACGGCTCGCCGGTGGTGAACCGCGGTGCCACCTTGTTCCGTTCGGCGGCGGTGTACCGGAAGTTGTCCTTGATCTGCTGGTTCGTCGAGCCCTTCAGACGTACCGTCCAGCCCGGACCGCTCAGCGTGCCCGCGCTGGCGTACGGCGGCTGCCAGCTCGCCGACCACTGTCCTCCGGCGTAGATGTCGTGCTGGTCCGCGGCCATGTTGATGCGCTCGATCTCCGTACGGTCCTTGTAGACCTCGACGAAGAGCGCCTGGGCGGTCGGCGACTCGAAGCGGTTGGCGAGGCCCGTCTCGGTGACCATCTGGTAGCCGTGGTCGATCTCGACGTACGACATCGAACCGTCGTTGACCGACGTGAAGTCGCGCTGGTGGATCGACCGGTCGTCGTTGATGTTGAGGTGCGAGTGGCCGCTGAAGAGGATCGCCTGCGGGAAGGCGCTCAGGTCCTCGGCCAGCCGCGGGTTGGACGCCTGCTGCCCGTCCATCGCCGTTCCGGTGGTGGGGCGGTGGCCCTGGACGAGGATCGGCCGGTTGGCGTTCGCCGGGTCAGCGGTGAGCTCGGCCAGGCGGGTCTTCAGCCAGGTGCGCTGCGCGGTGTCGTTGTTGTACGTCTCCGTGTTCACCGTGAAGAGGTGCACACCCTTGACGTCGGACTCGTAGTAGCCGCCGCCGGAGTCCGGGAACCACGCCTTCGGGTAGCCGGCCCGTATCGCGGCGAGGCTCGCGTCGTGGTTGCCGTTGGAGATCAGCAGCTGGGTGCTGTCCATGCCCTTGCGCTTGAGGTTCGCCTGGAAGATCTCCGAGACGATCCTGTGGTCAGGACCCTTGCCGTCGCCGTTGTCATTGATCATGTCGCCGTTGGACAGGATCGCGTCCGGGTTCGGGAAGATCGAACCGATGGTGTCGAAGAAGCTCTCGTACTTCTTGTCGTTGTGCGCGTGGTCCCCGACGTGGACGTCCGACATGACGACGAACGTGGCGAGCGGCTTCTCCTGAGTCTTGATCAGGTAGCCGTACGAGACGGGCGGGCTCGCCTGACTGCCGTGGAAGGCGACAGCCGTGACGTTGGTGTCCTCGGTGATCCGCAGTGGGCGGCCGGGGGAGTAGACGCTGCTTTCGCGGGTCGGGGTCGAGCCGTCCAGCGTGTAGCGGACGGTGGTTCCGCGCTCGGCGCTGAACTTCAGTGTCACCGCGTGCTCGTACCGCCCACCGGGCACACTCACACCGGGTGCCGCGGGCGGGTGAGAGGCGTCGGGCTCGGCGTGGGCAGCGGTCGGTGCGGCGAGCGCCGCGGACGCGGCAATGATCACAAGAGGGGTGATTCTCACGGGGGTTCCTTGTCTCTGGCGCGGTCACTATAACGAGTCGGTAACCGGTCTGAACCAAGGACGTTAGGTGGTCACGGGGAGGGGGAGGGGCGCCCCGGCTGACCGTTCCGTGAAGCGGTCGTGAACGTCCGGGTACGGCTCGCGCAGGGCTGCGCGCCATGCCGTACGCCCCCGCCGGAACAGGTCCGGCGGGGGCGTACGAGGGGTGGGCCCGGGTCGGGGCGGCCCCCGGCGGAGCTGCTCGATCGGCTCAGCAGCTCTGCCAGAGTCGGGTCATGACGCGGACCCCGAACCGCAGCCCCTCCAGCGGGACGCGCTCGTCCACGCCGTGGAAGAGCCGGCCGTAGTCCAGGTCGTGCGGCAGCTTCAGGCCCTTGAAGCCGAAGCAGCGGATGCCGAGGTGGGTGAAGGCCTTGGCGTCCGTGCCGCCGGGGTTGCAGTACGGAACCGGGTGTCCGTCCGGATCCTCGGCGCGTACGGCCTCACACATCGCGTCGACGAGCGGGCCGTCGAACGTCGTCTCCATCGCGATGTCGTGGTTGACCCACTCGCGGCTGACCGACGGCAGGAGCAACTGATCGATGGTGTCGATGAGTTCCTGCTCGTGTCCGGGGAGGAACCGGCCGTCGACGCGGGCCGTGGCCTTCCCCGGGATGACGTTCGTCTGGTAACCGGCGTTGAACATGGTGGGGTTCGCCGAGTTGCGCAGGACGACCTGCATGAAGTCGGAGACCGGGCCCAGCTTCGCCAGGCTGCCCTCGATGTCGTCCTCGTCGAAGTCGACCCCCTGGAGGTGGGCGGCCTCTTCGAGCAGCGCGCGCACCGGCTCGATCAGGCGGATCGGGAACGTGTGGCGGCCGATCCGGGTCAACGACTCGGCGAGGTCGGTGACCGCGTTCTCGTCGTTGGGGGACGAACCGTGACCGGCCCGTCCGGTGGCGGTGAGCTCCATCCAGGCCATGCCGCGCTGGGCGTTCTCGATCGGGTAGAGGCGCCGGGTGTCGTCGATGGCGAAGGAGAAACCGCCGCCCTCGCCGATCGCCTCGGTCACCCCGGAGAACAGTTCCGGACGGTGCTCGACCAGCCAGTGCGCGCCGAACCTGCCGCCAGCCTCCTCATCGGCGAGGAAGGCGAGGACCAGGTCGCGGGAGGGCTTCGTGCCCGTGCGGGCGAAGTGCCGGGCGGTGGCGATCATGACCGCCACCGTGTCCTTCATGTCGATCGCACCGCGGCCCCAGAGGTAGCCGTCGCGGATCTCGCCGGAGAACGGCGGCACCTGCCACTCGGACGCGTCGGCCGGGACCACGTCGAGGTGGCCGTGGACCAGCAGGGCGCCGCGCTCGGGGTCGCGGCCGGCGATGCGGGCGACGACGTTGGCCCGGCCCGGGGCGGACTCGACCAGTTCGGAGTCGATGCCCACCTCGGCGAGACGGCCCACCACCCAGTCGGCGCACGCGCGTTCGTTGCTGGTGGGGTTGGAGGTGTCGAACCGGATCAGTTCGGCGCAGAGGTCGATGACCTCGGCCTGAGCCTGGTCGGACGCCGGGACGAGTGGGGAGGCGGGGTCGGAGGTGGTCATGCTGCTCCCACGGAGGTTGTTGCGCGGGCGGCGGGGACAGCGCTGTCCTCGTCGCCCAGGGTGGAGGTGCCGTACGGCTTGACCCAGCCCAGCAGGCCGAGCACCGCGTACAGCACGAAGGCCGTGCCCAGCGAGTTGAGCGCCGGGATGCCGCCGTCGTAGAACTTGCCGACGCAGAACGCCACGATCCAGATGGCTATGGACATCGGCACCCAGGTCGGCGAGGTCCTCGGCAGCGTCTCGGCCTCGCGGGTGTCGTCCAGCGGCTTGCGCATCCTCTTCACGACCCAGTACTCGGCCACGATGATGCCGCCGATCGGCGGGATGGCCACACCGAGGATCGAGAGGAAGTCGGTGAAGTGGGTCATGATCCCGATCGCGGACAGGACCGTGCCGGCGATGCCGAGGACGATCGTGACCGCGCCGCGGTGCAGCCGCTTGCCGAAGACGACCTGGAAGAAGTTGACGACGCCGAGCGAGGAGCCGTACAGGTTCCAGTCGTTGATCTTCGCGGTGGACATCAGGACCACGATGACGCCGAAGGCGCCCGAGGTGGAGAGCACGATGTGCGACACCTCGTTGCTCTTGACCAGGTGACCGAGGAGCACACCGGTCATGCCGACGATGTACTCGGAGAGGATCATCGACGAGGCGCTCTGGATGAAGACGTGCGAGCCCTTGCGGTTGTAGCGGGTCATCTCCGGGGCCACGATCGCGCCGGTCATGAAGCCGCCCGCGATGGCGGTGGCGGCGACGGCGAGCGGGATCGTCTGGCCGGGCGGCGGTGAGTTGATCAGGTCACTGATGGAGTGGTCCTTGAGCGTCGAGACGACGGACCAGGCGACCATCGCGAAGAAGAGCGGGGTGACGATCTTCGCGAAGACCGCCATGTAGCGGAAGCCGAAGATCACCAGGGCGGTGATGGCCATGCCCGCGAGCACGCACCACATCCAGGACGGTCCCCCGACCAGCGCCGAGACGCTGTTGCCGAAGATTGTGTTCTGGACCCCGAACCAGCCGACCAGGCTGACCGCGATGACGAAACTCACCAGCGCCGAGCCATTGCGGCCGAAGCCGACCCAGCGAGTCAGCATCGGGGTCGCCAGACCCTCGCGCATCCCGGCCAGACCGATCGCGAAGATGACGATCTCCAGGATCACCGCGCCGAGCGTGAAGGCGAGGAAGGCGTTCCCGAAGGTCATGCCGACACCGATGGTGGCGCCGAGCGTGAACTGAGAGATCGAGCCGGACTGGGCCAGCCACTGCAGCAGCATGGACCAGAATCCGAACCTCTTGTCGCGCGGGACGCGCGAGAGGGAGTAGTCGTCGCTGCCGATGCTCTTGGCCTCGGCCTGCGGGGCGGCGGCTGCCATCAGGACTCCTGGGGTGTACGGCCGAAGGTCTGCAGGTGAGCCAGCGACCCGTAGCGGTTGACGAGGTTGTCGAACTCCACCGCGTCGTGGAAGTCCAGGTGGCCACTGCCGTAGGCCTTGGCGACCTCCACGGCGTAGCGGGCGGCGGACGCGATGTCCGTCTCGTGGCTCGCGCCCGTCTGGCAGCCCGGCACCGCGGCGGCCGAGGTGACCGCGAGGCCGACGACCGGAGCGGCCGTCGCGGTGGAGGGCTGCAGGATGGAATTGATGTGATGTGCACCGTTACCGTACGGCGTGATGTCCTGCGTGGTCACCGGATACGTGACCAACGGCTCACCGGTGACGACGGCGAGCAGCTCACCGAGCTGCTCGCTGACCCGGAGCACCCACCCCTCCTTGACGGTGGGGGAGAGGGCCAGGCCCTTGTGGTTGATGATCCGGTTGCCCTTGGTGGTGTCGATGGAGAGCACGGCCTCCATCTCGCCGGTCACCTCGTGCCGGTTCATCGTGGCGATGTCCACGGGCGAGCCCATGAACGGCACCGGTTCGTGGGGCTCGGTCGGCGCGTCCGGGCAGATGTGGGTGGCGACGATCACGTCGCCGGGCAGCACATCGCCGCGGCGGCGCATGTCGAGCAGCTTGGCCGCGGTGGCCACGGCGGCTGCCGCGCCGTCGGCATCGGAGACCAGACCGGTCACCTCGGGCCGGGCGCCGATGCCGCCGAGGCGGCCGACCACGCCGAGGGTGCGGGCGCTGCCGCCGGAGGTGCGGCCCTGGCTGCCGGGGATCCTCACGAGCACGAAGTCCGTGGAGCCCCGTTCGCCGGCGACCGTGGTGACCTGCGCGGACGAGCCCTCGGGCCCCGCTACGGAGTCGAGGTACTCGACGACCGTCTTGCCGTTGACCTGGGGGTCGTCCAGCAGGTCGAGGATGTCCAGCACGTACTTCAACATGGGGGGCCTTTCTCACGCATCCATCACGCCCGTCCGGCGCCCGGCAGGGAGTCACGGACGCCGGACGGGGTGCTGAGAGCAGATTCGGGATCGGATAGCGTTGAGCGCAACTGTTTCCCGTTATTTGCAATTCAGGTCTGAATGGTGAGATGACGATGGCGGACTTCGATCTGGACCGGCGCACCCCCGCCGGGGCCCTGCAAACCGTCGACCGGGCGCTCCTCGTGCTGCTCGCGTTCGAGCGGACCAGGCCGGACTGGGGCGTGACCGAGGTCGCCGAGGAGTTCGGCTGGGACACCTCGGTGGCCCAGCGGCTCCTCGCGACGCTTGCCGGCCGCGGCTTCCTGGTCTCCGACCCGGCCACCCGCCGTTACCGCATCGGCCCCGCCGTGCTGCGGCTCGGCCGGCTCTGGGAGCGCTCCGGATCGCTGGAACTGCTCGCCGGGCCGGTCCTGGAGGAGCTGCGCCAGGCCACCGGTGACACCGTCCTGTTCTGCCTGCCGGACAGTTTCCACATGCGGTGTGTGGCCGCCGTGGAGGGCGAGACCGGACCGCTGCGCTACTACCCGCTGGTCGGCGAGCTCTACCCGGCGCACGCCGGGGCGACCAGCAAGTCGTACTACGCCTACCTCCCCGATGAGCAGCGCCACCGGTTGTTCCGCGGCCGTCCCATGGCCCGTTTCACCGAGCGGACCGTCACCGACCCGGACCAGCTGGAACAGGAGTTCCTGAAGGTTCGTGCCCAGGGGTATGCCTGGACCGTCGGCGAGTACGACACCGGGATCGCGACCGTCGCCGTTCCGGTGTTCCTGGGGCGCGAGCCGTACGGGAGCCTCAGCCTCGGCGGTGGCGAGGAGCGGTTTCAGGGGGCGCCCGAGGACCGGCTCGATGCCCTGCGCCAGGCGGCCCAGCTCCTGGAGCAGCGGCTCACCCACCCACCGCAGCGCCCGAAGCCGCGGGCCCGCCGCCCCCGTACCACCGACTGACCCACCCGAACGTCCGGGTCACCGGGACACCGGTGCCCTCCCGAGCCACCCGAACCGTCTGAATCACCCGAGTCGTCCGAGGAACCCTGTGAATCTGCTTCTGCTCTCCAACTCCACCCAGCACGGCCGTGGTTACCTGGAACACGCCCTCGACACCGTCATCGAATTCCTGCCCCCAGGTGCCCGACTGGCCTTCGTCCCCTACGCGCTGGCCGACTACACCGCGTACACCGCACGCGTCCGTGACGCCCTGGAGCCGTCCGGCATCACCGTCCGCGGTGTCCATGAGAACGCCGACCCGACCGCCGAACTCGCCGCGTCCGACGCCGTGTTCATCGGCGGCGGCAACTCCTTCCGGCTGCTCAGCGCCCTCTATCGCACCGGGTTGCGCGACGCCGTCATCGAGGCGGTGCGCGCCGGGCTGCCGTACATGGGGGCCAGCGCCGGTACGAACATGGCGGCGCCCACCCTCCGTACCACCAACGACATGCCCATCGTTCAGCCGCCGTCCTTCGAGGCGCTCGGCCTCGTCCCGTTCCAGATCAACCCGCACTACCTGGACCCGGACCCGGCCAGCACCCACAAGGGCGAGACCCGCGAGGAGCGGCTGACCGAGTTCCTGGAGGAGAACGACGTGCCGGTGCTCGGCCTGCGCGAGGGATCCTGGCTCCGCGTCAACGGCCGTCAGGCCTGGGTGCAGGGCGCCCGCCCCGCCCGGCTGTTCACCCGCGGCGCGCAGCCGCAGGAACTCCCGGCGGGGTCGGACGTCTCCCATCTGCTCATGACGGCACCGCGGTTCGACGCTCCGGTGCGCTGACCGTCAGCACGAGGTCGATCTCGACGGGCAGTCCGCTCGCCGGGTACGCCGCCGGGCAGGCGTGCGGCGCGTACCCGGTGGCGGACCCGGCCGGCACGAAGCTGCTGCCGGAGGACGGGGCGGTCAGGGCGTACCGACCGGCCCCGTCCGTAGCGGTGAACGCGGTACGAACAGGACTGTCCGAGGTTCGTCCTCCCGGCAACATGCCGATCCACACCGGGAAATGAGCAACAGACCCCCCTGCTATGGTGCGCGGATGCCATCGATCAAGCAGTTCCAGGTCACCTTCGACTGCGCAGAACCCGAGCGCGTCGCTCGTTTCTGGTGCGAGGTGTTGGGGTACGTCGCACCGCCGCCACCGGAGGGGTTTGCCACTTGGGACGAATTCAAGCGCTCGCAGCCGGCTGAGCAGCGGGATTCATGGTTCGCCTGCAGTGATCCCTCAGGTGTGGGCCCGCGCATGTACTTCCAGCGCGTTCCCGAAGGCAAGGTCGTCAAGAACCGGCTGCATCTCGACGTGCGGGCCGGCACCGGGCTCGTGGGTGAAGAGCGCCTCGCCACACTCGAGGCCGAGTGTGCACGACTGGTCGCGCTCGGTGCGGTGCGCGTGCAACTGCTGCCTGCCGATGGCGTCAATGAGTCCTGCATCGTGATGCAGGACATCGAGGGCAACGAGTTCTGTCTCGACTGAGCATCCTCCGAGACGGCGCCACCCGCGCCTGCTCGTCGGCGAACTCGGCCTCTCGCTCCGTTCAGCCGACGCCACTGACTGATCCTCGACGGCCCCTTCCATCCGTGTATCCACGTCCGGCGAACCGTGCGGCCATCTGACCTTCCGTCAGATTGAAACGTGTTCTACCCTGTCGGCGTTCCAGTGGACGCGACCGGCGAGGATCCGTACATGGGCATCGGAATCACCCAGGAACAGAGGGAGTTGGCGCAGGCCGTACGGGGGTGGCTGGCGCGCGCCGTGCCCCCGGACGAGATCCGCAAGCTCCTCGACGCGAGCGCCCCTTCCGCACCCGGTGTGCGCCCCGGCTACTGGGACGGTCTCGGCGAGCAGGGGCTGCTCGGCATACATCTGCCCGAGGAGCACGGCGGAGCAGGCGGCACACTCCTCGACCTCGCCGTGGTTCTCGAGGAGGCGGGACGGGCCGCGCTCCCCGGCCCGTACCTGGCGAACGCGCTCGCCTCGGCGGTGCTGGGCGACGCGGGCGGGAGGGACCTGCTGGGCGCCCTCGCCGCCGGTACCCGCATCGGCGCCGTCGCCCTCGGCCCCGGCACCCTCACCGTCGTTGAGGGCGAGGACGGTCACCTTCTCGACGGCACGGCTCCACCCGTGCTCTCCGGTGCCGAGGCCGACCTGCTCCTGCTCCCCGCCGAATCGGCCGCCGGCACCCGCTGGTTCGCCGTCGACACCACCGCCGAGGGGCTCACCGTGCGCCCGCACCGCGGCGCCGACCCGACCCGTCCCACCGCCGAGGTCCGGGCCGACGGCGTAGTCGTACCCGCGAACCGTGCCGTACGGATCGACTCCGCGGCCGTCCGTGATCTCGCCGCCGTCCTCCTCGCCGCCGAGGCGTGCGGCACCGCCTCCCGGGCGCTGGACACCGCCGTCGCGTACGCCAGGGTCCGCGAACAGTTCGGTCGTCCCATCGGGCAGTTCCAGGGCATCAAGCATCTCTGCGCCGACATGCTCGTCCGCGTCGAACAGGCCCGCGCCCTGGTGTGGGACGCCGCCCGCGCGGCGGACGAAGCCCCGGAGGTACGGGGACTGGTCGCCGCCCTCGCCGCGGGCACCGCGCTCGACGCCGCGTACAGCTGCGCCAAGGACTGCATCCAGGTCCTCGGCGGCATCGGCTTCACCTGGGAGCACGACGCCCACCTCCATCTGCGCCGGGCGCTCGTGGCCCGGCAGTTGCTGGGGGCGGGGGACTCCCACCGGCTGCGGGCCCTCCGGCTGGCCGAGGGCGGAGCGCGCCGCGAACTCGCCCTCGAACTCCCCGCCGAGGCCGACCGCCATCGTGCCGAGGCGCGCGAGGCCGTCGCCGCCGCCCAGGGGCTCGACCCGAAGGCCGCCCGCCGCGTCCTCGCCCCGACCGGCTACGCCGCCCCGCATCTGCCCGCCCCCTACGGCCTGGACGCCGGACCTCTCCACCAGCTCGCCGTGCAGCAGGAGTTGAAGGAGCAGGGAGTGAGGGTGAGCGACCTGGGGATCGCCACCTGGGTGGTGCCGTCGCTCCTCGCGTACGGGACACCGGACCAGCAGGACCGCTACCTCATGCCCACTCTGCGCGGCGAACTCCTCTGGTGTCAGTTGTTCTCCGAGCCCGGCGCCGGCTCCGACCTCGCCTCGCTGCGCACGAAGGCCGAGCGGACCGCCGAGGGCTGGCGGATCAACGGCCAGAAGGTCTGGACGAGCGCCGCCCAGTGGGCCGATCACGGCATCCTGCTCGCCAGGACCGACCCGGACGCCCCCAAGCACCAGGGGCTCAGCTACTTCCTCGTCGACATGAAGAACACCGAAGGCATCGACGTCCGCCCACTGAAGGAGATCACCGGCGACTCCCTCTTCAACGAGGTGTACTTCGACGACGTCCTGCTGCCCGCCGATGCCGTCGTCGGCGATGTGGGCGACGGCTGGCGGGTCGCCCGCAACACCCTCGGCAACGAACGCGTCCACATGGCCGACCAGATGACCTTCGACACCGGACTGGAAGCGCTCATCGCCCGCTCCGGCGAGCTCGACGGCACCTACCGGGCGCGGATCGGCGCCCTCGCCGCCGAGGCGCACGCGCTCGCCTGCATCGGACTGCGGACCACCCTGCAGCAGGTGTCCGGACTGGAGCCGGGCGCCGGAGCCTCGGTACGCAAACTCGTCCAGACCACCCACCAGCAGAAGGTCGCCGAACTCGCCCTGGAATTGCTCGGACCGGCGGGCGCGACCGCGGAAGGGTCCGGGAACCGGGCTCTGCACGGATTTCTGATGTCCCGCTGTCTGACCATCGCGGGCGGCACCACCCAGGTTCAGCTCAATGTCGTCGCCGAGCGCATTCTCGGCCTCCCGCGTGACTGAAGGGACGTGACCTCTCCATGAAGGCGTACATCGTCGGTGTCGGGATGACGAAGTTCGAGAAGCCGGAGACACGCGACTGGCAGTACTGGGACATGGCGAAGGAGGCGGGGAACGCCGCGCTCGCCGACGCCTCGGTCGCCTACGAGGAGGTGCAGCAGGTTCCCGTCGGCTACTGCTTCCAGGCCTCCACGGCCGGCCAGCGCGCCGCGTACGAGCTCGGACTGACCGGCGTGCCCGTCTACAACGTCAACAACAACTGCGCCACCGGCTCCACCGCGCTGATGCTGGCCCGGCAGTTCGTCGAGGGCGGGATCAGCGACTGCGTTCTCGCGCTCGGCTTCGAGAAGATGACGCGCGGGTCGCTGGGGAGCGGGTCCGACGGCGGAGTGGACTTCAGGACCTCGCCCGTCGCCCGGCACTACGGGATCATGGCCGCCGCCCACGGCTTCGAGATGTCCCCGCCCACTGCCCAGATCTTCGGCAACGCGGCCCGCGAACACATGGAGCGGTACGGGACGACCGAGGCGCAGCTCGCGGCTGTCGGCGCCAAGAATCACCGGCACTCGGTGAACAACCCGTACGCCCAGTTCCAGGACGCGTACACGGTCGACGGGATCCTCGCCGCCAGGACCATCCACCGCCCGCTGACCAAACTCCAGTGCTCGCCCACCTCCGACGGAGCGGCCGCAGCCGTCGTCGTGTCGGAACGCTTCGTCGGGAGCCACGGGCTGGAGGACAGGGCCGTCGAGATCGCCGCCCAGGCCATGACGACCGACACCGGAGAGTCGTTCGCCTCCGGCACCTGCATCGACGCCGTCGGACTGCCCATGTCCCGCGCCGCCGCCCGGCAGGTGTACGACACCTCGGGGCTCTCGGCCGCGGACCTCGACGTCATCGAGCTGCACGACTGCTTCTCCATCAACGAACTCCTCACCTACGAGGCGCTCGGCCTGTGCGGCGAGGGCGAGTCCGGCAAGCTCGTCGAGTCCGGGGCCACCACCTACGGCGGCCGCTGGGTGGTCAACCCGTCCGGCGGCCTGATCTCCAAGGGGCACCCGCTCGGCGCCACCGGTATCGCCCAGGCCGCCGAACTCACCTGGCAGCTGCGTGGCGAGGCGGGCCTCCGGCAGGTGCCGGGTGCCCGGGTCGGGCTCGCCCACAACATCGGGCTCGGCGGCGCGGCGGTCGTCACCCTCCTGCGCCGATAGGAGGAGCAAGGTGTCCGGCCATATACCGATGTACGGGGCGCAGGGCGCCTGCGAGTATGACCCTCATGGTTGACGTCCCGGCGCCCACGCCCCTGCAGATCCGGAAGAAATCCCGCACCTGGGCGGTGGTACTCGCCGCCTGCACCGGCCAGTTCCTCGTCATCCTCGACGTGTCCGTCGTCAATGTGGCACTGCCGTCCATGCGGTCCGACCTGGGGCTGAGCGCCGGCCAGTTGCAGTGGGTCCTCAGCGCGTACGCGATCGCGTTCGCCGGGTTCATGCTCCTCGGCGGGCGCGCCGCCGACATATACGGCCGCAAGCGGATGTTCCTGGTCGGGCTCGGCCTGTTCACCGCCGCCTCGCTCGCCGGGGGGTTCGCCCAGGAGGGCTGGCAGCTGCTCGCCGCCCGCGCCGGGCAGGGGCTCGGTGCCGCCGTGCTTTCTCCCGCGACCCTCACGCTTCTCACCGCAGCGGTTCCCGAGGGCCCGGCCAGGACCAGGGCGATCGGTACGTGGATGGCCGTCGGCGCCGGAGGCGGCGCGGCCGGCGGACTTGTCGGCGGGGTGCTCACCGACCTCCTCTCCTGGCGCTGGGTCCTGCTGATCAATGTGCCGTTCGGCGTGCTCGTGCTGATCGGCGCCACGGTCTGGCTCGCCGAGAGCCGGGCGGGCGGGCGGTACCGTATCGACCTGCTGGGCGCGGTGCTCGTCACGGTGGGGCTGGCCACGGTCTCGTACGGCATCGTGCAGACCGAGCAGGAGGGCTGGACGGCCGCGGCCACCCTGGTGCCACTGCTCGGCGGGGTGGCGCTGCTGGCCCTCTTCGTCCTGGTGGAGGCGCGGACGGCGGTACCGCTGATGCCGCTCCGGGTGCTGGGCACGCGGGCGGTGGCGGCGGCGAACGTGGCGATGATCGTGATGGGTTCCGCGACGTTCTCGATGTGGTACTTCATGACCGTGTACGCGCAGTCGGTGCTGGACTACACGCCGATGCAGGCCGGACTGGCCCTGCTGCCGACCTCGTTGGCGGTCGTGCTCGGCTCGACGTTCGCGCCGCGGATCATGGCACGGGTCGGCGCGAAGAACCTCGTCCTGATCGGTCTGGCGATCACCGCCACGGGCTTCGGCTGGCAGTCCACGATGGGCGCGGACGGCTCGTATCTCACGTCGATCTGCGGGCCCGGCATCCTGATGATGGCCGGTGCGGGGTTCGCGTCCACCCCGCTCGCCTCCCTCGCGACCTCGGGCGCGGCGCCCGGGGACGCCGGTCTGGTCTCCGGGCTGGTCAACACCTCGCGCACGATGGGCGGTGCTCTGGGTCTCGCCGTGCTCTCCACGGTCGCGGCGGCACGGACCGGGGGCGGCACCGGGGCGGAGGAGCTGACCGCGGGGTTCGCGCTGGCGTTCCGGACAGCCGGCACGGTCCTGCTGGGCGGACTGCTGCTGATGGCCCTGTGGCTGCCGCGCCACCGCTCGTCGCGCTCCGCCGTACATGGCCCGTCGGCCACGTCGAGCCCGTCGACTCCGTCCCGCGCGTCGAGCCCGTCGGGCATGTCGAGCCCGTCCGGCGATTGAGCGCAGCGGGGCGCGGCCACGCCCGGCGCCCCGCTTGCGAGCACCGCCTAGGGTGTGTTTCGAAAGTAGCGTCGCCCGGCAGGCGGGACTTTCGAAACACGCCCTACAGCCAGCCCTGCTGCCGCGCCGCCCGCACCGCCTCCATGCGGTTCCGCGTCCCTGTCTTCCCGATCGCCGACGACAGGTAGTTACGTACCGTCGACTCGGACAGATGCAGCTTCGCCGCGATGTCGGAGACCGTCGCCCCGTCCACCGACGCGTTCAGTGCGTCCCGTTCCCGCGCCGTGAGCGGGCTGGGGCCCGCGCTCAGGGCGGCCGCGGCGAGGGCGGGGTCGATGACGGTCTCGCCGGCCAGCACCCGCCGGACGGCCACCGCGAGCTCCTCGACCGGGCCGTCCTTGACCAGGAACCCCGCAGCGCCCGCCTCCATCGCGCGGCGCAGATAGCCGGGCCGCCCGAAGGTGGTGAGGATCAGCACCCGGCAGTCCGGCACCTCCTCGCGCAGGTCGGCGGCGGCGTCCAGTCCGCTGCGGCCCGGGAGTTCGATGTCGAGGAGTGCCACATCGGGTCGTGACCGCAGCGCGGCGTCCACGATCTCGTCCCCGGCGCCGACCTGGGCCACCACCTCGATGTCCGGTTCGAGCCCGAGCAGCAGGGCGAGCGCGCCGCGCATCATGCCCTGGTCCTCGGCGAGCAGAACCTTGACGGACGTGTGCGGCCGCTGATCTCGGGGCATCTCGTTCACCGGCCCAGCGTATGGGGTGAGGCGGGACTTCCGGCGGCATCCACCGGGTCCACCGGCAGCTCCGCGCCGACCACGAACCCGCCGCCCGGCCCGGGACCCGCGGTGAGCGAGCCTCCCGCCGCGGCGAGCCGTTCGGTGAGGCCCTGCAGGCCGGTACCGCCGATGCCGGACGCGGGCGGCGGGTCCGCCCGTCCGCGGCCGTCGTCGGTGACGGTCAGCCGGACCCGTTCGGCCGTGCCGTCGACGAGGAACGAACAGCTGGTCGCGGCGCTGTGGCGTACGACGTTGGTCACCGTCTCCCGCACCACCCAGCCCAGCAGCGCCTCTGCCTGTGGGGTGAGCGGCGGTCCCGAGCGGCGGACCACCGATTCGATCCCGGCGGCGGTCAACGCGGACCTGGCCCGGTCGAGTTCGGTGGCCAGGCTCCCCTCGCGGTAGCCGGTGACCGCTTCCCGGATCTCGGTGAGGGCCTGCCGCCCGACGGACTCGATGTCGGCGACCTGGGCCAGCGCCGCGTCCATGTCGCGCGGTGCGAGCCGACGCGCGGCCTCCGACTTGACGACGATCACCGAGAGTGTGTGTCCCAGCAGATCGTGCAGATCGCGGGAGAAGCGGAGCCGCTCCTTCTCCACGGCGGTGCGGGCCAGTTCCTGCCGGGTTGCCCGCAGCTCCATCACGGTCTCCGACAGGGTGAGGAGCGCGGCGGTCACCGCACCCGAGATGAAGGTGCCGTATCCGATGGTCCACGGGTCCGAGGCGTTGTCCCCGCGCCAGACGGCGACGAGACTGGCGACGGCCGCGAGGCCCAACAGGCCGAGTATCAGCTGCCGGTGGCGCAGGATGACGCCGCAGGCCAACGAGAGCAGGGGGAAGAACAGCAGCCAGGTTCCGCCGTACCCGATCGCCAGCCCGAACGCGACCAGGGCCATCACTGCGAGCAGCACGTACGACACGGGGCTCTCGCGCCTCTTCTTGTCGAACCCCCGGAACACCACATTGATGTAAAGGGAATTGAAGACAAGCAGCCCGAGACCGCCGATCCAGGGGTTCGGGGCCCTCCCCTGGAAGAGGTTGGAGAAGCCGCCGAGTCCCATCAGCAGCCAGGGCAGCAACGAGTACGGTCCGGGCGGGCCGGGACGCCCCTGCTCGCGGTGCCGCCTGCGGCGTTCCCGCCACGATCCTGATCCGTTCCGGGACATGCTCGCTCCTGTCACACGGTCCTCGCGGACCGACGGTACGAGACGACGGCGTACGCACCGAACAGCAGGAGCCATCCGCCGAGCACGGTGATCGTCCCCAGGGAGGGTGCGTGGCCGCTGGTGGTCGCCCAGCCCAGGTCGGCGAACCGGTGGGCGGGCGTGAACCTGCCGATGGAACGAAGCCATTCGGGAAGCAGCTCCAGCGGGAACCACAGCCCGCCGATGATCGCGAAGCCCATCAGACAGGCCACGTTGACGACCCCGGTGCCCTGCGGGGTGAGCCGGTAGCCGTTGCCGAGGCCGAGAAGGGTGAACGGCAGCGCGCCGATCCACAGCAGCAGTGCCAGTGCGATCCACTGCCAGGCGCCCAGCCGCACCCCGTTGAGCAGTCCGCCGGCCAGCAGCACCGTCACGATCGTCGGCAGGACGGTCACCGAACCGCTGATCGCCCGGCCCACGACCGCCCGGGAAGGGGCGAGCGGGGTGACCCGCAGCTGTTGAAGCCAGCCAAGCGTCTTGTCGGAGGCGACCCCCGTACCGATCGACATGGCGGAGCCCAGCGCACCGTACGCGGCCATGCCGACCATCGAGGCCGTCTTCCAGCCGTCGACGCCCTCGCTCCCGCCGATGTTGGTGAAGAGCAGATACATCACCACCGGCATCCCGGTCCCGAAGATCAGGAAGAAGCCGTCACGCAGTGTCCGGCGCACTTCGAGCACGATGTAGCGGAACATCAGACAGTCTCACTCTCGGAATCGGTTGCGGGTGCTGTTGCGGCCGGTGCGGTCAGGGCGAGGAACGCGTCCTCCAGCGTGGCCCGGGATACCTGGAGGCCGCGGATCGCGTCGAGGCGGGCCAACTCCATGACGGTGGCGTCCGAATCGTCGGTGCGCAGCAGCGCCCGGTCCCCGGACACCTCCACGGTGACGACGCCGGGCAGCAGCTCGAGGCCCGCGGTCGGCCGGCCCGCCAGGTCGAAAGAGACGAGACTGCTGCCGGCCGAGGCCCTGATCGTGTCGGCGCTCCCGTCCGCGACGATCCGGCCCCGGTCGAGGACGACGATCCGGTCGGCGTTCTCGTCGGCCTCCTCCAGGTAGTGCGTGGAGAAGAGGACCGTGTTGCCGCGCCGGGCGTAGGCGCGCATGGAGTCCCAGAACGCCCGCCGGGCCTCGACGTCCAGGGCGGCGGTCGGCTCGTCCAGGACGACCAGCTCCGGGTTGCCGGCGAGTGCGACGGCGAACCGGACGCGCTGGATCTGCCCGCCGGAGAGCTTGTCGATGCGCCGGTCGGCGTACGCGGAGACACCCGCCAGGGCCAGCGATTCGGCGACCGGCATCGGGCTGGGGTAGGTGGAGGCGACGAACCTGATCAGTTCGCGGACGGTGACCCGGGGGATCGGCCGCCCGTCCTGCAGCATGGCGCCGACCCGGCCGGCCCGTACCGCCTGCTCGGGGGTGGAGCCGAGCAGCTGCACACCGCCCGAGTCCGGCTCGTTCAGACCGAGCAGCAGGCTGATGGCGGTGGACTTGCCCGCGCCGTTGCGGCCGAGCAGTGCGACGGTCTCGCCGCGCTCGACGGTCAGGTCGATTCCGTCGACGGCCCGTACGGTCCGCTCCGCCCGGCCGAAGGTCTTGACTGCCCCGGTGAAGACGACCGCAGGCCCGTTCCCCGTTGTCTTTTCCATGGAACCGACGGTACGGAGCCGGGCCCGCACTCCGGCAGACCCGCTTGTACGGAGTCCGCGATGACAAATGTCATGGCCCGGGTGGGCACCTGAACGGCCCCGGCGGGCGCCTGATCACCTTTCCGCGCAATAGATCTGACGGTATGTCAGCAGTCTTCACAACGGCTGGGAGCTGCGTTATACATAGGGCCAACCGGCTAGAACGCGTTCTAGAACAGGCGTCGCGGCCGGTCCCGCACGACCTCGGTGCGGCCGACGGTGCGGACGGCCGTGCCGAGGTCTTCCCACCATCAAGGAGCAGCTCCCCCATGCCCATTGATGCCGCAAAGGCGATCGCCGCCGACCCCCGGACCGCAGAGATCGGCTGGAACCACAAGGACATCCAGCTCTACCACCTCGGACTCGGCGCGGGAATCCCCGCCACCGACCCCGACGAGCTGCGCTACACCCTGGAGTCCCGGCTCCATGTCCTGCCCAGCTTCGCCACCGTCGCAGGCGCCGGCATGGGTGTCGTCGGCGGACTGTCCTCGCCCGGGATCGACGTCCACCTCGCCGCCGTGCTCCACGGCGGACAGACCGTACGGGTGCACCGGCCGATCCCGGTGAAGGGCAGGGCCGTGCAGACATCGAAGGTCGCCGCCGTGTACGACAAGGGCAAGGCGGCCGTCCTCGTCCTGCGCACCGAGGCCGCCGACGACGACGGCCCGCTGTGGACCAACGACGCCCAGATCTTCGTCCGGGGCGAGGGGGGCTTCGGCGGCGAGCGCGGCCCGTCCGAGCGGCTCGCGCTCCCCGACCGGGCACCCGACCGGGTGGTCGAGCGGACCATCCGGAAGGACCAGGCGCTGCTCTACCGGCTCTCCGGGGACTGGAACCCGCTGCATGCCGACCCCGAGTTCGCCGAGTTGGCCGGCTTCGACCGGCCGATCCTGCACGGTCTGTGTACCTACGGCATGACGCTCAAGGCCGTGGCCGACACGCTGCTCGACGGTGAGGTGGCCCGGATCGGCGCATACAGCACCCGTTTCGCCGGGGTGGTCTTCCCGGGCGAGACCCTCCGCATCCGGATGTGGGCCCGGGACGGCCGCGTCCAGGTGGCCGTGACCGCCGCCGAGCGGGACGACGCGCCGGTCCTGGCCGACACGCTCGTCGAACACTTCTGAATCACGCAACGACCTGAGGGGAGCCGCACCATGCGCGCAGCCGTACTGCACGAGATAGGTCAGGACAAACTGGAAGTCCTCGACGACGTCGAGGCGGTGGGCTTCGGCCCGGGCAAGGTCAAGCTCCGCATCCGGGCCACCGGGCTGTGCCACTCCGACGTCTCGGCGATGAGCGGCGTGCTGCCGCAGCCCGCCCCCTTCATCCCGGGCCACGAGGGCGCCGGCGAGGTCCTCGACGTAGGCGACGGCGTGACCGGGCTGAGCGCGGGGGACCGGGTGCTGGTCTGCTGGCTGCCCGCCTGCGGGGCGTGTGCCGCCTGCAGGCGCGGCCAGACACAGCTCTGCCTGGCCGGGTTCATGAACGCGGGCACACCCAACTTCAAGCGCCCCGGCGGCGACGTGTTCGGCTTCGCCGGGACCGGCACCTTCACCGAGGAGGTCGTCGTCGACGGGGGCTGCGCGGTGCCGATCCCCGATGACGTGCCCTTCGAGATCGCCGCACTGATCGGTTGCGGGGTGACCACCGGACTCGGCGCCGCGATCAACACCGCTCAGGTGCAGGCAGGTTCGTCGGTCGCGGTGATCGGCTGCGGCGGCGTCGGCATCTCCACCGTCCAGGGGGCCAGGGTCCAGGGCGCCGCTCAGATCGTCGCCGTCGACCCGGTCGCGTCCCGGCGCGAGGCGGCACTCCGGTTCGGCGCGACCGAGGCGGTCCCGCCCGACGAGCTCGCCGACGCCAAGCAGCGGATCACCGGCGGCGAGGGCTTCGACTACGTCTTCGAGGTCGTCGGCAAGTCGGCGACGGCCCGCACGGCGTACGAGAACACCCGGCGCGGCGGCACGCTCTGCATCGTCGGCGCGGGCGCGATGGACGATCACTTCCAGGTCAACATGTTCGAGCTGTTCTTCGACGAGAAGCGGATCCTGCCCTCGATGTACGGAGGAGGGGACGTGCTCCGCTCCTACGAACGGGCCATCGCGCTCTGGCGGGCGGGCCGGATCGACCTCGAATCGATGATCACCCACCGGGTGCAACTGGCCGAGATCAACGATGCCCTCGGCCAGATGAGGACCGGCGAGGCGCTCCGTACCTGCATCGAACTCTGACCACCGCCCCTTCCGAGAGGACTCCGGGATTCCGATGTCACAACCCCTTCCCCTGGACGGGCTGTCCGCGATCGTCACGGGCGCGGGCCGCGGCCTCGGGCGCGCCGAAGCACTGGAACTGGCGGGGCTCGGCGCGGCCGTCGTCGTCAACGACTACGGGCAGCCGGGCCGCGACGGCTCCGGCGAGGCGTCCGCGAGCCCCGCCGAGGAGGTCGCCGAGGAGATCCGTGCGGCGGGCGGCAGGGCCGTCGCCCACCTCGGCGACGTCTCCGACCACGAGCAGGCCCGCGCCCTGGTGGAGCTGGCCGTCAGCACGTACGGCACGCTCGACATCCTGGTCAACAACGCGGGCATTCTGCGCGACCGGATGGTCTTCTCGATGACCGAGGACGAGTGGGACTCCGTCATCCGGGTGCATCTCAAGGGCCACTTCAACACCACGCACTTTGCCGCGGCCCACTGGCGCGCGCGCTCCAAGGAGTCCGGCGGCCCGGTCTACGGCCGGGTCATCAACACCTCGTCGGAAGCGTTCCTGGCGGGTTCGGCGGGCCAGCCGAACTATGCGGCGGCCAAGGGTGGCATCGTCGGCCTCACCACCTCGACGGCCCTGGCCCTGGCCAAGTACGGCGTCACCGCCAACGCCATCTGCCCGAGGGCCCGCACCCGGATGACGGCGGACGTCTTCGCGGGATTCGATGAGCCGACGGACGGCCGGCTCGACGCGCTGGCCCCCGAACACGTCTCCCCGCTGGTCGGCTATCTGGCCTCGCCGGCGGCCGCCAAGGTCAACGGCCAGCTGCTCGTGGTGCACGGCGGGATGGTCGCGATCGTCGAACGCCCCCGGGTGGCTGCGAAGTTCGACTCGTCCAAGGAGACGTTCTCCTTCGGCGAGCTGGACGAACTGATCTCCCCGTACTACGCGGAGCGTCCGCCGAACGAGACGTTCGCGGCGGCGGAGGTGCTGGGACTGAAGCGGGGCTGACCCCCGGGCGGCAGCACACAAGGAAGGGCCTCCGCAGCCGAACAGCGCTGCGGAGGCCCTTCCGCCACTCGTTCCCTCGTTGTTTTCCGTGCGGTCAGGCCGCTCGGCTGCCCCCCTCGGCGGGTCGCCGGTGGCGACCGTGCGGCTGCCCGTCCGTGCTCTCCATCGACACCCCCCCTCGGTGCTTTCCGGAGCCGTCGGCGTCGGCCCGTGCGGCGTCCGCCCCCTGCGGGCGCGTCTGGGTCGTGTCGGTTCGGGCTTCAGACATGTGGGAAGTCCCCCGTTGTGATCGCTTGCGTGTGTGTCACCGGGACCATTGCGCCACCACCACCCGACACGGTCACCGTCGGCAACCGCGCCCATCGGCTAGTAGGGGTGCCCCCTGGCCCCGGTCCAGAATTTAACCAGGTGCCGTGCGCCCCACGAGCGGCGCCTGGCCCAGTGGCACCGGCGTGCACACGGAAGGAGGCGTGGCAGCCGCGGACGGCTGCATACCGCTTTCCGTCCACGCAGGCCCGGCGCCGCGTTCCCCGTCCTCCGGTGCCTGCAGCAGGGCCACCCCGCACGGTACGTCCCGGCCGGCGTACGGGAGCTTGAGAATGCCGTCCTGGGTCCACACCCCGGCCCCGGCCAACCATCCGTCCGGGGCAGCCAGTTGATGCAGCCTCCGCCCAGCCGGACGCCACACCCCGACCCAGCTGCCGGCCGCCCCGTCGATCCGCAGCGCCACCGCACAGTGCTCCGGCATCAGCATCTGCCCGGGCTGCACGGCGAACGGCGTCACCGCGACATCCGCCGGATGCAGACACTCCGGGAAGCGCACCGGCAGACAGCTGCCGAGCACCCCCCAGCCGAGCCGGTCGTGGCCCGGCGCATCGGAACGGATCAGCAGCAGCCCGCTGTCCGTATCGGCGAGCAGCAGACGGTCGTTGCTGTCCGGCGTGATCTGCAGCAGCGGCGACACCTCGCCACCCCGGTCCAGGTCCACGGCGACCGCCTTCACCGGACCGCCGCCCACAGGCTCCCGGTCCAGGGCCAGCATCCGCCCCGCCCGGTTCAGCCAGACCCCGCCGGAGCATCGTCCAGGCACCTCGGCCACCCGCTCCGGCCCGAACGCCCCGCCCGCCACCAGCCAGACGGCGGTGGAGCGTTCACCGACGGACAGTGCGTACGCGCTCGCACCGTCCGGCGACGGCGGCAACAGGGTCAGGGGGGTGTCGTCGGCGCACTCGACGGTGCCGAGGGGCAGTTCGCCGGTGCCGGGGCCCGTCGGGTAGAGCAGAAAGAAGGCGTGCCGGTCCGCCACCCGCCGCCGGATCAACACCCGCCCGTCGGCGAGCGGCAGCACCTCGGAGTCCGGCTCCTCGGGCTGGTTGAGGGGGAGTGGCACGGCGTACGGCTCGTGCCCGTCGAGCGTCCAGCGCTCGGGGCACCAGGCGGCGTCCGGCGCCTGCCCGGCGAGCGCGAGCCGCGCCGCGTAGGAGCCGTCGGCGGTGATGGTGAACGTGCCGGTACCGGTGGCGGCAGCTCCGCCCGGCCCGACGGACTCGGCGGGTCCGTCGGGGGCATGAGACGCACCGGACTCGCCCCGCTCGCCGGGCTCGATGAGCGCGCCCCGTTCCTCCGGCTCGTCCCGGCCCCCGGGTTCTTCCACTTGTCCGGACGCGGGATCCGCCGTCGCGGCGGCCCCGGCCGTCTCACCCTCGATGGCGCAGGCAGTCATGGGCTCGTCACCTCCGGCCACCGAAGCTAGTTTTCGCACTTCCTGCCGAACAACACGTGACCCGCCACTTCACACATAAGGATGGTGATGCCCGGATTCGCCTGAGAGTGAGGGGAGGGTGTGCTTCTGACGGAGCGTGCGGGTAAGGTTAGGCATTCCTAAGTAATCCTGTGACTCCCTCAACTGGAGCAAGTGACCACGTGATGTCCATACGACGCCGCAGCACCGCAGCGGTCGGCCTGACAGTGGCCGCCGCCCTCGCTCTCTCCGCCTGCAGCAGCGAAGGCGGCGGAAAGGCGGGCGATTCGGCCAAGTCCGCCGGCGGCGACAAGAAGGCGGCTGTGGCGACGGGCGGCAAGGACTTCGGCGACGCGGCGAAGAAGACGGCCGGGTACGGGACGGACGCCCCGGCGGGCCAGTTCCCCCGGACCCTCACTCACGCCATGGGCAAGACCGAGCTCAAGTCCGCCCCGAAGCGGGTCGTCGTGCTGGACGTGGGCGAGTTCGACAACGTCGTCTCACTGGGTGTGAAGCCCGTGGGCTACGCCCCCTCCGAGGGCGACGAGGCCATCCCCTCGTACCTGAAGAAGGACGCGGGCAACCCGAAGAACGTCGGCACGATCAACAGCCTCAACCTCGAGGCGATCGCGGGCCTGAAGCCGGACCTGATCCTCGGCAGCCAGCTGCGCGCCGCCGACAAGTACGACCAGCTCTCCAAGATCGCGCCGACCGTGTTCTCCATCCGTCCGGGCTTCACCTGGAAGGAGAACTACCTCCTCAACGCCGCGGCGCTGGACAGGACCGCCAAGGCGAAGAGCCAGCTCGACGCGTACGAGAAGAAGGCCGCGAAGCTGGGCGAGGACATCGGCCCCGACAAGCCGACCATCTCCATGGTCCGCTACCTGCCGGACCGCATCCGCCTCTACGCGAAGGCATCGTTCATCGGCACGATCCTTGAGGACGCAGGTCTGCCGCGGCCCAAGAACCAGCAGATCGACGACCTCGCCACCGAGATCAGCCCCGAGAAGATCGACGAGGCGGACGCCGACTGGATCTTCACCGGCGTCTACGGCGACCCGAAGGCGACCAAGCGCGACACCGCACAGTCCAACCCGCTGTGGAAGAACCTGAAGGCGGTCAAGGAGGGCCGGGCGAAGGATGTCCCGGACGAGACCTGGTACCTCGGCCTCGGCGTCACCGCGGCGAACCTGGTCCTCGACGACCTCCGCGCCGACCTGGTCAAGTAACCGGCCGGGCAGAACTGTGCGTAACGACACGTAACCGACTGTCGCCCGGCCTTCACGGGTCGCCTCAGTCATGGGCAACGGGGCACGGACGGAAGGTAGCCTTTCCTCCGTGCCCCGTCTGTCTGAAGTCCTCACCGCGCTCGACGCCCTCTGGCCTCCCGAGCGGGCCGAAGGATGGGACGCGGTCGGAACGGTCTGCGGAGACGTGGACAACCCGGCTGCCGAAGTCGACCGCGTGCTCTTCGCCGTGGACCCGGTCCAGGAGGTCGCCGACGAGGCGGTCGGACTCGGAGCCCAGCTGATCGTCACCCACCACCCCCTCTACCTGCGGGGTACGACGACGGTCGCGGCCGACACCTTCAAGGGCCGGGTCGTGCACACCCTCATCAAGCACGACATCGCCCTGCACGTCGCGCACACCAACGCCGACACCGCCGACCCAGGGGTCTCCGACGCCCTCGCCGGCGCCCTCGATCTGCGGGTCACCGGCCCCCTGGTACCCGACCCGACCGACTCCAAGGGTCATCGAGGCCTCGGCCGGATCTGCGAACTCGACCACCCCGAGACCCTCCGCGACTTCGCGGCCCGCGCTGCCGCGCGGCTGCCCGCCACCGCGCAGGGCATCCGCATGGCCGGCGACCCGGACGCGCTCGTGCGTACCGTCGCGGTCAGCGGCGGCTCCGGCGACAGCCTCTTCGACGCCGTGCGCGCCGCGGGCGTCGACGCCTTCCTCACCGCAGATCTGCGCCACCACCCGGCGTCCGAGGCCGTTCAGCAGTCTCCGATCGGCCTGATCGACGCCGCGCACTGGGCCACCGAATGGCCTTGGTGTGAGCAGGCCGCGGCGCAGCTCGACGCGATTTCCGACCGCCACGGATGGGACCTGCGGGTCCATGTCTCGAAGCAGGTCACCGACCCCTGGACCACCCACCACTCTTCTGGAGCCCCCAACTGAACGCCGCGCCCGCCGACCAGATCCGACTTCTCGACGTCCAGGCCCTCGACGTACGGCTGTCGCAGCTTGCCCACAAGCGCAAGTCGCTGCCCGAGCACGCCGAGATCGACTCGCTCACCGCCGACCTCGCACAGAAGCGTGACCTGCTGGTCGCCTCGCAGACCGAGGAGAGCGACACCGCCCGCGAGCAGACCAAGGCGGAGCAGGACGTCGACCTGGTGCGCCAGCGCGCCGTCCGCGACCAGCAGCGCCTGGACTCCGGCGCGGTCACCTCGCCGAAGGACCTGGAGAGCCTGCAGCACGAGATCACCTCGCTGGCCAAGCGCCAGGGTGACCTGGAGGACGTCGTCCTCGAGGTCATGGAGCGCCGCGAGTCCGCACAGGAGCGCGTCACCGAGCTGACCGCACGGGTCTCCGCCGTCCAGGCCAAGGCCGACGACGCGACCGCCCGCCGGGACGCCGCGACGCGGGAGCTCGACGACGAGGCCGCGACCGTCACGAAGGAGCGCGAGCTCGTCGCCGCCTCCGTACCGGCCGATCTCCTCAAGCTGTACGACAAGCTCCGTGCCCAGTCGGGCGGGGTCGGCGCCGCCCGGCTCTACCAGCGCCGTTGCGAGGGCTGCCGGCTGGAGCTGAACATCACCGAGATCAACGACGTGAAGGCGGCGTCCCCGGACACGGTGCTGCGGTGCGAGAACTGCCGCCGCATCCTGGTCCGTACGGCGGAATCGGGCCTGTAATGACGGAGCCGCGTCAGTTCGTCATCGAGGCCGACGGAGGCTCCCGGGGCAACCCGGGGCCCGCCGGGTACGGCGCGGTCGTGATCGACCCGGTCACGGGGGAGACGCTCGCCGAGGCCGCCGAGTACATCGGCATCGCGACGAACAACGTGGCCGAGTACAAGGGCCTCATCGCGGGCCTGAAAGCCGCGAAGGCGCTGGTGCCGGACGCGTCGGCGGACGGTGCGCTGCGGGTGCGCGTCCGGATGGACTCCAAGCTGGTCGTGGAACAGATGTCGGGCCGCTGGAAGATCAAGCACCCCGACATGAAGCCGCTCGCGGCGGAGGCGGCCCGGATCCTTCCGGCGTCCGCCGTCACGTACGAGTGGATCCCGCGCGAGAAGAACAGGCACGCAGACCGGCTCGCCAACGAGGCGATGGACGCGGGCCAGCGAGGCAAGCAGTGGGAGCCGTCGGCGTCGACGGCCGCACTCGACCTGCCTCCGGTCAGCGGTCCTCCCGGGGACGCGGCGGCAGGCGCCGCGAAGGCACGGGCGGCGATGTCCACCCGTCGTGAACCCGCGGCCACCCCACAGGTCGGCTGGGGTGCCGCCCCCGACCTGGGTGCGCCCGCGACGTTCGTCCTGCTCCGTCACGGCGAGACGGCCCTCACCCCCGAGAAACGGTTCTCCGGCAGTGGTGGCACCGACCCCGAACTCTCGGCGGCCGGCCGCCACCAGGCGGAGCGCGTGGCCGAGTACCTCGCGGCCCGCGGCACCATCCAGGAGATCGTCAGCTCGCCCCTGCGCCGATGCCGCGAAACGGCGGCGACGGTGGCCGCGCGCCTGGGCCTGACCGTCGAGATCGAGGAAGGCCTGCGTGAGACGGACTTCGGTGCCTGGGAAGGCCTGACGTTCGCCGAGGTCCGTGAACGGTACGGCCCCGACCTGGACGCCTGGCTTGCCTCCACGAGGACGCCCCCCACGGGCGGCGGCGAGAGCTTTGCCGAGGTGGCCCGCCGGGTCTCGTCCACCCGCGACCGCCTGACCACCCGCTACGCGGGCCGCACGGTGCTCCTGGTCACGCACGTGACCCCGATCAAGACCCTGGTCCGCCTGGCTCTGGGCGCCCCGCCCGAGTCCCTGTTCCGCATGGAACTCTCGGCGGCGTCGCTGTCCGCGGTGGCGTATTACACGGACGGCAACGCGTCACTACGACTGCTGAACGACACATCGCACCTCCGGTAGAAAGCGGAAGCCGCCGCTTCCCCGGGACACGGAGTCCTCCGTGACCCCTCGGCACCCACCGGGGTCCGGGGCGGAGGCCCGGCTCGGGAAGGGGCGGGGCGGGGAATCAGCCGCGCAGCGCCGCCGCCTCGCCCGCCAGCCGCTCCACCCGCGCCCAGTCCCGTGCCGCCACCGCGTCCCTGGGCACCATCCAACTGCCGCCCACGCAGCTGACGTTCGGCAGTGCCAGGTACGACGGAGCCGAGGCGAGCGAGATGCCGCCCGTCGGGCAGAACCGGGCCTGGGGGAGCGGTGCGGACAGCGCCCCGAGGTAGGCCGTGCCACCCGCCGCCTGGGCCGGGAAGAACTTCATCTCGGTGACCCCGCGCTCCAGTAGAGCCACGACCTCGGACGTCGTCGAGACGCCCGGCAGGAATGGCACCCCCGACGACTTCATCGCGTCCAGCAGCACATCCGTCCAGCCCGGGCTGACCAGGAACCGGGCCCCGGCCGCCACCGTCTCGGCGACGTTCTGCGGGGAGATCACGGTGCCCGCGCCCACCACCGCATCCGGCACCTCGGACGCGATCGCCCTGATCGCGTCCAGCGCCGCCGCCGTCCGCAGTGTCACCTCGATGGCCGGGAGCCCGCCCGCGACCAGGGCCCGGGCCAGCGGCACTGCGTCGGCGGCGTCCTCCAGGACGACTACGGGAACTACGGGGGCGAGGTCCAGCACAGAGGAGGAGGGCATGGCCACATCCTGCCGCGCTTACAGCACAGTACGCAACGAGCGTTGCACATGCTGCAACGGTATGTGTTCGGTGTCAGTGGATCTCCGTCACGACCACATCGAGTGCCCACGGCCGCCCCGCCCGCACCGGAGCCTCCGCCTCCACCACGTATCCCAGCTCCCGCAACGCTTCCACCAGCTCCGCAGGCCCCTTCGGCCGGTCCCCCGACTGCAGCAGGTCGCGGACCATCCGCCCCTTCGTCGCCTTGTTGAAGTGACTGACCACCGACCGCTTCTCCACCCCGTCCACCATCTGGGAGTGCAGCACCCGCACGCTCGCCGTACGCTCCGCCACCGCACCCTTCGGCTTCCACGCCGCCGTGTACGCCGACGACCGCAGATCCAGCACGAGCCCGTCCCCGGCCGCTTCCGGCATCACCTCGGCCATCGGCGCCCGCCAGTACGCGCCCAAGGCGCCGAGCCCCGGCAGCTTCACCCCCATCGAGCAGCGGTACGACGGAATTCGGTCGCCCACCCGTACCGCGCCCCACAGCCCGGAGAAGACCAGCAGCGACTTCCCGGCCCGCCGCCGGGCCGCCGTGTCCAGGGACGCCAGGTCCAGGGCGTCGTACAACACCCCGGTGTAGATCTCCCCGGCGGGCCGTGTCCCCGCCGTCCGCAGCTCGACGTTCTTCGCGATCTCGCCGCGCAGCCCTTCGCTGAGACCGAGCACCTCGCGGGCCTTCTCGTCGTCCGCCACGCACAGCTCGACCAGCTCGTCGACGACCGCGGTCCGGGCCTCGGCGAGCCCCGGCAGCGACAGCGACTCCGGCTTCAGGGGTGCTCCGCGACCCGAGGCGGCCTTTCCTTCGGAGGGCGGCAACAGCACGAGCACGGCGGTTCTCCTTCATACGAACAGGGAAGCGGCCCCGCGACTGCCCAAGGCCCGCCTGCCAGAGTAAGGGGACGCCCGGACCGCCCGGCCCGGCCCCCGGACCGCAGGCGCACGGCAGCCGGACCGCAGCACCACTCGTCCCGGACCGCACGACCACCCGTCCCGGACCGCAGACGGCCCGCACCCGGGATGCCGGTCGCCCCGCTCCGCCATACGCTCGGTCCATGCCCCGCCGCCATCTCCACATGACCGGCGCAGCCGACACCCCGCTGCGGGCTGCCCTGCGCGGACTGCGCACCACGCTCGGACTGCCCGCCGATTTTTCGCGCGAGGTCCTCGCGGAGGCGGCGCAGGCGGCGAAGTCTCTCGTCCTGACCGGACACCAGGACGCGACCGACCTCCCCCTCTTCACCATCGACCCGCCCACCTCCACCGACCTCGATCAGGCGATGCACCTCGAACGCCGGGCGCACGGCTTCCGGGTCCACTACGCCATCGCCGACGTCGCCGCCTTCGTCCGCCCCGGCGGCGCACTCGACACCGAGGCCCACCGCCGGATGACGACCCTCTATTTCCCCGACGGCAAGGTGCCGCTGCACCCCGCCGTGCTCTCCGAGGGCGCAGCCAGCCTCCTTCCCGGGCAGACCCGCCCCGCCGTGCTCTGGCGGATCGACCTCGATGCGGAGGGCCGCGCGGGCGCCACCGACGTACGCCGGGCCCTGGTCCGCAGCCGGGCCAAGCTGGACTACGCGGGCGTCCAGCGGCAGATCGACGCGGGCACCGCCGAGGAATCCCTGGCCCTGCTGAAGGACATCGGCCGGCTCCGCGAGGAGCAGGAGGTCGACCGAGGCGGGATTTCGCTCGATGTGCCCGAACAGGAGATCGTCCAGCGTGACGGCGCGTACGGCCTGGAGTACCGGGCCCCGCTGCCCGCCTACGGCTGGAACGCCCAGATCTCCCTCCTCACCGGGATGACCGCCGCCCATCTGATGACCGAGGCGGGCACCGGCATCCTGCGTACGCTTCCGGTCGCCCCGGACGGTGCCGTCGCCCGGCTGCGCCGCTCGGCCGAGGCGCTGCACATCGACTGGCCTCACCACGTCCCGTACGCCCAGGTCGTTCGGTCGCTCGACCCGAAAAGGGCGAGCCATGCCGCGTTCCTGCAGGAGTGCACCACCCTGCTGCGCGGCGCCGGATACACGGTCTTCGACCACGGTGAACTCCCCACCCCCGCCGTCCACGCCGCCGTGGCCGACCTCTACACGCACTGCACCGCGCCGCTGCGCCGCCTCGTCGACCGGTACGCGGCCGAACTGTGCGTCGCGGCAGTCGCGGACCAGGAGCCGCCCGCGTGGGTGACGGCCGCGCTCCCCGTCCTCCCGAGGGAAATGGCCGAGGGCGCCCGCCGCGCCAACACAGTGGAACGCGAGTGCGTCGACCTGGTCGAGGCGGCACTCCTCAGCGGCCGGGTGGGCGAGGTCTTCGACGCGTATGTGGTCGACGTACAGGACCAGGAACCCACCATCGGCACGGTCCACATCGAGCACCCCGCCATCGTGGCCCGCATCGACGGCGGCACGACGAAGCTCCCCCTGGGCGAACGGCTTCGGGTCCGCCTCACCCAGGCGGACCCGGGGGCGGCGAAGGTACTGTTCGCCCCCGCGTGAGAGCGGTGACGGCGGCGCGCGGACGGCCGGCCCCGGGCTGATCCACGAAGATCGACAGGACAGGACCTGGGCCTCCCGCGCGTCCGGGTAGCATGGTCGACACGGCAGACGAGCCGGGCGGACGGCCGCGTGGGGATTTTCGGATCCTCCCGAGGAACGTCCGGGCTCCACAGGGCAGGGTGGTGGCTAACGGCCACCCGGGGTGACCCGCGGGACAGTGCCACAGAAAACAAACCGCCGGGGACTTCGGTCCTCGGTAAGGGTGAAACGGTGGTGTAAGAGACCACCAGCGCCTGAGGTGACTCAGGCGGCTAGGTAAACCCCACCCGGAGCAAGGTCAAGAGGGGCCGTCTCAGGACGGCCCTGCGCGAACGTCCGAGGGCTGCCCGCCCGAGTTCGCGGGTAGACCGCACGAGACCGGCAGCAATGCCGGTCCTAGATGGATGGCCGTCTCCCCGGCCGCCGCGAGGCGACCGGGTGACAGAACCCGGCGTACAGCCCGACTCGTCTGCCGCCTTCTCACTGCCTGGAGGTGCTTCCTCCGGGACCGGGCGTCCCCGTATCAGGCGGTCCAGCCCCAAGGGGGAACCTCGGAGGGGAGAAGGCCGGCCGTGTGTGGGAGCCGAGTCGCAGCGGCACACCGGCTCAGTGGCCAGATCGGACGCGACGGCCTGTCCGCGGAAAGAGGCGGCGGTCTGTCGGTCTGCCGGTCTAGGGAAAGCCGTACCGCCCCCGCAGACGCACGAAACGGGCCGCCGTCAGCAGCCGCACGGTGACCAGCCCCGAGGAGGTGCGCCGGAAGGACATGACGTCCTCGTCCCCTCCCGGCCCGATGGGCTGTACCAGACGGCCGCCGAGCCGCAACTGCTCAATCAGTGGCACGGGGACATCGGGGAACGCGGCGGACACGAGGATGGCGTCATAGGGAGCGAGGTCCGGCACGCCGCCGCTGCCGTCCCCGATCCGTAGTTCCACGTTCCGGATGTCCTGGCCGGCCAGATTGCGCCGGGCCTGAGCCGCGATGTCCGGCCACATCTCGATGCTCACCACGTCGGCTGTCAGCCGGGCGAGCAGCGCGGTCTGGAAGCCGAGTCCCGTACCGACCTCCAGTACGTGCTCGTCCCCGTCCAGGCCGAGACTCTCGATCATCATGGCCGACAGCGAGGGCTGCGTGGTCACCTGCTCGTAGCCGATCGGCACCGGTACGTCGTCGTAGGCGGCCGCCGCACGGTTGCTGGGGACGAACTGCTCTCGCGGCGTCGTACGCACAGCCTGGAGCAGGCGCTCATCGCCGATCCCCGCCGCACGAAGGGCCCGTACGAGATCATCGGGAGTACGAGCAGAATCTCGCGAGCGCACCGGGTGCTCAGGTGTGATCGACGAGCTGCGCGAACCTCTGCCGGTAGGCGCAGTGCGCACAGCGGAAGAACTGCCCCTCGGCCTGCAAACCGCAGTCGGGAGTGTGGCTCCGACAGTCGGTGCACACCGGAGCCAACTGCGGGGCAGCGCGTTCCGCACTGTCGGGGACGTGGACAGCTCCCTCCGCCGCTACCTCGAAAGAGGTCAGTGGGATGCGCTCGGGGGGACCCTCGCGCCGGCGGACCCCCGGTACGAACCGTGGGTCCCAGCGGACCCGGTGACAGATCTGGTCGATGGTCCGCATCACGCCTCCTTTTCCGCCCTCACACCTTCTCTTCCTCCAGGGTGCCGCGTGCACCCTGTCCTTTCGATGCCGTCGCCGCCACGCTCACGCTCCGCTGCCGCGCGGGCGTCCCCGAAGGGTGCCTTCCGTACCCGTCGTCCGTACTCGGCTGTCTTTCCCTTCTCGGCGCCTTGTCGGCGCTGGGCCCGGCTTGCCCGCGGCCGGTAGCGTGGGCAGCGGAGACGGAGCCCTGAGAGAGGCAAGAGCGGGAAATCATGCGGATGATCTTCAATCCCGCGGAGGAGAACGAGTACGAGGCGGCCTGTGATCTCTTTGTCCACCGGTTCGACCGGTGGGCCCGGGAGAACGGGATCGACGCCGATCCGTTTGTCGCCGAAGCCGCTCTGGAGTACCGCCATATCGGTACGCCGGACGGCAGGCTGGGACTATGGGACCAGCGGCACATCGAGGAGTTCCTGCTCGACTGGGTTCCGCGGTCGGTGACCGTACTTCCCGACGAGGAGCCCGCCGATGCGCCGGGCACTCTGCGGGCCCTGCTGCGGTATCTGGATGCCGTCCACCTCGCGGATCCCCGAGGGGCGTCCCTGTCCGAGGGGCTGGAGGCCGTCGAAGCGGCAGCGCCGCGCTACGCGGATGCGATGGCCGACCGCAGCCGCTGGGGCATGGCGAAGTTCTGGGTCACCACCGCCGCGGAGCAAGGCGTCGACGTCCACGACGAGCAGGCGTTGCAGGACTTCGTGGCGAGGGCACAGCGCGAAGAGGTGACCTACGACCCCGAGGTGCTTCAGGCCGTCGTCGAGCGGCAGTTGCGCAGTTCCGGGCCCGTACGGTCCGAGCCGCAGCTCCCGATCGCGCTCCCGGGCGACGACGTCCTGCGGGAGCAGGCCGAGCGGTCACCGGTGCTGCGGCAGCTGCGCGGCCTTGCCGAATGGGCGGGGCGCGAGGGCCGGGCGCTCACCGGCTCCGGCAGGCTGCGGCTGTCCGATGCGCGGGAGCTCGCGGAGCGGCTGGACACCGGAGACAGCCCCGACTCGGTCCGCTCGTCCGCGGATCTGCCGCGCCTCAACCTCCTTGTGGAGTGGGCCAAGACAGCGAGGCTGATACGAGTCGCCAAGGGCAAGCTGTACGTGGTGGCCAAGGCGGAGCCCGTGCTGAACGACCCGCTTGGACTGTGGCGGCGCGCCTTCGACGCGTTCCGCGAGCTGCGCGGGCCAGTGAGGGGCGCGCGCGGTGGCAGGTCCGGAAATTCCGTGCTGTCCGCCTACGACGCCTACGACGCCTACGACGTGTACGACGTCATCCTGCCCGACGTACTGGCAACCCTCTACAGCCTGCCGTACCCCATGCCCTGGCCCGCGTTGCGGGACACCGTCCACCTCGCCCACCGTTCGCGTTCGCTGCTCGGCGCCTTCGCCACGTTCGAGCAAGCCGACGACGATCTGCGCACCGTGCTGGCTGTGCTGGAGAGCCTGGGGGCGATCGAGTGCCACTGGGGGATGGCCGATCCCGTCTTCGCGGATCCGGCGACGAGCGAGAACGACATCGCGGGGTGGGCCGGAATACCGACCGAGGACGATGGCGACCCCGAGACGTCGCCCGGCGTGCTGCCGGGGATGCCGACCGGACGTGCCGGACTGCTGGGCGACGTCCTGTCGGATGACGCCCTGTTGGACGGCGCCCTGTTGGACGAGGAGGCTACCCGGCGGGCCCGGAAACTGAAGTCCGAACTGAGCGCCGGTCCTGTTGAGTTGATCCTCCTCACCGACCTCGGATCGGACTCCGTGCGTCGTCGGCTGCTGGCCGAAGGCCGGGACGCACCTCTGATCGGTGAGCTTGCCCAGGCCCCGGCGGCCGGCCTGCTGGGCGTCCTCGCCGATGACTACGATCCCGAGTCCGCCCGGGCGGAGCTCGCCGGGTGGATCGCCGTCCACGGCGCCCGGCCCGCGGCGCTGGAGCAGCTCGTCCACACGGTGCGGACCATGCCGTTCCGCACCCGGGCCGAAGCCATGCTCGACGTCCTCGTCTCCTCCCTCGACGACGGGGAGCGGCTGCTGCGAAGTCTCCGTTCGGACCCATCGCTGGCTCCCACCGCGCTGAGCCTCCTGGCCCGTCGGGAGATTCTTTCCCCCGAGGACCTGACGGAGCCGGAAAGTCTGCTCATGGTCGCTGAAAGCCTGTTGCAGCTCTGTGAGGCGACTGGCGCCGACAGGATGAGAGAGGTACTGCACCAACAGGGCCGTGAGGTCGAGGAAGCACTGCGGGCGGCTCTGGCCTCCGGTCACCCGGACCGGGAGGGCCTCACGATCCTTCAGGCCCTCGCCGAGCGTGTGTCCCGGGAGCGCAAGGCCCACGTCGCCCTTGTTCGGCAGCGCGGCCACCGAGAGAACGGCAGACGGGGCGGCAAGCGGCGCCGCTGAGGACCTGGCGTTCAAGACCGGCCGGGCGACCGTATGACAGCGGCGAGTCAGCCGCCCGCACCTCGTGTCCGTCACCGAGCGGTGCCGAGAGGCAACGGAGAAATCTCCCGGCGAAGGTGCCGGTTGCCCCCGGCATACGGCCCGGCTCGTCTGCCGCTCGTACGGTCGGCCCGCTACGGCGCCCGGCAGGTATGGAGAAGAGGGCCGGACCCGCGGCTGTCGCGGGTCCGGCCCTGTCGTGCTCCTCAGGACTGTGGGGCGCCGAGGTGCCCGTCCGAGGGTGTCAGCCCGCCATCGGCAGGCTCTTCCGCGACGGCACCGCGCCCAGCTCGTCCACGGCCACCGCCTCCCCGCTGTCCGCGTCGATGTAACTGACCCGGACGACCGGGTCGTCACCGGTGTCGCGGCCGGCCGTGGCGTCGAGTGCGAACACCACCGCGACCGGACGCGCGTTCTCCCCGTCCCCGTACACACCCGAGTACTGGAGAATGCGCCAGCCGTCGTCCTCCCAGTGGTCCAGCAGGGCGGACCGGACCACCGGTGCGGCGGCCTGCCAGGCAAGGGAGTTCTCCAGGAGTTCGACGCTCGCCGCGACCGGCACCTGGTTCCCGGTGGCGGTGCCGAGGAGCGGGTGCCCGAAGACGCGCAGCCTCGTCCGGCGCAGTGGCAGCAGCCACCACCGGTCGAGATCGGCCGAGAGAGCGATCAGGACCGCCGCCGCCCCGGCCAGGAAGGCAACGGAACCGGCCGGCCGCTCGGAGACCGCCGACCACCAGGTGCCCCGCGCCGCCACCACCGTGGCACCACCGATGAGTACGACGGCCGCCCGTGCGAACGCCCGCCAGGTGATGGGGGAGTCCTCACGTGCCGAGCAGCCGCAGGAGGACTCCGGAGCCATGGCCCGGCCGTAGCCGAGATAAGCGAGGAAGCCCGCCCCGAGGACCGCCGCGGCGGCCCCCGGCACCGGGTTCGCCGGGGCCGCCAGCAGACCTGCGGCGATCAGGAGTTCGCCCGCCCCGGTTGCGCGCAGCACTGTCGTGGCCCGTTCGCTGCTGCGGAGCATGCGGGCCAGCGCCGTCTTCGGCGCCTGCTGTGCGGTGCCCCGGCTGAACGCCTTGACCGCTCCGGTCCACCCGAGCAGGCCCGCGAGGACCAGTGGGGCGAGGCCCGTTGTCAGTGACAGCATCTCTTCCTCTCTCTGTGCCCTCGGTCCCGCCTCAGTGCCCGACGGAGATGCGGACGACGTCCACCGAGTTGTCGGACGGCCGCCAGGCACCGAGCACCTGGGCGCTCTGCCCGATACGCAGTCGGGACAGGTCGGACGTCAGGGCGCGGCCCGCGTAGGAGGCGGTGGCGTCCGGGGCGACGTGGCCGACCAGTTCGTGCTGCCCATGGGCGAGGTGCAGCCGGTTCTTCGCGATGCCGCGGATCTGCGTGTCCAGGTTCACGATGTTCACCCACACCGCGTCGGCGGCCACGGTGCCGTCGGGCATCGTGACGCCGCGCGCGTAGAGCCCGTCGCCGACCTCGATCACCTCGGCCGTGGTGGCGCGAACCTTCCACACGCTGGTGACGTTGGTCATCTGCACCCGGGAGTGGCCGCCGTTGGAGCCCGCCACCTCCAGGACGCTGCCGGTGATGCCCGTGATGCGGCCCTCCACGAAGGCGGACCTGGCTATCGCGGGGTCGAGCGAGGGCTCCGCGGCGAAGGCGGCCTCGACGTCGAGGCCGCCGAGCGCGGTCGCGCCGACGATGGTCGCGCCGCCGAGGGCGGCAGTGGTGAGGAAGCGCCGACGCCGCATCCCGTCGGCCCGGTCGTGTCGTACGGTCATGGCCGTCCCCCTCACTCGTAGATGTAGACCGGCAGCTTGCCGGAGCTCAGGTTGCCGATCGCCGAGAAGGCGGCCGGGGTCAGGTCGAGGACGCGGTTGGTGCGGCAGGTGCCGTTGCAGCACGTCGCCTCTCCGCACCAGTCCTTGGTGCGTGGGCCGCAGTCGGTGATCGTGATGCACACCGTCGCGCCCGAGCACTGGTGTTTCACGTTCATCACCGCACCGCAGCCGCGTCTGGGAATGTTCTCGCCACAGAGGTCGGGCCGGGTGATGTTCCAGCATGCCTGTGAGGCGTTGGGCCACGCGCCGTGGCGTGCGCTGGACTGGCAGTTGCCGCAGGCGCCGCCACCGGCGCTGGAGCACGGGCCCCAGGCGTTGCCGCAGCAGAACCAGCTGGTTTCACCGGCCCACAGGCTGGTGGATCCGCAAGCCATCGTGTTGCCTCCCCTAGAAGATGACAAGTGCATGACAAGTGCGGCGGCGGCCGACAGGCACAAGTCGAGCGGGGATGCCCACGCCGCCGCCGGGGACAGCTGTGCGAGTGAAGCAACCCAATGATGCGCGTAGACAAGCGGGTTGCATAGATGGCCGCCTTCACCGGGCCCCGGTCCGCTCGGAGTACGGCCGCCGCACTAGCCCGGGTGCCGGGGCATCGGCTCCGTTCGCGCGCCGCCGCCCTTCACGCACCGCGCCCATCTCGACACGGACCCGTGGGCGTACGTACGGAGCTGCGCGTCAGCGACGCGGCGGCCGCGCCGGCGCGCCGACGCTCAACCTCCCGGTCCTGCGCGCCGGCCCAGGTGGCCGGTGAACCACTCTGTTGCCAGGTGCGCCACCTGTGCGAGAGCACCGGGCTCCTCGAACAGGTGAGTGGCGCCGGGGACCACGGCGAGCCGGCTCTCGCAGCGCAGCTGTGCCTGAGCCTGGCGGTTGAGGTCCAGCACCACCTCGTCCTCGCCTCCGACGATGAGCAGCGTGGGCGCGGTCACCGCCGGCAGGCGGGGCCCGGCCAGATCGGGCCTGCCGCCGCGGGAGACGACCGCCACGGCCGGGGAGCCCGGCTCCGCCGCCGACCACAACGCGGCGGCCGCGCCGGTGCTGGCGCCGAAGTAGCCCACCGCGAGGCCTTGGGCCTCGGGCTGTTCGAGCAGCCAATGGGTGGTGTCGGTCAGGCGGCGGCCCAGCAGGGCGGTGTCGAAGACGTTGGCCCGGTCCAGCTCTTCCTCCGCAGTGAGGAGGTCGAACAACAGCGTGGCCAGGCCGACCCTGTTCAGCGAGTCCGAGACGGAGCGGTTGCGCGGGCTGTGCCGGCTGCTGCCGCTGCCGTGAGCGAACACCACGAGGCCCGTGGCCCCTTCGGGCACGGCCAGCTGCCCGGCGAGCCGGACCGGTCCGGCGTGCACAACCACGTCCGGATCCGCGACGGGCGGAGCGGCGGATCGTGCGGCATCCTGCGCGGCCGAGCCCAGCGGACCGCTCCCTGACAGCCGCTCTGCCGCCCGCTCGAGGCAGGCGATGACCTCGGAGTCGGTGGTCTGCGCGAAGTCCTCGTAGAACTGCCCGATCCCGAGGAAACCGACCGGGGTGCTCGGGCACACCAGCTCATCGGCGGCGTCCTGCATCTTGGCGGTCCAGCCCTCCGGTGCCACGGGGACGGCGAGCACCACCCGGGCCGCTCCCTGGCCGCGCGCGATCAGGCAGGCGGCCCGGGCGGTCGACCCGGTGGCGACGCCGTCGTCGACGACGACCACCGTCCGGCCCCTGACGCCGGTACGCGGCCGGCTGCCCCGGTAGCGCCGGGCACGCCTGTCCAGCTCTGCGCGCTCCCGCTCCTCCACAGCGGCCAGTTCCTCCTCGGTCGTTCGCGTCGCATGCATCACCTCCTCGTTGACGACGCGCACGCCGTCCTCACCGATGGCTCCCATGCCCAGCTCCGGCTGGAAGGGCACGCCGAGCTTGCGCACCACGATGATGTCCAGCGGCGCTCCGAGGGCCTCGGCGACCTCCGCCGCCACCAGCACGCCACCACGGGGAAGCCCGAGGACGACGACGTCCTCGCCCGCGAGGTTCGTCAGCAGCCCGGCCAGTCGCCGCCCCGCGTCAGTGCGGTCAGCGAAGTGCATGGTCCAGCCTCCTCGATGCGGCAGAACCCGGCCGCGACTCCCCGCGCGGACAGCTGCGCCCGGGGATTCCCGGGGCGGCAAACGTGCCGCTCACGGTCGCTCCTCGTCGGCGATGCGGCACGCTCGCGGCTCCTGCGGGCCGTCGGAGTCACGCTGCCGGTGAGGGGTGCGGCCCGTCCGGGACGCGCCCGTCCGTCGAGCCGGTCTCTTCGGTTCGCCACCGACCCACGAGCGGTGCGGAGGGGGGCTGATGTCAGCCGACTCCATCGACTGCTCCGGCAGTACCCGTCGGCCGCCGTCGCTGCTCCGCCCGCGGCTCCCACGCTCGTGGAGGGCAGCCGGCTTCTTGCCGGCCCTGCCTCACGCCCCACGCTACTCGCGTTCCGCGCAGGCGCGAGCGCCGAACGGCTTCACCACCGGAGCCCACCGTGACCGCCGCCCCGGCGCGCCAGGGACGCATCCCGCCGAACCCGATGAATCCGGATGAACGGATGATGCGGCCGGTACCTCGGTGGGGTGCCGGACCTCGGACGGGGCAGGTCGTGGACATCCCGTTCGCGTCGCTCCCGGACCGTCCACCGTCGCGGGCCCGTGCCGCCCGGTGGACGGTGTCGTCGCTGTCCACCCGGCCCCTTCGCTGCGCCTGGGACACCCACGTCGACACCGGACCACCGTGTGCGCGGCATCATCGGTCTGCACACCGCATCCCGCCACTGACTTGCACTGCCCGGTCCCGCTCGTTGGGAGGCGCGGCGGCCACCCCGGAGGTCTACTGGCTCTGGGGGCTGCCGCCGAACGATGGGAACCCACCCGTGCGATCCGCCACCGCCACTGCTGCCCGGCCGAAGGAACTCTTCGACCGTGAGGCCGAATGGGACGCGCTCGTCGCCTTCGCCCGCGATCCCCGGCCCGGGCCCGCGGTCGCCATCGTCACCGGGCCCCGACGGCAGGGCAAGAGTTTCCTGCTCCAGCAACTGACCTCGGCGACCGGCGGCTTCTACTTCGGAGCCCAGGACGTGGCGGAAGCGGAGTCCCTCCGGCGGCTCGGCGACCAGCTCGCCCGCCACACCGGTGCCACCCGCCCGACCCGCTGGAGCTGCTGGGCGGATGCGCTCGACGCCTTCGCGGCCCTCGCGAGCGAGCATCCGCTGCCCGTCGTCATCGACGGCTTCCCCGAACTCGTCCGGCAGAGCCCCGCACTGCCCTCCGCCGTCAGCGGTGTCTGCCGCCGGCTGCGCGAGGCGGGCCGGCCCAACCGGGTGCGGCTGCTGCTGTGCGGCAGCGCCATGCCGATGATGCGCCGACTGCTCGGCACAGACTCGACCTCGGCAGACCTTCACCTGAAGTTCCTGCCCCTGGACTTCCGGCAGGGCGCGCGGCTCTGGAGCATCGACGATCCGCGCCTCGCCCTCCAGGTCCACGCCGTCGTCGGCGCAAGCACCGCCTTCCGGTACGACCCGGCCGGCGAGGACATCCCGGCCGGTCCCGACGATTTCGACGCCTGGGTGTGCCGGACCGTCCTCAACCCCCGTCTTCCGCTGTTGTGGAAGGCCGGACACATCATCGAGCAGGAGCCCGACGGCTGGGACCGCGGCCTGTGCCACTCCACCCTGGCCGCCATCGCCGAGGGCTGCACGACGCCCGGCGCGATCGCCCACTGGCTGGACCGCCCGGCCACCGAGGTGCCCCACATCCTCTCCGTACTGCGTGACTACGGCCTCGTCGAGGGCGTACCGGATGCCTTCCGGCCGGGTGTGACCCGCTACCGCATCACCGAGCCGCTGCTCGCCTTCGACCACGCCGTCATCCGCCCCAACCGCATCGCGCTGGGGCAGCAGGGCCCCGCGGAGGTCTGGAAGTCGGCGCGGTCCGTCTTCGAATCCGCGGTGGTCCGGCCGCATTTCGCCCAGGTGTGCCGGGACTGGGTGACCGGGTTCGCATCCCGGGACACCTTCGGCCTCCGGCCTGTCACCGCCTCCACCGGGTCGCTTCCAGGGGTCCAGGGGCACCGGCCGGTCGACGTCGATGTGGTGGTCCGCGGCGAGGTCCACGGCCGTGCGGGGGTCCTGCTCTCGGTCGGCAGGGCGTGTTGGGACGAGGTCATGGACATGCACCACCTGCACGAGCAGCGCCAGATCCTGGCCGAACTCGCCGACCGCGGCGAGGACGTGAGCCGGGCTCGGCCGGCCTGCTACAGCGCAGCCGGGTTCAGCCCGCACCTGCGCGAGGCCGAGGCGCGCGGCGAGGTGGTCCTGGTGGATCCCCACCGGCTCTACCACGGAGAGTGAGAGGCGGCGTCCGGCTTCCCGGCGTGCTCTGAAAAGCGCCCCTCCCTCCCGCTCCGTGTCGGCTCATCCCTTGACGACGCCCAGCGGCACCAGGCGGGCGATCAGCCGGGCGAGTCCCGCGCCCTCGGTGACGGCGGCGACCGCGTCGACGTCCTTGTACGCCTCCGGCGCCTCCTCGGCGAGACCACGCCAGGAGGAGGGGCGCACCGCGATGCCCCGGGCCTCCAGCTCGCCGCGCAGCCGCTCCCCGCGGACCATGCGCAGCGCGTGGTGGCGGCTCCAGACCCGGCCGGCGCCGTGGCAGGCGGAATGGAAGGCGTCGTTGCCGGGCAGGCCGACCATCACGTACGAGGCGGTGCCCATCGTCCCGGGGACCAGTACCGGCTGGCCCGCCCCGACGAGGTCCTCGGGCAGGCCCGGGTCGCCGGGCGGCAGTGCCCGCGTGGCGCCCTTGCGGTGGACGCACAGAGGACGTGCCACACCGTCCACTTCGTGCGTTTCGAGCTTGGCGGTGTTGTGCGAGATGTCGTAGACCAGCTCCAGACCGACGTCCGCAGCCGTGGCGAAGGCATGGCGGGCGGCTTCGGACAGCAGCTGGCGATTGGCCCGGCCGTAGTTGGCGGCCGCCGCCATCGCCCCCAGGTAGGCGCGGCCGCGCGGCGAGTCGACCGGCGTGCAGGCCAGCTGCCGATCCGGTACCCGGATGTGCGACCGGTGCAGTTCCTGGTCCATCACGCGCACGTGGTCGGTGCACACCTGGTGTCCCAGGCCGCGCGAGCCGCAGTGGATCATGACGCACACCTGGCCCACCCGCAGCCCGAAGGCCGTCGCGGTGGCCTGGTCGTAGACCTGGTCGACCGCCTGGACCTCCAGGAAGTGATTGCCCGAGCCGAGGCTTCCCACCTGGTGGAGGCCGCGCTCGACGGCGCGCTTGCTCACCTGCCCCGGGGCCGCGCCGTCCAGGACGCCGTAGTCCTCGCAGCGCGCGAGGTCGCGCGGCACACCGTGGCCGCACTCGACCGCGTAGCGAGCGCCGCCGACCAGCAGCTCGTCCATCTCCCCGGCCCCCGACAGCTTCCACAGGCCGCCGCGTCCCATGCCGCGCGGGATGGTGCGGTCGAGGATGTCCATCAGCCGCCGCATCCGGTCGTGGCCGAGCGCCTCGCGGTCGATGCCGGCGGCCAGCAGCCGTACGCCGCAGGAGATGTCGAACCCGACGCCGCCGGGCGAGATGACCCCGCCGTGGGAGATGTCGGTGGCGGCCACCCCGCCGATCGGGAAGCCGTAGCCCCAGTGGACGTCGGGCATGGCGAAGGACGCGCGGACGATGCCGGGCAGCGTCGCCACGTTCGCCACCTGCTCCAGCGCCTTGTCCCCCGCAGCCTGCGGCAGCAGAGCCCGCGAGGCGAACACCACCCCGGGTACGCGCATCGGCTCCCGCTGCTCGATCCGGAAGCGGTACTGGTCCTTCTCCACCAGCGTGATCTCCACGTCCCTCACCTCCAGTCGACCGTCAGCCGTCCGGTCCGATCGGCGACGGCGGTGCCGAACTCGGCGCAGGCGGTGGTGAGCCGCTCGCGGATCCACTCCCGGTCCTCGCCGAGCGCCAAGCGGGTGTGGCAGTAGTCCAGGGCCAGCGGCACCGCCTCCACCTGCGCGGGAACCAGATGCGCGGCATCCGGGCCGTCCAGGGTCACCAGGAAGAGGAGCCCGAGGTCGTTGCGCAGGACCGGGTCGACGGCGTAGTCGTCGACGAAGTCACCCAGGTCGTAGAGGATCCGGTCGGCGATCCCGTGGAAGACATGGGCGGAGTGCCCGGCGACCAGCGTCGCTCCCGCCGCCAGCAGCTCCGGGGCCGCGGCCGACACGTGGCGCGGCGGCCGGGAGGTCATGTTGGGACCCCAGTGCGGAGTCACCAGCACGACATCCGCTGCCGCAGCGGCCCGGGCCACCGACTCCGTCAGCCAGCCGGGCACGCCCGCGTGGAGATCGGCCCAGGCGACACCGGGACTGTCCTCCCCGGCCGCGAACTCCTCCGGGTGGTCGGTGACGCCCACCACCGCCAGCCGCACTCCGCCCGCCTCCAGCACCGCGAACTCCCGGGCCGCTCCTGCGTTCGCCCCGGCACCGACCGCGTGGACGCCCGCCCGGTCCAGCAGGGTGAGGGTGTCGGCCATGGCATCGAACCCGTAGTCCAGAGCATGGTTGTTGGCGAGCGTCACACCGTTCACCCCCAGTTCGGCCAGCACCTTCGCGGCGGCGGCCGGAGCGCGGAAGAAGAAGGCCTTCCACGGGTCGGGCCAGCGGTGCCCGCGGTCGGAGACACAGCACTCCAGGTTGAGCACGAACAGGTCCGCTTCCGCGATCGCCTCCCTGACCCCTGCGGAGACGAGCGTCTCCGGCGTCGCCGAGCGGCGCAGCCCCTCGGCGACGCCGCGCCCGAGCATGGTGTCGCCGGCCAGTGCCACCGTGAGCGCCATGATTCCGTCCCTTTCCCGCCCTGCACTCAGACGTCGAGGGTCACCCGGCAGGTCCAGCCGCCGGGGCCACCGCGCAGCTGCAGGTCGTGCAGCGAAACGGCCTTGGGTACGGCACCGATCGGCACGGCGGTGCCGACGTCCGCCATCCGGAAACGGACCGACAGCTCCCGGCTGCCCTCCGCCGGCCGGATCGGCCCCACCTCCACATCGAGCGGGATCTCACCGTCGGCATCCATCCGGTAGACGACCTCCTCCAGGACGGACACCAGCAGGTCCTCGTCGGACTCCCCCGTGACCGCGTATTCGCGTTCGCCGGTGGCTGCGGCCCCGGACGTGTCGGCGAAACCCTCCACCACCGCGCGCACCGCCTCGCCGATGCAGCCTTCGGCCGTCGGCGACCACGCCTCCACCCGCATGTCCGCGGTGTGTGGCACAGCCCGGTGGCCACGCGCGCCGGGCCGCTTCCCCACAGGTTCCCGACCGTCCACGGCCGGCACCTCTCCGTAGTCTCCGGATGCACAGCCTGACGGCGAGTCCTCCGAGCCGCAGGCGATGCCTCCTCCAGAGTCGTCCCGTCCACCGCTTCGGGGCAACCCGCACAAGGCGACGCACGCGGCCACTGTCCAGGGCCCGGCGGTTTCACCTCGAGGGGACGCGCATCGTCCGGTCCGCCATCGGCAGGGCCGAGCTGCTGCGGGGCGGCAGGGCAGATGTCCGGCCCGTACGCGTCGGGCTGTTCGTGTGGGGAAGACGCGGCAGGGAGAACAGTCCCCAGGGCCGTACCCCCAGGGGAGGTCCGTTGCGGCGGCGATTGGAGCACATGGCGGTCTGTCACCCATCTGACCACGTTGAGCAACGCTACGTATGGGGGGATGAAGCGAAGACAGCCGATGGCCCGGTGAACCTGACGGCCGGGGAACCCTGCTTCGCGGGCCGCTCGCCTCGCGCCCCGCTCCGGAACGTCCCGAGCAGAGCGCGAGGCACTCCCCTAAGTGTCCCTGCATGCACACCGCGTGCCCTGTGCCCCAAGCAGCGCTCTGGAAGGAGCAGATCTGTGGAACCCGCCCTGATCAACGGCATCCCCGCACACGCACTGCTGGTCCACCTCGTCGTGGTCTTCGTGCCACTCACCGCACTGGCTCTCGTGGTCTGTGCCGCCTGGCCCCCCGTCATGCGCCGCTTCGGCCTGGCCCTGCCCCTCCTGGCCCTCGTCACCCTGGTCTCGGTGCCTCTGACAACAAGCGCCGGCGAGTGGCTGGAGAAGCGCATCGCGCAGAACGTCTTGGTGGCAAGGCACGCGGATCTGGGCGACGGGCTCCTGCCGTGGGCCGTGGGCCTGTTCGTCCTGAGCGCAGCCCTGTGGTGGTTCTACCGGCGCGCGTACCCAGCTACCCCCTCGTTCGGCGGCGGCAGGGGTTCAGCGGCAGGGGTGAGTATTCCCCTGCGGGCGACATCGGTGGTGCTGTGTCTGGCCGTGGCAGTCGGCGGGGTCGTGCAGGTCTACCGCATCGGTGACTCGGGCGCCAAGGCCACCTGGATCAACAGGTTCTCCGCCGCAGCCGGCGACAACAGGGGCTGAACGCCGCCGCCTGACTTCCCGCAGCGCGACCAGGGTCCGGCACGCCGACACCAGCGACGCCGCGGGCGTCGGCTGTGTGCTCCGGCCGAAGGACTGCAGCACGACCTGGGAGCCACCCGTCGATCACCTGTCAGCGCACATTCACCCGCCCTCATCCGCCTTGCTGACCTCAGGCAATCGACGCATGACATACGGTAGTTGTCTCGTCGTCCTCGCTAAGGAGTGCACGCATGCCGGTCTCGCTCGGTCTCGGTCTTCCGCAGATGAAGCAGTACGACATCGGTCGCGACGTGGCCACGGTGGCACGTGCGGCGGAGGACGTCGGGTACGAGAGCCTGTGGGTCTTCGAGCGGGTGCTCTTTCCGGAGCCGGCCACCCAGGGGCTGTACGGCGTGCCGGGGCTGCCGTGGCCCGACCAGTACCGCAGCGTCGCCGACCCGCTGGTCACCCTCACACTCGCCGCCGCGGCCACCGACCGGGCCCGGCTCGGCACCAGCGTCCTGGTCGCCCCGCTCCACGTACCGTTCCAGCTGGCCCGATCGCTCGCCTCGCTCGACGTCGCGAGCGGCGGCCGGGTGGTCGCGGGCCTCGGAACCGGCTGGTCACTCGACGAGTACGCGGCCGCCTCGGTCGCCCCCTTCGAGAAGCGCGGCGCGGTCCTGGACGAACTGCTGGACGTCTGCGCGGCCGTCTGGGGCCCGGACCCGGTCTCGTACCAGGGCGAGCTGACCACCATCGCACCGGCCGAGGTCGGCCCCAAGCCCGCTCGCCCCATCCCGGTCTATCTGCCGGCCAACAGCCCGCGCGCCACCCGCCGGCTGGTGGACCGGGCGGACGGCTGGATGCCTGTGGCCATGGGCACCACGGAACTGGCCGAGCAGTGGCGGCGGGTACAGGACCTGGCGGCCGAGCGTGGCAGGCAGAAGCCGATCGAGGTGTGTGCCCGTGCCAACGCGAGATACAGCGCCAAGCCGTTCGAGGGCGCGGACCGGCAGCCCTTCCACGGCAGCGTGGCCCAGATCGTGGAGGACCTGGCGGCCCATGCGGCAGTGGGCGTGACGGAGATCCTGCTGGACCTCCAGGGAACGACGCGAGACGCCGCCGAACTGGCCGACGTGGCAGCCGAGGTGTATCGGGCGGCCCGGGCGGCGGGCGTCTGACGGTCGCTTGCGCCGGCATCTGTCGAGACCGGCCTGGGGCTACGCGGTGCTGGGCTACGCGGTGCTGGGCTGCGGCAGTGTGACCCTCGGCTTCAGCTCGTATGCGGGTGACCGTCGGCGGTGTCTTGGGTCTGCTCCAGGACCATGGGGTAGGCCGATGGGCCGGCAGGGCTGCACAGCGTGTCCGGGGCGCGGTGGGGGCGAAGGTCCCTGAGGACCGACTCGACTTCACAGAGGAAGGACTGATAAGAGGTCAGGCGCTGCCATTCGGAGTCGGGGATGCCGGGCACCGTGGCGGCGCATGCCGACCAGCTTGCCACCAGTTCGGCGTACAGCGGTGTGTCACTTGCCGTCTCTGCATAAGACTGACCCGGCATGAACGCCCGGGAGAGCTGCTCGCGTGATGCGCGTGCTCCGTGAGCCACATCCAGCTGGGGCCTCGGACGCGGCCGGGCATGAGAAGGGCGTGAGGCCTGCGAGGGGTGCGGAATGGATGCCGCCGAGCCCCTGCCGATGGCGGTAGCGGAAGTGGGTGCGTTCATGACGGTGGTAACGATCAGCCTCCATTTGGGTAACTACCGTCCGACACGGCAAGATTAGATGGAGTTTCACCTTTCTTGGTGCCTTTCGGTCGAAAGTCGCTTCAAATCCTGCGGCGGGACGTTGGTCCCGACATGGAACCGAGGGAGCTGTGGGAGCGTCACGCGGTACTGGCGCGGGCGTATTTCAGGAATGACGAGGACGTGCGCGATGCGCAGAGCACCCTCGACGAGCAACAGGCGAACCGCATGCGGACGCTGGCTGCGTTCGCGGTGACGCTGGGGAGCGACGGGACCGTCGCGGATCTCCTCGGGCTCCATGAACGCGAAGTGCGCATGGCTCGCCGCACTGTGGGAAAGGACGACGCCCGGGCCATCGCCAAGGCGCTCCTGGACCACCACGCCGCCGATGCGCACGAGCTGCCTTCCGAGGACGCGGACAGGTGCCAGGATTACCCGGGCCCGGAGGAAACGCCGGTGTCCCATGAGACTCCGGCCCCACCCGCATGCCCCCCTCAGGCCCCGGGCACCCCGGACGCTGCCGACGAGGCGGTCCAGGGAATGGTGTCGTCGTCGGCCGTGGACGCGGTTCTGGTCGGTGCGTGGAGCACCGGGGCCGACCTCTCCGTACTCGCAGGCGAGCTCGGTCTCGATCTCCCCCGCCTCGTCGCCCGCACCCGGTACCTGGAGGCGCAGGGCCGCCTCACCCACGGTGCGCAACCGCTGGACCGTTCCGGCCGCCACCGCCGTGTCGACGGCGCCGAGGCGCCCAGCGTGACCCAGCCCCGGCAGTGGTACTACCCCACCCAGCATCGCTCGTCGCACCAGGAGACGACGTGGGACCAGCAGGCTTCTCACACCACCATGAACTCCGCACCGATGCATGACTGGGACGGCATCCTCGATCAGTGGCAGGTCACCACCAGCCCCACGCCCTCCTGGTAGGAAACCGCAGCAGAGCTCCCGGCGGCCGAGACTCCGATACCGGCGGTTGACGTCCCACCGCGCGCACGGTTTCCTGCTGTGATGAGTGATCTTCGCTTCGAACAGGTGGATGCCGAAGCCACCCTTCAGGACTGGCGGCATGTTCACAACACCATCATTCCCACGGCGGTGTTGTCTCTGGACGAGGTGCGTGAGCGTGTCCGGCGCAACCGGTTGGAGGTGGCCTATCTCGACGATGCTCTCGTGGGCTGTTCGACGGTGCGGCCGCCCACGGGTGAGGCATCGGTGGCCACCGTCATCGCCCGGGTGCTCCCCGCCCACCGGCGGCAGGGGATCGGTGCGCAACTCTACGCACGAGGGCTGGAGCAGGCGCGAAAGCTGGGCGCGGACGTCATCGAGACGGTTGTCCTGGCGACCAACCCGGACGGGCTGCGGTTCGCGCACGCGCACGGCTTCGTCGAAGTCGACCGCTATGTGCTGCCGGGTGACAGCGTGCCCTTCATCGATCTGCGACTGGCCTGAGCGAGCTTGTCGGCGGGCGCCCGTGCGAACCGGGCGCCCGTCGACATGTCCGGGTCAGATGACCGGTGGCCGCCCCAGCATCGTCATCCGCCACACCGTCCGCCACCGCATCGGCTGCCGACGCCCGCACGGGGTGCGGACCCCCTCGGCGAAGCCGGCGGCCCAGGCGCGCAGTCCTGTGGCCGAGCGGGTGCGGGCCACGGTGAGGAGGGTCCAGGTGCCCAGATAGGCGGGGACCAGAGGGAGCGGCAGATTGCGACGGGCCAGCCAGACGCGGTTGCGGGCCGTCATCCGGTAGTAGACCGAGTGCCGGGCCGGGGACGTCTTGGGGTGCTGGAGCAGCAGATCGGGCTCGTACAGGATCTTCCAGCCTGCGTCGAGCGCCCGCCAGGAGAGGTCGGTCTCCTCGTGTGTGAAGAAGAACTCCGCCGGCCAGGGGCCCGTTTCCGCGAGCATCTTCATGGAGAGGGCGTGGCCACCGCCGAGGAACGCCGTGACGGGGCCGCGCCGCATCGGGTCCGTGGCGCGCAGCCGCGGGACGTGGCGGCGCTGCGTCTCGCCGTGTTCGTCGGCGATACGGAACCCGATGATGCCGAGCTGCGGGTCGGCGGCGTACAGCTCCTGGACCTTGCGCAGCACACCGGTGTCGACGAGCAGACCGTCGTCGTCCAGCTCGACGACGACATCCACGTCCCCGAGTTCAGCCAGTGCCGCGATGGCGACGTTACGGCCGCCGGGGCAGCCGAGGTTCTCGTCCAGCTCGATCGTGGTCACGCCGCCGGCGAGGCCCGACAGGCCGGGGAAGCCGGTGAAGTCCGGCAGCGGTGAGCCGTTGCCCACGACGACGAGACGGGACGGCAGCACGTCCTGCATGGCCACCGAGGCCAACAACGCCTCGACCTGCTGCGGGCGGTCGCCCATGGTCACGATGGATACGCCGATGCGCGGTTCGGACAAGGTCAGCACTCCTGAGCTCGCTGCGGTGCCCGCGATCGTAGTCCCTCGATGTTCAGCTGTCGGTCGCTGCCCTGCCACGTGCCGGATGCCGCCGCCCGGTAGCGGAGCGGCCGTCAGGAACCGGGGGCGCCGTCCGTCTCGCCGGTCCGCTCCGGGCATTCAGCCGGTGGCGCCGGCCTGGCTCGGTACGGATTCCAGCTGTGAGAGCAGCCGCCCGCCGCGATCCTCGGACATGTCGAGCGTGGCCAGCACGGCGGGCGTCGAGATGCTCGGCAGGACGTAATGCAGCAGTACGGAGATCCGGCGCCCCAAGTCCTCACGTCGGCACAGGACCTGGGACATCACCTGGATTCCGGAGAAGGCGCCCGCCAGCAGCTCGGCGGTCTCACGCGGATGCACGTGCGGCAGCAGCTCGCCCTGGCTCCTGGCAGCGCTCAGCAGATGTTCGAGCCGGTCGATCCAGGCCCGGAACGGCGTGCCCCGGTCGAGCCCCTCGACCGCCTGGTCCATCGCCAGCCCGACACTTGCCCTCACCAGAGGTTCGTGGCGGAGCCGGTGGGCGAGAATCATCCCCTGGTCCACCAGCTCCTGAAGCTTCGTCGGCCGCGGCGGCAGCGGGAAACTGTCCAGCTGGACGTCCATCACGCCGAGCGCCAGCTCTTCCTTCGAGTTGAAGTGGAAGTACAGTGCGCCCTTGGTCACCCCCGCCCGGGCGAGGATCTCGCTGATGGTGGCGCTGCTGTAGCCACGCTCGTCGAACACGGCGGCGGCCGCCACCAGGATCGAACGTCGAGTCTGGATCGCGCGCGCCTGCTGGGCCATCAGCTACGAGTCTCTCTAGTCATGGCGTGGTCGGCGCCACAGGGGTCTGACTGAAAGGGGAAACCGGACTGCCAGCATCTTAGACCGACCGGCAATTGGGGGGCGGCGTCGCGCGAGGGGCTTCGGCGCCGCCCACGCCCGGCACACCCCTCGGTGACGTCAGCAGTCCGGCCTCGGCCGGTTGCTCACTCCGCGGCGGGGATACGCGTTCCCGTGCCGCTCACCCGCACCCGCGCGTCGCCCGGGCGCAGTTCGACCGCGAGCGTGCCGGGGCGGCCCATGTCCTGGCCCTGGTGGAGGGTGAGGACCGCGGCGTCCGGGACGAGCGCCAGCTCGCGCAGGTACGCGCCGAAGGCGGCGGCCGCCGCACCCGTCGCCGGGTCCTCGACCACGCCGCCGACCGGGAACGGGTCGCGGACGTGGAAGACGGTCGCCGACTCGCGCCACACCAGCTGGACCGTGGTCAGGTCGAGCCGGTGCATCAGCGCTTCGAGGCGGGCGAAGTCGTAGTCGAGGTCGGCGAGGCGCTCCCGGCTTCCGGCGGCCAGCACCAGATGACGGGCGCCCGCATAGGCGATCCGTGGCGGCAGGGCCGGGTCCAGGTCGCCGGCCGGCCAGTCCAGGGCGGCCAGCGCCTCGGCCAGGTCGTCCGGGGCGACATCCGTGACGTGCGGTTCGACGCTCGTGAGGGTGGCGCGGAGTTCGCTGCCGTCCCGGGTGACGGTAACGGGGACCGTACCCGCCTGAGTGGTGAACACCAGGTCGCCGGGTCCGTTGCGCTCGGCGAGGGCGATGGCTGTCGCGACGGTGGCATGGCCGCAGAACGGGACTTCGGCCTTCGGGCTGAAGTAGCGGATCGTGTAGCCACGACCGCCCGATTCACCCGAAGTGCCCGGTCCGGTCAGGAAGGCCGACTCGCTGTAGCCGAGTTCCGCCGCGATCGCGAGCATCGCCGCGTCGTCGAGACCGGACGCGTCGAGGACGACCCCGGCCGGATTGCCGCCCTGCGGGTCGGCGGAGAAGGCGGTGTAGCGCAGGACCTCGGTTCCTGGAATCTCACTCATGACGCTGCTCAACCCCGCCGCGGTCCAGGGCATTCCCGCCCGGGGCGGCCGACGCCCCGGATCCCGGCCCGCGGGCCCAGTGACAGTTCTCGACGGCGGTGCCCCCTTCGTCCGGGAGCAGGAGTCCAGGAGCGCGCCGCTCGGCTCGATCGGCGGCGCGCGCAAGGAATCGTCAGCCCCGGCCCACGTACGGCATCGTCGTGGCCAGGACCGTCGCGAACTGCACGTTGGCTTCGAGCGGCAGCTCGGCCATGTGCACCACCGTCCGGGCCACGTCCGCCACTGCCATCACCGGCTCCACCGCCAGTTCGCCGTTGGCCTGGAGGGTGCCGGTCTGCATCCGCTCGGTCATCTCCGTGGCCGCGTTCCCGACGTCGATCTGGCCGCAGGCGATCCGGTACGGACGGCCGTCCAGCGACAGCGACTTCGTCAGCCCGGTCATCGCGTGCTTGGTCGCCGTGTACGCGACCGAGTGGGGGCGCGGCGCATGTGCGGATACCGAGCCGTTGTTGATGATCCTGCCGCCCTGCGGGTCCTGCTCCTTCATCTGCCGGTACGCCGCCTGCGCGCACAGGAAGGCCCCGGTCAGGTTCACATCGACGACCGTGCGCCAGTCCTCGTAGGAGAGCTCCTCGACCGGGACGGAGCGCGGACCGAACGTGCCCGCGTTGTTGAACAGCAGGTCGACCCGGCCGGTCCACTCCCGTACGCAGGAGAAGAGAGCGTCCACGTCCTCGGGGTGGGAGACGTCGGCGGGGACGGTGATCGCCCGGGCATCCGGCCCGGCCATCTCCACCGTCTCGGCGAGGGGGTCGGGGCGGCGGCCGGCGAGCGCCACCGACCAGCCGGCGCCCGTCAGGGCGAGAGCCACCGCGCGGCCGATCCCGGAACCCGCGCCCGTGACGACGGCCGTCCTCGCATCAGAGTTCAACAATTTGTTGCTCATGACGCCGCAGCGTACGCCTTTCGCCTCAAGAGTCACCGCATGGCGGCCGGCTCGGGCTCCCAGGGGTGGTTCTCCGAGCGATCAGCCGATGTCGTCCGCCGGGTAGCGGACGCCGATGCGGTCACGTACCGCATCGAGCGTCCGCATCACCGCCAGCGATCCGTCCAGCGGCACCAGCGGCGACTCCGTCTCACCCGCCCGCAGCGCGCGCAGGACCTCCGCCTGCTCGAACTGCATCCCGCGGAGCCCGTTGCCCGTGGTCCCCGCGGTGAACTCCTCCGGGTCGCGGCCCTCCCGGTGCAGCACGAAGCGCTCCGGGTAGAAGAAACCGCGCGGGAAGTCGATCCGCCCCCTGGTGCCCGTGACCGACGCGGTCTGCGGGGTGTCGGCGGTGACCGAACAGCTCAGCAGCGCCGTGGCCCCCGACTCCCAGCCCAGCAGCATGCCGGTGTTCAGATCGACGCCCTCGGGGGAGAGCAGGGCATCGGCCTGGACACGGTCCGGCTCACCCAGCAGCAGATGCGCGAACGACACCGGGTACACCCCGAGGTCCAGCAGCGCGCCGCCGCCGAGCGCCCGGTCCCGCAGCCGGTGGTCCGGGGCAAACGGACCCGCGAGCCCGAAGTCGGCCTGCACGGTACGGATCTCGCCGATGGCGCCGTCGGAGATCAGTGTGGTGAGCCGCCGGACGACCGGGTTGCAGTACGTCCACATCGCCTCCATGAGGAAGAGGCCACGGTCCCGGGCGAGCGCCACGAGCTCCTCCGCCTCGCGGTAATTGAGGGTGAAGGCCTTCTCGCACAGCACGTGCTTCCCGGCCTCCAGGCAGAGCGCGGTGGCCTCCCGGTGCGCGGAGTGCGGCGTGGCCACGTACACCACGTCGACCTCGTCGTCGGCGGCGAGGTCGGCCCAGCTGCCGTACGCCTTCGGTATGCCGAACCGTTCGGCGAACGCCTTCGCCGCCGTGTCCGTACGGGATGCCACGGCGACCACTTCCGTGTCGGGCATCGCCTGCAGGTCAGCGGTGAAGGTCGCGGCGATGCCACCCGTAGCCAGCACGCCCCAACGCACGGTACTGCTCATGCCTGCTCCCAAGAAAAGGTCTCGACCACTCCGGCTGAGCTGAGAGCATAGAGGCGGATTCAACTATTTGGAGATGAGAATGCCGGAGACCGGCGTGAGCCGAGCCCAGCACGCAGACATATCGAATGCCACAGCCGGGACCGGGACCGGCTGGGACGCCGGTGGCGGGCCCGCCGCCACCGCCGCGACCCGACGCACCGCACTCCTCGTCACCCTCGTCCTCGGCGGTCTCACCGCACTCCCGCCGCTCTCCATGGACATGTACTTGCCGGCGCTGCCGGCGGTCACCGACGCCCTGCACGCCCCCGCGGCCACCGTCCAGCTCACCCTCACCGCCTGCCTCGCCGGAATGGCGCTCGGCCAGGTCGTCGTCGGACCGATGAGCGACCGCTGGGGCAGGCGCCGGCCCTTGCTCCTCGGCATGGCGGTCTACGTACTCGCCACCGCGATCTGCGTCTTCGCGCCCACCGTGGAACTTCTCATCGGCTTCCGTCTCCTGCAGGGCCTGGCCGGCGCGGCCGGCATCGTCATCGCCCGGGCCGTCGTCCGTGACCTGTACGACGGCGTGGAGATGGCCAGGTTCTTCTCCACCCTGATGCTGATCTCCGGCGTCGCACCGATCGTCGCGCCACTGATCGGCGGACAGGTGCTGCGGTTCACCGACTGGCGGGGCATCTTCGCCGTCCTCACCGTCGTCGGCATCGTGCTGACCCTCGTCGTCTGGAAGTGGCTGCACGAGACGCTGCCGCCGGAGGAACGGCATACCGGGGGGATCGGCGACGCACTGCGCACCATGCGCGGGCTCCTCGGCGACCGGGTCTTCACCGGTTACATGATCGCGGGCAGCCTCGCCTTCGCCGCGCTCTTCGCCTATGTGAGTGCCTCGCCGTTCGTGGTCCAGGAAATCTACGGCGCCTCGCCGCAGACCTTCAGCCTGCTCTTCGGTATCAACTCGATCGGCCTGATCACCGTCGGCCAGATCAACGGCAAACTGCTGGTGGGCCGGGTCAGCCTGGACAAGGCGCTCGGCTTCGGGCTCGGCGTCATCGTCCTCGCCGCAGGTGCGCTGCTGCTGATGACGTCCGGGGTCTTCGGCGAGGTCGGCCTGATACCGGTCGCCGCGGGGCTCTTCGTCCTGATGTCGGCGATGGGGCTCGCGATGCCGAACACCAATGCCCAGGCGCTCATGCGTACCAAGCACGCAGCGGGTTCCGCCTCGGCGCTGCTCGGTACGTCGTCGTTCCTGATCGGGGCCGCCGCCTCACCGCTCGTCGGGATTACGGGGGAGGAGACGGCCGTCCCGATGGCGGTCGTCCAGGTGGTGTGCGCGGTCGGCGCGATGGCCTGCTTCCTGGTCCTGTGCCGACCTTGGCAACGGCAGTCGTAGAAGCTACGGGCTGTCCCGTAATCCCTGGCGGGCGCACGACGACAGCTGCGGCACCTCGCTGCGTTGTCGGAACGCCCGAATACGCCCAGTATGAGGACGCCCCTCCGCCTTGCGATGCACCGCATCTGACGCCGCGCGCTGATCCACCGGGGATTACGGGACAGCCCTTAGGGAACGAGCCGGGAGTGTCCGGCGGATCACAGCTGGGGCCACGACACTCGAAGGGCTGGCAGGGAATCAAGGTGTTGCTTGCCTGCAAGCTCTTGCAGGCGCTCACAAAATGGGCGCCCGGCTCGCACCCCCTGTACCGGTCCGTCTCAGCGGGGCGCGCGCGGGTAGCCGAGCAGGTGCAGCCGGTCCAGCTCGTCCGTCCACCGGAACACGCCGACGCCTGCCTCCGCCTCCGCGCCCGGCAGCCGCACATTGGACGGCAGCCCCTCCGGGGTCCCCGTGACGACCTCGACGGCGACCGGGCGGCCGCTGCCGTTCAGGGCGTCCGTCGCGTTGCGCACGTTCGTCGCGCCGTACGCGATGCCCTCGTCCGTGACGGAGGCCAGCGTCAGCCGCTTCGAACCGTCCGGTGCCTCCAGGCAGAAACCCTTCTTCGCCGTCAGGTCGAAGGCGAGGTTCCCGGCCACCAGATAGCCCTGCGAGGGCGACATGACGGCCTCCGGGTACTGGCCCGGCTTGATGGCGACCTTGTTGCACTCCACCGTGGCCACCGGTTTCCCCGTCTCCGCGTCGTGCACCGCCCACAGGTCATGGGTCTGCGCCAGCTTCTGCCCCTTGGCGAGCTGCCACTTGGCCAGCACCCAGCCGGGGGCCACGGTCGTCGGGATCCCGCTGGTGCGGTCGGTGTTCTTCGGGGCGACGTTCCGGCTGAACCAGCCGCCCTGCACCCAGAACTCCCGTGCCCCGCTCACCAGGAGGCCCTTCTTCGTCAGTCCGAACACCTCGGTGAGCTGCCTGCATGACGGGCAGTCCTTCGGGTACTTCAGCGCCGAGGGAGCGATCTTCGAGAAGCGTCCGGTCGCCGGGTCGACCACCACACTGGTCGTCCGGCCGTCGCTGATCAGGATGTCGGGGCCGGAGGCGATCACGCTCGGTGCGGAGGACCACGGCACCTCGATGCGCCGCCGGGCGCCGTCCTTCACGTCGTACACATCGAGGGAGACGATCGTGTCGGCCGGGGTCAGCGCGTTCACGCCGACCTTTCCGTACGACCAGGTGACGAAGTACTCCACGTCGTTCTTGGTGACCAGGATCAGCCTCGGGGAGTGCTTCGAGGCCGGCGGCCGCCAGTTCTCCCCCCTCCAGCCCGCCCTTCCGGTCTCCGAGTCGATGGTCTCCAGCCGGTACTGATCGTCGGCGACCCGCAGCAGATAGCCGAGGCGTCCCGTCGTCCGGGAGATCGCGTAGTCGGGGGAGGTGTTGACGAGCTCCCAGCCGCTTTGCGTGGTGTACGCGGGAGGAACCGTGAGCTGTGTCGCCGGGCCCGGACCCGTGGGCGTCGGCACCGGTTTCGTCGGCTTGTCGGCGCCCTTCCGGTCCTGGCTGCCCCCGGCACCGCACGTGGCCAGCAGAAGCAGCAGGGCGAGCACGAGCACCCCGGCGACCAGAGTCAGGCGCACGATCTTCTGTCTCATGGTCCCCTCCGATGAGCAATCCTGGCGTCGCGCCGGTCAGCGTAGCAACTGGCCAGGGTTTACCAGCAGTTCGGATTCGGCGCTGTTCCGCGAAGAGCCCGTGCCGGGTGACGGGGCGCAGGACGGAACAGGCACCGGCCGGGGGAACAACCGGTCGAATCCGCCTACAATTTCTCGGTGAACGTCACCCACTCCATCGCGGAAGCCCTGCGCACGGCGCTGGCCGGACTCCTCGACGGGCTGCCGCCCAAGCAGGCCGCGCAGGCCGTCGACCGGCTCATCGCCAATTACCGGGGGACCACCCCCACCGATGCCCCGGTGCTCCGCGACCGCTCGGACGTCGCCGCGTACGCCGCGTACCGCATGCCCGCGACCTGCGAAGCGGTACGGTCCGCCCTCGCCGCCCTTCGTGAGGCCGCTCCGGAGTGGACGCCCGCCACGCACACCGACATCGGCGGCGGCACGGGTGCGGCGAGCTGGGCCGTCGCCGGGGCCTGGGAAGGCCAGCGGACCACCGTCCTGGACTGGGCCGAGCCCGCGCTCACCCTCGGCCGCGAGCTCGCCGAGGCCTCCGGCATCGAGGCCCTGAGCACCGCCGAGTGGCGGCGGGCCCGGATCGGTGCAGGACTGGAGCTCGACCCCACGGACCTGGTGACCATCAGCTACGTGCTCAAGGAACTGACGGCGCAGGCGCGCACTGAGCTGGTCGATGCCGCGGCGGCCGCCGCACAGGCCGTCGTGATCGTCGAGCCCGGCACCCCCGACGGCTACGCCCGCGTCATCGAGGCCCGTGACCGGCTGATCGCTGCCGGACTGACGGTCGCCGCCCCGTGCCCGCACAGCGACGCGTGCCCCATCGAGCCGGGCACCGACTGGTGCCACTTCTCGGCCCGGGTCAGCCGCTCCTCGCTGCACCGGCAGGTGAAGGGTGGCTCGCTGCCGTACGAGGACGAGAAGTTCAGCTATGTCGTGGCGACCCGCTTCGCCACCGAACCGGTGCCCGCCCGGGTCACCCGCAAGCCGCAGATCCGCAAGGGGCAGGTGCTGCTGGACCTGTGCACCCGCGACGAGGCCCTGCAGCGCTCCACGGTCACCAAGCGGCACGGCGAGCTGTACCGGGCCGCCCGGGACATCGCGTGGGGCGACGCCTGGCCGCCGCCCCACGATGAGGGTGACTAGGGCGTGTTTCGAAAGTAGCGTCGTCCGGCCCTAGGGCGGGACTTTCGAAGCACGCCCTAGGGCCGCAGCTCCTGGGTGCAGCACTTCACGCTGCCGCCGCCCTTGAGCAGCTCACTCAGGTCCATCGGGACCGGTTCGAAGCCGCGCGCCCGGAGCGGGTCGAAGAGGCCCGCGGCGCCCTGCGGCACCAGCACGTGGAGCCCGTCGCTGACGGAGTTCAGGCCGAACGCGGCGGCGTCCGCCTCCTCGGCGATCAGTGCGTCGGGGAAAAGCCGCCGCAGCACCGACCGGCTGCCCGGTGAGAACGCGCCCGGGTAGTACATGATCTCGTCGCCCGCCTCGTCGAGCACGCAGAGGGCCGTGTCCAGGTGGTAGTAGCGCGGGTCCACCAGATCGAGGCCGATCACCGGCCGGCCGAAGAACTCCTGGGCCTCGTTGTGCGAGAGCGGACTGGACCGGAAGCCGCGCCCGGCCAGGAGGTACGAGGAGGTGACCGCGAAGTCGCCCTCGCCCTCGTTGACGTGGTCCGGCTCACGGATCTCGGTGAAGCCGTGGTCCCGGAACCAGTCCCGGTGCGCCTCCGCCTCCGCGTACCGCTCCTGGTAGGCGAACCGGGCGCCCAGCACCCGCCCGTCGACGACGGTGGCGCCATTCGCGGCGAAGACCATGTCGGGCAGATCGGGGCGCGGGGTGAGCAGCTCGACGGTGTGGCCGAGCGCACGGTAGCGGTCGCGCAGGTCCTCCCACTGGGCCTGCGCCAGCGGCAGATCGACCGGCTTGGTCGGGTCCATCCACGGGTTGATGGAGTAGGTGACCTTGAAGTGGGCCGGGGCGCACATCAGGTAGCGGCGCGGCGTGGCTGTACGGGGCGCCGGAGCAGTGGCTTCGCGAGGCAAGGGGACGGCGGCTTCACGAAGCGAGGAGGGTGTGGCTTCACGAGGCAATGAGGGCTCCTCACGGACGGCAGGGATTGCCTGCAGGGTGCCGGGGCTCGCACGGGTCTGTGCGTGAGCTCATGGTGCGCCGTTCGGAGCTACCGCGCAGTGAACCGATCGGGTGGTTCTGCAGGATGCTCCGTAACGTCTATGGAGAGATACGGAGACGATACGTCTCGCCTCGCCCTGCTGCTACCGTGACGGGCATGGCAGAAAACCGGCCGCCCGACCCCGGCCGCCGCAGCGAGCGCTCCCGCCGGGCGATCTACGACGCGGCACTCGGTCTCGTCGGTGAGGCCGGCTACCCGAGGACGACGATCGAGGCCATCGCCGCCCGCGCCGGTGTCGGAAAGCAGACGATCTACCGCTGGTGGCCCTCCAAGGCCGCCGTCCTGCTGGAGGCCTTCGTCGACCTCGGCAACCGGGCCGCCGAGCAGGCCGGAGAGGCCGGGTACGCCATCCCGGACACCGGCGACCTGGCGGCCGACCTGAGGACCGTCCTGCGGGCCACCGTCGACGAGCTGAACGATCCGGTGACCGAGGCACCCACCAGGGCGCTGGCCGCCGAGGGGATCGTCGACGCCGCGCTCGGCGCCGAATTTGTCGAGAAGCTGCTCGAACCGCAGCTGCAGCTCTACGTCAACAGGCTGCGCGCCGCCCAGGAGGCGGGCGACGTACGCGCCGAGATCGATCCGAGGATCGCCGTCGAGCTCCTCGTCGCCCCGCTCACGCACCGCTGGCTGCTGCGGACCAGGCCGCTCACCCATGCGTACGCGGACGCGCTCGTCGACTACGCCCTGCACGGTCTGGCCGCCCGCTGAGTCACGACGCGCGGCACAGCCGCACCGAACCGGCCACAGCCACGCCTGTCATTTCCGGACAAAAGATCACAAAAGACCCTGTTCAAGGCGTCGGTCGACGCCCCCGCTTCAGGACTCTGGCCACCCGGGGCGCAGGATGGTGGGACGATAGGGGCAGGGGCAACGCTGAGGTAAGGGGATAGATGGGCGCCGATTTCGGCCGTTCTCGCGGCACAGAGAGCAAGTTTTCCCAATGGCTGCGCCGGCGACCCAAACCGCAGCAGCGCGCGGGCGACGACACCGCCCGGGAGGCGCTGCTCCTGGCCGTCGCCGAGGCCGGAATGCCGATCGCGCCCGCCGCCCACCCGATCGGCTACCGATGTTCGTGCGAGCGCATCGGCTGTCCCACTCCCGCCAGGCACCCCGTCTCCTTCGCCTGGCAGACGCAGTCCACCACCGACCGTGCCCAGATCGAGCGCTGGGCCCGCAGTCAGCCGCAGGCCAACTTCATCACCGCGACCGGCATGATCCATGACGTCCTCGACGTGCCGTTGAGCGCGGGCAGCCAGGCACTGGAGCGGCTCATCGCCGCGGGTATCGACGTCGGCCCGGTAGCCGTGTCCGGCGAGGACCGGATGCTCTTCTTCACCGCCACCCGCGGCACCCCCGAGGACGAGGACGAGTGGTGGCCCTGCGAGCTGGACTGCCACCCCGAGACCATGGACGAGCACCCGGGACTGCGCTGGCACTGCCGCGGCAGCTACGTGCTCCTGCCGCCCGCCCTGCTCCCCGGTGAGCTGGACGTGCACTGGGTCCGCGGGCCGGAGAACCCGCTGCCGGACCCGCTGACACTGCTGGAGACGCTCACCGACGCCTGCGCGCAGTACGCCGATGCGGCGGACCAGAGCGATTTCGAGCACGGGTCGGTGGCCTGGCCGCTCAGCCGCTGAAGCCGGAGCGCGGGGCCTGACGGGCCCTGCGCCCCCGTCTCGTGGGCCCACAGCGTTACGGTGTCACGAGCCCTTCGCCGCCGTGAGCCCCGGCAGTCGGTTCAGCATGATCACCTTGGCGCCGTTCGCAGCGCCCTTCTTGGGGACGTACACCAGCTGGCTGGAGACGCGCTCCTTGGTAAGGGTGGTCTTCACCTCACCGGTCAGCAGTGCCTGCACATCCGCGTTGACCGGCGGACGCAGCCCCTTCGCCGCGGTCTGCTGCTCGAAGTGCTTGCTGCTGAAGAAGACCAGCGCCCCGCCGTCCTCGGTCTCGAGGCCGAGCGGACCGAACGCACCGCTGTCCAGCGGCTGGTCGATGTACTGGTACGAGAAGCCCGCCTGGCGGGTGGTCCTGCGCGTGTCCCGCCAGCCCGAGGTGGCGACCCCGGGGGCGAACACGTCCGGCGTGCCCTTCTGCAGATACTCCGTGTACTTGGTGCCCAAGTCCTTGGGTGCCACGGAGAGTTCACTGCTGTCCGTGGCCACCGGCCGGGCCCGCCCGTCGCTGTCCTTCGCGAAGGCGGGCACCGCGGCGGGCGCCACGACCGACAGATAGGCGGCCCGCCACCCGGCGTCCGGCCCGGACCGCAGGAAGACGATCAGCCAGCGGGTGTCCTGCTTCCCGCTGTCCTGGTCGCGGTTGGAATCGGTGTCAGCGACGAACCAGCGCGGCCAGCCTGCCTTCTTCGGGATGACGTAGGTGGCGTCGGTCAGCTCCAGCGGCCTGTGGTTGGCATTGCCGCCGGGGTAGTTCTTCTGCCGCGCCCTCAGGCCGGCCTGGTTGATCGCGCCGAGCGAACCGGTCACCCGGTCCGCGTCGAGCGCGGGATCGTAAGCCTTGTCCGCTGCGTTGTACGCGGCGGTGAAGTCCGCGAGGGCCTTCGCGGCCTCAGACTTCGTCGCCGCCGGTACGACTTCCAGCTCGCCGTGCACCGTCACGCACCCGCTCGCCGTCATGCTCAGCACTGTCGCTGCCGCGAGCCCCGTCGCCAGCCGAATCGGCCTCAGGCTTCTCATCCGTTGCTTTCTGCGCCTTCTGATCCGTCGCCCCCACTGACCGTCCGAACCCTACCGGGGCCAGGAACAGTGCGAGCGTGGGGATCAGATACAGCGCCCACACCGTGACTTGAAGAACGGTCGGGTCGGGCTGGAAGTTGAAGGTGCCCTTCAGCAGCGTGCCGTACCAGCTGTCCGGCGGAATCGTGGCGCTGATGTCGAACGCCTGGTTGTGGATGCCGCCCAGGAACTCGGCCTCCTGCAGGTCGTGGACGCCGTACGCGAGCACACCGGCCGCGACGACCACCAGCATGCCGCCGGTCCAGGTGAAGAACTTCGCCAGGTTGATCTTCAGCGCACCTCGGTAGAACAGCCAGCCCAGCACCACGGCGGCGGCGAGCCCGAGGAACGCGCCGATCATCGGATGCCAGCCGTCGTCCGCGGCGTGCACCGCGCGCCAGACGAACAACGAGGTCTCGAGCCCCTCCCGGCCGACCGCGAGCAGAGCCGTCGCGACCAGCGCCCCGGTGCCCATCGCGAGTGCCGCGTCCAGCTTGCCGTGCAGCTCCTTCTTCAGATGCCGCGCGGTGCGCCGCATCCAGAACACCATCCAGGTGACCAGACCCACCGAGATGATCGACAACGAACCGCCGAGCGCCTCCTGCGCCTTGAACGTCATCTCCTGCGAGCCGAATTCGAGACCGGCGCCGAACGCCAGGCTGATGACGACCGCGATGCCGACACCGATCCAGATCGGCAGCAGTTTGTTCTTGTTGCCGGTCTTCACCAGATAGGCGATGAGGATACAGACGACCAGGCTCGCCTCAAGGCCTTCGCGCAGGCCGATCAGGAAGTTACTGAACACGTTTCGGTTCTCCTTATGTCCGCTTCGAGTCCCGTTACGAGAACAGCGCCCGGCCCCACCAGTCGTCCTTGTCGCGGACGCCCGGCGGGACGGCGAAGTGCGCCGAACCCACGTGCTGGATGTACTCGTTGAGTGCGTCGTGTGCCGCGAGGCGGCGCTGCAGTGGGATGAACGCCTTACGGACATCGCGCTGGTAGGCGAGGAAGAACAGCCCGGCGTCGAGCCGGCCCAGCCCGTCCGTACCGTCCGTGAAGGAGTAGCCGCGGCGCAGGATCGTCGCACCGTCGTTGCTGTCCGGGTGGGCGAGCCGCACATGGGCGGTCGGCAGCATTGCCTTGAGGAACGGCTCGTCGCGTTCCTTCGCCTTGCCCACCGGTGCACCCTCGCCCTTGTCCCGGCCGAAGACGTCCTCCTGCTCCTGGAGCGGGGCCCGGTCCCAGGTCTCGATGTGCATGCGGATGCGCCGGGCCACCAGGTACGAACCCCCGGTCATCCAGCCCGCGTTGTCCTTCTCGCCGACCCATACGTGCTTGTCCAGGGCCGCGGTGTCGGTACCGGAGATGTTCCGGGTGCCGTCCTTGAAGCCCATCATGTTGCGCGGAGTCTGGGCGTCGGGCGTCGTCGAGGACGTCTTGCCGAAGCCCAGCTGCGACCAGCGGATCGCGGTGCGGCCCATGCCGATCCTGGCGAGATTGCGGATGGCGTGCACCGCGACCTGCGGGTCGTCCGCGCACGCCTGGATGCACAGGTCGCCGCCGCTGCGGGCCGTCTCGAGATTGTCGTGGGGGAACTTCGGCAGATCGACGAGTGCCTCCGGGCGCCGGTCCTCAAGACCGAACCGACCCTTGGCGAACAGCGAGGGGCCGAAGCCTATGGTGAGGGTGAGCCGGGACGGCTTGAGCCCCAGCGCCTCGCCCGTGTCGTCCGGCGGTGCTTCGGCGAGGCCACCGTATGCCCCGTCGCCGACCGCATGACCGGCCGTCATCCGCTCGGCCGCCCGCGTCCACTCCTTGAGCAGCGCGATCAGCTCGGCCCGGTCCTTCGTCGTCACGTCGAACGCGGCGAAGTGCAGCCTGTCCTGGACGGCGGTGGCGATACCGGCCTGGTGCACACCGTGGAACGGCACCGCGGCGCCGGTGTCCGCGGTCGGTACGGTATCGGTCTTCGTACGCACCGCGGCGACCGCGCCACCGGCCGCGACCGCGCCGAGCGCCAGCCCGGCACCGCCCCAGCCGAGCAGGGCGCGGCGGGACGGGGCGCGTCCGCCGGCAGCGGCCTCTTCGCCGTCGACGGTTTTCTGTGTCTCCTCGGACATGTGCGAAGCCTCCCCGCTCGTTACTTCGTCACCGCGGCAGCGAGCCGCGACAGCGGCTCGGCCAGGGCGTTGACGGCGTCCGACAGTTCCTTGCGGTCCGCCTTGCCGACCTTGTCGTACGAGGTGAACTCGTACGAGGTCTTGTCCGCGCGGTACTTGTCCAGCAGCGTGTTCAACGACGCGAACTGCTTGTCCAGGGAGGCGGTCAGCGCCGGGTCGTTCTTCGACGCGATCGGCTTCAGCAGCTCGTACGACTTCTGGGCACCTTCGACGTTGCCCTTGAAGTCGATCAGGTCGGTGTGGCTGTAGCGCTCCTCCTCACCCGTGACCTTGCCGGTGGCTACCTCGTCGAGGAGCTCCTTGGCGCCGTTGGCCATCGAGGTCGGGGTGATCTCCGCCGTGCCGATCCGCTTCTGCCAGTCGAGCAGGTCCTTGTAGAGAACCGGGGCGAGAGCCTTCTCCTCGGCGCCGAGCTTCTTGTCGTGCCACAGCGCCTTTTCCAGCCGGTGCCAGCCGGTCCACTTCTGGCCGGCCTCCAGGCCGTCCTCGCGGAGGTCGACCTTCGGGTCGATGTCACCGAAGGACTCGGCGACGGGCTCGGTGCGTTCCCAGCCGATGCGGGACTCGGCGTACGCCTTCTTCGCGGCCTCGATGTCACCGGCGGCGACGGCGTCCGTGAAGACCTTGGCCTTCGGCAGGGTCTCGTCGGCCTGCGCCTGCACATAGGTGCGGTACTCGCTGACGGCCTTGTCCATCTCGGGGCTGCGCTTGGCCGTGGTGCCACCGGTGATCTCGATCTTCTGCCGGTAGCCGGCGCCCTTCATGCCGGGCTTGCAGACGATGTCGTAGGAGCCGGCCTTGACCTCGGCCGTGATGGTGGCCCTGGTGCCGGGGCCGATGTTCTCGCGCTCGGCGGCGATGCGGGCATCCGGGAAGAGCAGGTAGACCTCGGTGACCTTGGAGCCCTTGTTCTCGACGGCCAGTTCGACGTGGCCGGCCGGGAGCTTCTTCTTGGACACCGTGCAGGAGTCGTCCTTCGCCACGACGCTCAGAGCGCCCTCGCCCTTGCCGTCACTCTTCTCGGCGCAGCCCGTGACGGCGGTCAGGGCTGCCACGGTGGCGGCAGCGGTGACGACGGAGAGACGAACGGCTCGCATACGGGCTCCACACAGGCTGAAGAGAGAAAGGACTGGAACGGGACAAAGGCAAGGCAGGTGAGGCGAACCTAACTTAACCGAGGCTTACCTGACTGATGCCCACTCGTGCAGTGATTCAGCTCTCACTTGGGGTGTGGAGGAACGAGGTGATCACGGGCGACCCATGGGTGACCCAAGGGATGGTCAAGAGAGGGTCAAGCGGGCGGGACTCTTCTCGGAACTCCGGACTTCACAGGAGTTCTGGGCTCCACGGGTGCCTCGGCCCGGCAATCTGCCGGTCCTGCCCTGTGGCGCGGCCTGCGCCCGCGCGGTGCTTGAATGCGCACGTGAATGACTTCGACGTACCCGCGGGCATCGACGTACTGCGGGTGTTCTGCGGCCCCGACGGCCGGCACGGCAACGCCCTCGGGGTCGTCCGCGACGGGAGTGCGTACCCCGACGAGGCGTCCCGGCAGGCGCTCGCCGGACAACTCGGTTTCAGTGAGACCGTGTTCGTCGACGACCCCGAGCGGGGGCGCATCGACATCTACACGCCGGGACTCCGGCTGCCCTTTGCCGGGCATCCGCTCGTCGGCACCGCCTGGCTCCTCGACCTGGAGATTCTGGAACTGCCGGTCGGGGAGATCTTCGCCCGCCAGGACGGGGAGTTCACCTGGATCACCGCACGCCCCGAGTGGGCGCCGCCGCGCACGCTGGAGCGCTACGCGTCCGTCGCCGAGGTCGAGGCGCTGACCGGACCGCCGCCCGGGGAGGGCTGGCTCTACGTCTGGGCGTGGGAGGACGAGGCGGCGGGGCGGGTCAGGGCGCGGGCGTTCCCGCGGCGGACCGGGGCCGGCGCCGGGGGGATCGTGGAGGACGAGGCGACGGGCGCCGCGGCGCTGCTGCTCAGTGCGCAGCTGGGCCGCGCCCTCAACATCACCCAGGGGTGCGGCTCCCAGATCCTCACCGCACCCGCACCGGACGGCACGGTGGAGGTCGGGGGCCGCGTCCTGCTGTCCGCCCGCGGCTGAGTGTCCGGCGGATCCCGGCCGGGACGTGGGCCGCTCACGTCTGCCGGGCCGGAGAGCGCGTACCTCCGGGTCACCGCGCGCTGGGCGGGAACGCCTCTCCTCGCGTACGAGGGCTACGGAAGGGTGAGGATCTCCGCGCCCGTCTCCGTCACCACCAGCGTGTGCTCGAACTGGGCGGTGCGCTTGCGGTCCTTCGTCACCACGGTCCAGCCGTCGTCCCACATGTCGTACTGGTGCGTCCCGAGCGTCAGCATCGGCTCGATGGTGAAGGTCATGCCGGGCTGCATCACGGTGGTCGCGTGCGGGCTGTCGTAGTGCGGAATGATCAGGCCGGAGTGGAACGAGGAATTGATCCCGTGCCCGGTGAAGTCCCGGACCACGCCGTACCCGAAGCGCTTGGCGTACGACTCGATGACCCGCCCGATCACATTGATCTGGCGCCCGGGGCGGACCGCCTTGATGGCGCGGTTAAGCGACTCCTCGGTGCGTTCCACGAGCAGCCGGGACTCCTCGTCCACATCGCCGCAGAGATAGGTGGCGTTGTTGTCGCCGTGCACACCATTGATGTATGCGGTGACGTCGAGGTTCACGATGTCGCCGTCGCGCAGCACCGTGGAGTCCGGGATGCCGTGGCAGATGACCTCGTTGAGCGACGAACAGAGCGACTTGGGGAACCCTCGGTAGCCGAGCGTCGACGGATAGGCGCCGTGATCGCACATGAACTCGTGGGCGACCCGGTCGAGTTCGTCCGTCGTCACGCCCGGGGCGATGTGCTTCGCGGCCTCCGCCATCGCCTGCGCGGCGATCCGCCCCGCGATGCGCATGCGCTCGACGGTGTCGGCGTCCTGGATCTCCGGGCCGGTGTACGGCGTGGGAGCGGGCTTGCCCACGTACTCGGGACGCCGGATGTTTCCGGGTACGGAACGGATGGGAGTGATCTCCCCTGGTACGAGGAGCGACTGGCCAGACATATCAGCGAGTCTAACCAGCGTGCTTGGGGCAGCATGGCCCCGAGGAAAGGAGTCGACGATGGCCCTGTTCAAGAAGCGCACGGCCGGCAAGCCGGGCGAGTGGTACTACTGCCTGGAGCACAAGAAGGTCGAGGAGGGCCCGGAGTGCCCGGCGAAGGACCGGTTCGGGCCGTACACCACGCCCGAGGAGGCTCGGCACGCCATGGAGACGGCGCAGGAGCGGAACCTGGAGTGGGAGAACGACCCCAAATGGCACGACCGCTCCACGCCCCCGGAGGCCGACGCGTAAGGGCTGTCCCGTAATCCCTGGCGGGACAGCGCGCGGCGTCGGATGCGGTGCATCGCAAGGCGGAGGGGCGTCCGCATACGGATGTATTCGGATGTTCCGACAACGCGGCGAGGTGCCGCATCTGACGCCGCGCGCCCGTCAGGGATTACGGGACAGCCCTGAGGCCCGGCCCCGGGGCTCCGCCCCGGACGCCGCATCTCACGCGCCGGAGGTGCCTGACTGTCCGGTCGCCGGGACACCGGGTACTCCCGCCTGCCGCCGCCGTTCGGCGTCCTCGTCGGTCCCGGAGTCGTACGTGAGCAGCTTCGGCAGCGCCGCCGCCAGCAGCGCGACGGAGGCCACGCACGCCACCCCGCCCGACCAGATCGCCGAGCGGGTGCCCGTCCAGCCCGCCATGGCGCCCGCCCGCACCTGACCCAGCTGCGGCCCGACGCTGTACGACAGCACCTCGATGCCCGCCAGTCGCCCGCGCAGCTCCTCCGGGATGGTCTGGTTCCAGATCGTGGAGCGGCCGAGCCCGCTGAGCATGTCGCCCGCGCCCGCCGCCGCCAGGCAGCCCAGCACCAGCCACACATTGCTGAACCATCCCGCCGCGGCGATCGCCAGCCCCCAGACGGCGGCACCGAAGACCACGAACAGCCCGTGCCGTCGCACCCGTGAGGTCCAGCCGCTCGTCAGCCCCAGCACCAGGGACCCGACCGACCCCGCCGCGTACATCAGCCCCAGCGACCACTCGGCGTGCAGCTCGTCCGCGAGGAACGGGAAGATCGTGTTCGGGAAGGCGAAGAACATCGCGGCCAGATCGATCGCGTATGTCCCCAGCAGCACCGGCCGGCTCCACGCGTACCGCGCGCCCTCCGCGATCCCGCGCAGCGACGGCTTCCGCGCGTGCTCGGCGGGCGGTGCGGGCGCCAGCCGCAGACACAGCAGCACGGAGACGGTGAACGTGACCACCGTGACCGTGTATGCCGTGGCGTGCCCGGCATAGGCCACCACCAGACCGGCCACCGCCGGGCCCGTGATCGCGCCGAACTGCCAGCGCAGCGAGTTCAGCGCGGCGGCCGCGGTGAGCTGGTCGTGCGGCACGATCCTGGCCATCAGCGAGTCCAGCGCGGGCCGCTGCAGCCCGGCAAGCGCGGAGACGCCGCCCGCGACGAGATAGAGCGGCCAGAGCGCAGGGTCGGGCAGCGCGGCATTCGCCAGGAGGACGACGGCGAGCAGCCCCAGCCCCGCCTCGGTGCCCAGGATCACCTTGCGGCGGTCCGCGGAGTCGGCGAGTGCCCCGCCGTACAGGCCGAAGACGACCAGCGGCACCAGCTCGACCGCACCCATCGCGCCGACGGCGAGCGGCGAACCGGTGAGCTCCTTGATCTGGAGCGGTAGCGCGATCAGCGCCATGAAGCTGCCGAAGTAGGTGATCAGGCCCTGGACCCACAGCAACCGGAAGTCGGCCGAGGACCGCCAGGGCGAGAGGTCGGGCAGTAGCGCGCGGGCGGGCCGGGCGGAGGCGGAGGTCACGAGGGGTCATGGTCCGGTGCCGTACGTGCCGCCTGCAACCGGTTTTGGCCGCCGAGCGCGGGCCTTCACCACCTCGGTGACGGTGGCGCTGTCAGCTGGTCGGCGAGCCGGCACAGCCGGTCCCGGAAGCCGCGCCGACCCCGCGGCGCCGGGGCGCTGTTCTCGCCGGCCGCCGCGCTCACCAGATGCTGCACGGTGTCCAGGTCCACATCGTCGGTGCCGGTCACCGCGAGCGTCTCATGAGCCAGCCCTCCCACCTCCGGGTCACCGTTGTCCAGCGAGAGCACCGTCGCCCCGGCCCGGCGTGCGGCGTGCACCCGCTCCAGCAGCCCGGCCCCGGGCCGCTCCGGGGCCACCAGGAGCAGCGTCTCGCCCCGCCCGGCCGCCTCGATCCGGCCCAGCCCGACGGCCAGATGCGCCGGATCGCCCGGTCCCACCCGGTGCCGCACAAGCGTGGGAGTCAGCTCCGGCAGCCCGGACCAGGTGGACTCGTCGACGAGATGGGCCGCCAGGTGCCACGGCTCGTACGCCGCCGTCCCCACCAGCAGCAGCCCGCCGCCGTGCGGAACGACGGACGAGCGCAGCGTCCCCGCGAAACGCCGGGCCGCGGCGGGCCACTCGGTCCCGGCGAGCACTTCTCGGAGCAGGGCGACGCGTACGGCATCCATGGCCCGGCATCATGCCGCAGAGCCCGTCCCCGGCACCGGCGAACGCCACCGAACCAGCCGAACGGGTCCTAAGTGACCGATGTCGCAGGAGATCGGCCTGGCCTTCCCTTCCAGGGCGGGCAGTAATGTCGGCGCCATGACTACGAACGACAGTGGCAGCGCGCCCAAGCCCCCCGCCAAGGACCCCTGGGACCTTCCCGACGTATCCGGTCTGACCGTCGGTGTGCTCGGCGGCACCGGTCCGCAGGGCCGCGGGCTCGCCTACCGGTTCGCCCGCGCCGGGCAGAAGGTGATCATCGGCTCGCGCGTCGCCGGCCGCGCCGAGGCCGCCGCCGGCGAGCTGGGCCTCGGCGTCGAGGGCGCGGACAACGCCGACTGCGCCCGGCGCAGCGATGTCGTGATCGTCGCCGTGCCGTGGGACGGCCACGCCAAGACTCTGGAGTCGCTGCGCGAGGAGCTCACGGGGAAGCTCGTCATCGACTGTGTCAACCCGCTCGGCTTCGACAAGCAGGGCGCGTACGCCCTGAAGCCCGAGGAGGGCAGCGCCGCCGAGCAGGCCGCCGCCCTGCTGCCCGATTCCCGGGTCACCGCCGCCTTCCACCACCTCTCGGCGGTACTGCTCCAGGACGAGGCGATCGAGGAGATCGACACCGATGTGCTGGTGCTGGGCGACGCCCGCGCCGACACCGACCTCGTCCAGGCGCTCGCCGGCCGGATCCCCGGCATGCGCGGCATCTTCGCGGGCCGGCTGCGGGGCGCCCACCAGGTCGAATCGCTCGTCGCCAACCTGATCTCGGTCAACCGCCGCTACAAGGCGCACGCAGGCCTGCGTACCACCGACGTCTGAGCCGGCGGACTGCCACGGCCGCACCCTGCGGAGAGCGGAACGGGGCATGAGGGACACTGGACGGGACCGTGCACCGCCCCCGGACAGGAGCTGCCCCCATGCCCCGCCTCGCCCTCTACGCCCTCGCCGTCTGCGTCCTCGCCGTCGGTGCGGCCGTGGCCTCCTTCGTCCAGGGCAGCTGGCTCGGGATCGTCTGGGTGCTGCTGGCCGGGCTCTCGTCCAACATGGCGTGGTACTACCTGCGCAAGCAGCGCGCCGGGGCCGCGGGCTGAGGGCTGTCCTCGGGGGACAGCCCTCAGGGCCTGTCGACGGCGCAGACCGGATTCGCCGTGCTCCAGAACTGGTAGGCATCGCGTCCGCAGTACGTCCTGAATTCACTCACGCCCAGTGACTGCAGCAGGCTGTGGATCGCGTCGAAGAACACGTGGTTGATCTCCGGGATCCACAGCACGCCGAAGACCGCGATCAGTCCGAACTGTGCGAACGGCTCGAGCTGGCGGCGGATCCGGTACGACAACCAGGGCTCGATCACCCCGTACCCGTCCAGGCCGGGGACCGGCAGGAAGTTCAGGATCGCCGCGGTGACCTGAAGCAGTGCCAGGAACGCCAGCGCGTACCGGAACTCCCTCGGGACCCCGTCCAGGGCGTGCAGCCAGAACGGCGCCGTGCAGACGAGCGCGAACAGTACGTTCATCAGCGGGCCCGCCGCCGAAATCAGGCTGTGCTTCCAGCGGCCGCTGATCCGGCCCCGCTCGATGAAGACCGCGCCACCGGGCAGACCGAATCCACCCATGATCACGAACAGTACCGGCAGCACGATGCTCAGCAGTGCGTGCGTGTAGGCGAGCGGGTTGAGCGTGAGATAGCCCTTCTCCCCGATCGAGATGTCCCCGCTGTGCAGCGCGGTGCGGGCGTGCGCGTACTCGTGCAGACAGAGCGAGACGACCCACGCCGCCGTGACGAAGAGGAAGACCGCGAGCCCCGGGGGATGCCCGAAGTCCGCCCACACCGCCCAGCCCGATACCGCCATGGCGGCGACGATCCCGAGAAAGACCGGGCTGATCCGCCGGTCGCTCCGGGCTGCTGCAGTGGTCATCAGCGGACTCCAGGTGGCTGGGTGCGGGGAGTGCGTCGGGGCAGGCACGAGCCCTGACCGTACCGGTGGCACGGAGGGAACGTCCCGCGCCGACGCGGTGGTTCCGGACGGGGTGGGGACCCGGCGAGCAGGGCCCGTCCCACGTGGACTGCGCGCGCCGCCGCGCGAGATCTCTCTTCGGACAGGGAGCAGTCAAGGAGAATAGGCGCGTGCGCTACAGCATCCTCGGCACCACACAGGCACTCCATGACGACGGCACGGCCGTCGTCATCGGTGGGGCGCGGCTGCGCGCCCTGCTGACCGTTCTCGCGCTGCGCCCCGGCCGTGCCGTCCCGGCCACCGTGCTCGTCGACGAGGTGTGGGACGGCGATCCGCCCGCCGACGCGGTCGGCGCCCTGCAGGCGCTCGTCGGCCGGCTCCGACGCGTCCTCGGCCATGAGGCGATCACTTCGGCGGAGAGCGGCTACCGGCTCGCCGCCGACCCGGACGCGGTCGACCTGCACCGCTTCGGGCGGCTCGCCGGGGACGGGACGCGCGCACTGGAGGAGGGCGACCCGGCGAAGGCCGTGGCGGTGCTCGACAACGCCCTCGCACTCTGGCGCGGACCGGTTCTCGCCGATCTGCCGGACCGGGGCGCCGTCGCCGCCCGCTGGACGGCCCGCTGCCTGGACGCCCGCCGCGCCAGGCTGACCGCGGCGCTGGCGCTGGGCCGGGCCGATGAGGTCCTGCCCGAGCTGGTCGCGCTCTGCGCGGACCACCCGATGGACGAACCCCTTCAGGCGCTGCGGCTGCGGGCGCTGCGGGACGCCGGACGTACGGCGCAGGCACTGGCGGCGTACGAGGAGGTACGCACCGTGCTCGCCGACCGCCTCGGCGCCGACCCGGGCCCCGAACTACGCGCACTGCACGCGGAGTTGCTCCATCAAGAGCCGGTGCGCAGACCGCCGAACCGGACGCCGGGACAGGAGCCGGCCCACGTCACGGACCGGACGCCTGCCCCGGGCCGGGCGCCTGCGGAACCGGCCCGCACCCACACCCGCCACGCCCACGGCAACCTGCGCGCCAGGCTCACCAGCTTCGTCGGGCGCGAAGACGACATCGACGCCATCCGTGACGACCTCGCGCAGGCCCGGCTCGTCACCCTTCTCGGGCCCGGCGGCGCGGGCAAGACCCGGCTCTCCCAGGAGGCGGCCGAATCCGTCGCGTCCGCCTGGCCGGACGGTGTCTGGCTGGCCGAGCTCGCCCCCGTCGACGACCCGGAAACCGTCCCCGAAGCCGTACTGACCGCGCTGGGTGCCCGCGAGACGGTGCTGCGCGGCGCCGGCGCCGAAGAGCTCCGGGCCGCGGAGCGCGGCGCGGGCGACCCGCTCGTCCGGCTCACCGAGCACTGCTCCCGACGCCGCATGCTCCTCCTCCTCGACAACTGCGAGCACGTCGTCGAGACCGCCGCCGCGCTCGCCGACCATCTGCTCGCCCACTGTCCGGACCTCACCGTCCTGGCGACCAGCCGCGAACCCCTCGGCGTACCCGGCGAGTTCGTCCGCCCCGTCGGCCCGCTGCCCGACCCGATGGCGCTGCGCCTGCTCGCCGACCGCGGCGCCGCCGCGAAGCCGGGGTTCCGGACCGACGCGGATGAGGAGACCGAGGCGGCCGCCACCGAGATCTGCCGCCGGCTCGACGGACTGCCGCTCGCCATCGAACTCGCCGCCGCCCGGCTGCGCATGCTCAGCCCGCGCCAGATCGCCGAGCGGCTCGACGACCGGTTCCGCCTGCTGACCAGCGGGGCCCGTACCGTGCTGCCGCGCCAACAGACGCTGCGTGCCGTCGTCGACTGGTCCTGGGATCTTCTCGACCTGTCCGAACGCGCCGTCCTGCGCAGGCTGTCGGTCTTCGCAGGCGGCTGCACGCTCGCCGCGGCCGAAGCCGTCTGCGCGGACGGGCCGCAGGACGCGCGCGAGGTCGCCGGACTGCTCGGCTCACTCGTCGACAAGTCCCTCGTCGTCGCCGCACCCGCCGACGACGGCGAAATGCGCTACCGGCTGCTGGAGACCGTCGGTGAGTACGCCGCCGAGCGGCTCGACGAGGCCGGGGAGCGGACCATCGTCGAGCGGCACCACCTGGTGCACTTCCGGGAACTGGCCCGTACCACCGACCCCGAACTCCGGGGCGCCGGACAGCGGGCCGCCATCGACCTCCTGCAGCGCGAGTACGAGAATCTGCGCACCGCGCTGCGCCACGCCGTCGCCGCCCGCGACGAGCAGGAGGCACTCTGCATGGTGCTCTCGCTCTCCTGGTACTGGCAGATGCGCGACCTGCGGGCGGACGCCCTGCAGTGGGCGGACGCCGCAGCCGCGCTGGGCCCCGACCCCTTCACCTCACCCGCCACCCCCGCACCGTCGATCCACGAACGCTGCACCGAGGCGCCGCCGCCCATGTCGCCGGAACTGCTCCAGGAGGCCAGGCGCGAGGTGGCGCTGGTCCAGTTGGTCAGCATGGACCACGCCATGGACGAATGGACCGACGAGACGAGCATGGCGCGGCTCCGTGTCATCGCCGACACGTATCACCCGGGCCAGCCGCAGACCTGCCGCGCTCCGGCATCACTCTGGTTCTTCGCGGTCATGCTCACCGGCGACCTGGGCGAGCTGCGCGAGCTGCTGGACGAGACGGTCCGCTCCTGCCGCGAGCTGGGCTACGACTGGGAACTGGCCGCCGCGCTCCAGATGCGTGCCAATATGCTGGCCAACCGCCCCAGTTGGTCGGACGAGGCGCGCATCGACGCCGACGAGAGCCTGGAGATCTTCAGCCGGCTCGGCGACGACTGGGGCGCCGCCGAATCACTCTCCTCGCGGGGCGAGGCGAACGAGCGGTGCGGCGAATACGCCCGCGCCGCCGAGGACTTCCTGGCCGCGATCGGCTATGCCGAGAAGCTCGGCGCGCAGTCCCAGGTGGCGGTGCTCCGTACCCGCTACGCCTCGGTGCTCACCGAGCTCGACCGCGGCGCGGAGGGCGAGCGGATCCTGCGGGACGTGCTCTCCCAGGGGCCACAGGCGGGCCACGAAGCGATGCCCACAGCCCGGCTCTTTCTTGCCATGTGGCTGGGCCGCTCCGGCCGGACGGCCGAGGCCCGTGAGCAGATGCTCGCTCTGCTTGACCACTTCCGCTCGGAGACCATGGCCATCTTCGAAGGCTTCGCGCTGGGAGGCATGGCCTGGCTGGACAATCAGGATGGGCTGTACGCCGACGCGCTGGCCCGCGGCAGGACGGCGCTGGCCCGGTCCGGGGACCCGCTCTCGCAGATGGTCGCGCCGCAGATGACCGTCATCCATCTCGTCACCGTGGCCAGGGCCCTGGCCGGACTCGGCGACGAATGGGCGGCCGGGCTCGCCGCACGGCTGCTGGGCGCGGGCGCGCGACTGCTGCCGGCCGGACATGTGCCGACGTCGATGGAGCGGGACAACCTGGCGCGGGCAAAAGCCCTGGCCGCGGCGGTCCTCGGCGAGGCCGCGTACGACTCCGCGTACGCCGAGGGCGACGGCCTCGCACTGGAGGAGGCCGTCGCCCTGGTCGACGCGTACCGGGAGTGAACCGGAGGGGTGTCAGGTCCTCTTGCGGAACTTGGCGACCGCGAGCGGCGCCGTCACCAGGGTGATGGCCGCGGCCCAGCCGAGCGTCAGCCACACCGAGTGCGCCACCGGACCGCCGAGCATCAGCCCGCGCGCCGCGTCCGCGAGATTGGACAGCGGGTTGTAGTCGGTGAAGGCCTGGAGCCAGCCGGGCATCGTGGCCGTCGGGGCGAAGATCGATGAACCGAACTGCAGTGGCATCAGCACGAGGAACCCCATGGCCTGAACCGACTGGGACGTCTTGAGGGACAGCCCGAGCAGGATGAAGATCCACATGATGGCGGCGCCGAACACCGCCGACAGTGCGACCGCCTCCAGCAGGCCGACCACCGAGGTCTTGATCTCCAGGCCGAGGGCGAAGCCCATGGCCAGCAGGATCACCGTGGCGACCATCATCCGGCCGAGCTCGACCACGATCTTTGCGATCAGCACCGAGGAACGGGCGATCGGCATGGTCCGGAACCGGTCCATGACGCCCTTGCGGAAGTCGTCATTGACACCGGTGCCGACCGCTGAGGCGATGTTCATGCCCATCATCGCCATCAGACCGGGGATCAGATAGTTGATGTACTCCTGCCGGCCGCCGCCCAGGCTTCCGCCGACCGAGCCGCCGAAGACGTACACGAACAGCAGCGTGAAGATGACCGGCATCAGGAGCGCGTCGAACATCGACTCCGGGTCCTGCTTGATCTGGAGCAGATTGCGCCGCACCAGCGCCCCGATGTGCCGCAGATTGCCGCGCAGTCCGATCCGGCCCTCGTCGGGGAGGACCTTCGCCGGTGCGGAGCCGGTCGGGGCGTCGGGTGTCAGAGTCGCCGTGCTCATGCCGCGACCTCCTCGGGAATCGTGTCGGTCACGGACGGCGCGGTCTTCTCGCCGGTGATGGCGAGGAACACCTCGTCCAGACTGGGAAGCACGGTGGCGATGTGCGCGATGGAGAGACCGCGGTCGGCGAACAGGCCGATGACGGCGGTCAGTTGGTCGTCGCTGAGGATCGGTACGTACAACATGCCCTCGTCCGGGACGGCCTGTGAACCAGCCACTCCGTCGAGACCGGCCTCGGCGAGCGCCCGGGCCATGGCGGGCAGCAGGCCCGGGTCCGTGGGCCGGATCTGCAGGGTGCGGCCGCCGACCTTCGCCTTGAGTTCGTCGACCCCGCCGCTGGCGATGATCCTGCCCCTGTCGATGACGGTGAGCTCGTCGGCGAGCTGCTCGGCCTCTTCCATGTACTGGGTGGTGAGCAGCACGGTCGCCCCTTCCAGGACCATCCGCCGCACCTCGTCCCAGACCTCGTTACGGGTCCGGGGGTCGAGCCCCGTCGTCGGCTCGTCCAGATACAGCACGGCCGGGCTGCCGATCATCGAGGCGGCCAGGTCGAGCCGGCGCCGCATGCCACCGGAGTAGTTCATCGCGGGCCGCTTGGCGGCTTCGGTGAGAGAGAACCGCTCCAGCAGCTCGTCGGCGCGGGCCCGCGCGGTCCTGCGGGGCAGGTCGAGGAGGCGCCCGATCATGTAGAGGTTCTCCCAGCCGGAGAGCTTCTCGTCGACCGAGGCGTACTGGCCGGTCAGGCCGATGACGCGGCGCAGCTGTCGCGGCTGCTTCACCACGTCGTAGCCGGCCACGGTGGCGTGCCCGGCATCGGGAACGATCAGCGTGGACAGGCAGCGTACGAGGGTGGTCTTGCCGGCGCCGTTGGGGCCGAGCACACCGAGGACGGTGCCCTCGCGCACATCGAGGTCCACACCGTCCAGAGCCTTGGTCGAGCCGTAGTGCTTGACCAGCCCCCGCACCTCGACGGCGTTGCCGCCGCTCCTGGGGTTCTTGTCGATTCGCGTCATGTCCACCATGGGACCAGCCGCCACCGACAGCCCACCGACATCCTGCCGACACGGCCGCCTACGGAACGCCTGCAGCGGCCGGCACACGCCGACAGCCCGCCGATGGGGGAAGTCGGCGGGCTGTCGTTGTGCGGGCAGTGGCCAGTGATCCCCCGGAGGGGACCGGCGGTCATGTCCTGGGGCCTCTCGTCCGGAAGGCTGTACACCTCCCGGCAGGCTTCGCCCCGTCGCGCCGCCCAGCACGCCTGCTCACGTGTCAGTGGAAGGTGTGCTCCGGCTGCGGGAACGTGCCGCCGACGACCTCGTCCGCAAACTCCTTCGCCGCGTCACCGAGCACCTTGCGCATGTTCGCGTACTGCTTGGTGAAGCGCGGGACCTTGCCGCCGGTCAGCCCCACCATGTCGGTGTAGACCAGCACCTGGGCGTCGGTGTCGGGACCGGCGCCGATGCCGACGGTCGGGATGTGCAGACTGCGGGTGATCTCGGCGGCGACCTCGGCCGGTACGAGCTCCAGGACGACGGCGAACGCCCCCGCGTCCTGCGCCGCCTTGGCGTCCCTGATCAGCCGGTGGGCGGCCTCGTCGCTGCGGCCCTGCACCCGGTAGCCCATGGTGTTCACGGACTGCGGGGTCAGACCGAGGTGCGACATGACCGGGATGCCGGCCGAGACGAGCAGCTCGGTCTGAGGGAGCGACCTTTCGCCGCCCTCCAGCTTGACCGCCCCGACGCCGGACTCCTTGACCAGCCGGGTGGCGTTGCGCAGGGCCTGGACGGGCCCTTCCTGGTACGCCCCGAAGGGCAGGTCGCCGACAATGAGGGCGCGCTTGGTGCCCCGTACGACGGCGGCGGACAGCATGGCGATCTCGTCCATCGTGACAGGCACGGTGGTCTCGTAGCCGAGGTGACAGTTGCCCATGGAGTCGCCGACGAGCATGACCGGGATGCCGGCCTCGTCGAAGACGGACGCGGTCATCGCGTCGTAGGCGGTGAGCATGGGCCACTTCTCGCCGCGCTCGGTGGCGGCGGCGATGTCGTGGACGGTGATGCGGCGAGTGCTCTTGCCTCCGTACAGCGCCTTGCTGCTGTCGGCGGGGGCCCCCGCGGGGGTTGCGGGCTGGTTCTGCGCAGCCTGAAGCGTCATGGTCAACGGCTCCTTCGTCATCTCGAGGCGCCCTGACGGCGTCCCCGGATCCCGTCCATGGTGGCATCCCGGGCCGTCCACGGGAAGTGGGCACGACTGGCAAAGACTTTCCAATACGAGACGGTCTCGTATCGAAATGGGATACGCTCGCCGTCATGTCGATATCCTCCGGCCCTCCGGCCGCCGTGCCTCGCGTTCCCGAGGCGATCCACCGTCGCCGCTGGGTGATCCTCACCGTTCTGATGTTCAGCCTGCTGATCGTGGTGCTGGACAACTCGATCCTGAACGTCGCGGTCAAGACCATCGCGAGCCCGTCGCCCACCGGGCTCGGAGCCACCCAGAGCGAGCTGGAGTGGGCGATCAACTCGTACACGCTGGTCTTCGCCGGACTCCTCTTCACCGCCGGTCTGCTCGGCGACCGCATCGGCCGCAAGAAGGTCCTGCTCTTCGGCATCATGCTGTTCGGTATCGGCTCGGCGCTCGCCGCGATGTCCGGTTCGCCCGGCGAACTCATCACCTGGCGCGCCGTGATGGGCTTCGGCGCCGCGTTCGTGATGCCCGCCACACTCGCGATCCTGATGAACGTCTTCGAGCGCGACGAGCAGCCCAAGGCCATCGGCATCTGGGCCGGCAGCGTCGGCCTGGGCATCGCCATCGGTCCGATCACCGGCGGACTGCTGCTCGAACACTTCTGGTGGGGCTCGATCTTCCTGGTCAACGTGCCCGTCGTCATCATCGCGCTGATCGCGATGGCGGTGCTGGTGCCGGACTCCCGGGACCCGAAGCCGGGCCGGATCGACCCGCTCGGGGTCCTCCTCTCCATCGTCGGTCTGGTCCTGCTGGTGTTCGGCATCATCCGCGGCGGCGAACTCGCCGACTTCGGCGACGCCGTCGTGCTCCTCTCGATCTTCGGCGGTCTCGCCGTCCTGGCCGGATTCGTCTGGCACGAGAAGCGCAGCAGCCACCCGGCCATCGACATCGCGTACTTCAAGAACGGCGCGTTCTCCGCCGCCGTCGCCGCTGTGGCGCTGGTCTTCTTCGCGCTGATGGGCGTGACCTTCTTCTCCGCCTTCTACCTGCAGAGCGTGCGCGGCTACAGCGCCCTGCAGTCCGGACTCCTGATCGTGCCGCTGGCCGCCGCACAGATGATCTTCGCGCCGCGCGCCCGGCTGGTCGTCGAGCGGTTCGGCTCCCGCGCGGTGTGCACCGCCGGCATGCTGCTGGTCGCGCTCGGACTGTCGGCGTTCGCACTCTTCGACGCCACCACGCCCATCTGGGTGATGTGTCTGGTCTTCTTCGTTCAGGGCACCGGCATGGCTCATGTCATGCCGCCCGTCACCGTCGCCGTGATGCAGGCGCTGCCGCGCGAGAAGGCCGGTTCCGGATCGGCCATCAACAACACGTTCCGGCAGGTCGGCGGGGCGCTCGGGATCGCCGTCCTCGGCTCGGTGCTGTCCACCGTCTACCGCGGTGAAATCGAGGGCCACCTCGGTATGCTCCCGGCCGCGGCCAGGGACGCGGCGGGAGAGTCGATCGAGGCGACCCTGGGCATCGCGGAGAAGCTCGGTCCGGCGGGCGCTCCGCTGGTCGGCGCGGCCAACGACGCGTTCGTCAGCGCCATGCACGTCACCGCCCTCGGCTCCGCGTGCGTCGCCCTGATCGGTGCGCTCGTGGTCGGAATCTTCCTGCCGGGCAAGCCGCCCGCCCGGCAGCGGTCCGGACAGGGCGACGACGACCGGGCCGTGCCCGTGGGCGCGCGCCGATGACGCCATGACGGCCACGGGCCCGGACGGCTGACAAGCCCCGCCCCGGTCACCCCGGACACACGGGGACGGCCGGGGCGGGAGCAGGACACCGCCCGGTCGGTGAGAATCGGGACAGGGACCCGGACGGGCGCGGCGAAGAGGTGGAGCCAGGTGCAGGTGCAGGGGCAGGCGCAGGACGAGGACCGGGAACCGCGGCGCGGCCGACCGCGCAGTGCGGCGGCGGAGCGGGCGATCCTGGACGCCGTCGTCGAACTCCTGGAGGCGGGCGAACCGCTCGCCGGGCTGTCCATCGAGCGCATCGCCCGGACCGCAGGCGTCGGCAAGGCCACCATCTACCGGCGCTGGAGCGGCAAGGAAGAGCTCTTCGTCGACGTGCTGCGCGCCATCGAACCCCCGGAACCGAAGATTTCCGGCACCGCCGGGCTCAGCGATCTCCGCGTGATGCTGGAGTCGCTGCGCAGGCGCGGACTCGCCCAGCGCACCTCGGTCCTCCTCCACAACGTCTTCGCGCAGATGAAGACCCACCCCAAACTGTGGGCCGAGTATCAGTGCACGGTGATAGCACCGCGGCGGGTCGCGATGGTGGCGGCCGTGCGGCGGGCGGTCGAAGCGGGCGAGCTCCGGGCGGACCTGGACGTGGAGCTGATGGACGACCTGTTCGTCGGTCCCATGCTCGTACGGACCATTCACCGGCCCGACGCGCCGCTCCCGGAGGACCTCGCCGACCGGATCATCCGGGCGCTGGTCGAGGGGCTGGCGCCGCGCCCGGCTTCCGACACCGCCCCGGTCCCCGCCCGGGCAACCGCCCCCGCCACCCTTCTGCCCGGCAAAAGCGCAGGCCAGGCATGACACGCCCGGCTCTGCCCGAATGTGATCGTTGTGTCACAACGCTCACAAGATCCCTCTGGCTGGAACTCGCCGGACCGCGTCCTTCGTCCTCGTGACAGTACGGCCGTCGTGGGCGGCAGGAAAGGCGTTGCTCATCGCCTAGGGTCGGGAAGCGCGGCGATGGGTACAGCGGAGCAGTGAGGACGGCGCAATGGTGCAGGCGTACAGGGCGGACACCGGGTACGGCAGCGCGGGACCGCAGCGCGCCGAGTCCCGCTTCCGGTACCTGCGCGACAGATGGACAAGTGGCAAGGGGATGTGGCGGCGCGGCATCGTCCTCGCCGCCTGCGCGGTGCTCCTCACCCTCGTGATGGTGTTCCACGCGGAGATCCCGAACACCATCGGCAACCTCGGCAGCCTCAGCGAGACGTTCCTGCCGTGGTTCGGCGTGTTCGTCCCGCTGCTGCTGATCCTGGGCCTGGTGCGTCGCTCGGCGACCGCGCTGATCGCCCTGCTGCTGCCGGTCGTGGTCTGGCTCAACCTCTTCGGCGGGCTGCTCACCGACAAGTCGGGCAGCGGCGGCGACCTCACCGTGGCCACCCACAACGTCAACGCCGGCAACCCCGACCCCGCGGGCACCGCCCGGAAGGTCGCGGGCTCAGGCGCCGACATCATCGCCCTGCAGGAGCTGCCGAGCGGCCAGGTGTCGACGTACGAGGCGGCGCTCGCCGACCGCTTCCCGCACCACTCGGTGCAGGGGACCGTCGGCCTGTGGAGCAAGTACCCGATGAGCAACACCCGGCCGGTCGACATCAAGATGGGCTGGACCCGGGCGATGCGTTCCACGGTGACGACGCCCAAGGGCGAGGTCGCCGTCTATGTGGCCCATATGCCGTCCGTACGGGTCAAGCTGCACGCCGGATTCACCGCCAACCAGCGCGACGACAGTGCAGACGCCCTGGGCGAGGCCATCGCCCACGAACGCCTCGGCAAGGTGATCCTGCTCGGTGACCTCAACGGCACGATGAACGACCGCTCGCTCAATGAGGTCACCTCGCAGATGAGGTCCACCCAGGGCGCGGCCGGCCACGGCTTCGGCTTCAGCTGGCCCGCGTCGTCCCCGATGGCCCGGATCGACCAGATCATGGTGAAGGGGGTCGAGCCGATGTCGTCGTGGACGCTCCCGGCGACGGGCAGCGACCACCTGCCGATCGCCGCTCGCATCGAACTGTGAGACCTGCCCCGTCGGGGGCTGGGGCGTGCGGAGTGCACATAGTGTGAAGAGTCAGGAACTTCGCGGATATTATTGCCCCCCGTGTCCATAAATACTGCACTCATCGAGTGGAGCTTCTCTGTCGTCGAACGGCGTGCGGATCAGCTGAGCAAGTACTTCTACGCCCACCTGTTTCACCACAACCCCGGCGTCCGCCACATGTTCCCGGAGCAGATGGACGAGCAGCAGGACCGGCTCTTCGCCGCCCTCACCACGGCAGCCATGAACACCGCCGACCCCGAAGCGCTCGTGGCGTATCTGCGCCCCCTCGGCTTCGACCACCGCAAGTTCGATACCCGTCCCGAGCACTACCCGGCCGTGGGTGCCAGCCTCATCGCGGCGCTGAAGGTGTTTGCCGGCGACGCCTGGACGCAGGAGGTCGAGGAGGCGTGGGTCGCGGCCTACGACCTCATCTCGCAGGTGATGATCGCTGCGGCCGAAGAGGTCCCTGCGTCGACGCCCCGCTGGTGGGATGCGGAGGTCGTGCACCACGAGCTGCGCACCGATGACATCGCCGTTCTCACGGTGCGCCCGCACCTTCCCTATCCCTTCGAGGCCGGTCAGCACGCCGCGCTGACCGTGCCCGAGGCGCCCCAGGTCTGGCGCCCGTACTCGATCGCCAACGCTCCGCGCATGGACGGCACCCTGGAATTCCATGTGCGCCGCATCGAGCGCGGCCGACTGAGCACCTCACTGGTGGACCGGGTCCGCTCCGGAGGCAGCGTCCGTCTCGGCCCCGCGACCGGCAGCATGACCCTGCCGCCCGATTCCGGTCACGGTCTGCTGTGCGTGGCCGGGGGTACCGGCTGGGCGCCGGTGAAGGCGATCATAGAGGCGGCCGCGGCCCTGCCCCGGCCGGGTGAAGTGAGGCTGATCCTCGGCGCCCGCACCGAGCGCGAGGTCTACGACCTCGACGGCCTGGAGCGGCTGGCCAAGACGTACGACTGGCTGGACGTCACAGCGGCGCTGCCACCGGAGGGCGGGGAACCGGAGGACGCCGACGCCGAACTGCTGCGGCAGGTCGGTGAGTACGCCCGTAACCGACCTGGCCGCCAGGCCTGCATCAGCGGACCCTCGGGCATGGTGCGCGCAGTCGAGAAGCAGCTCGGGGCGCTCGGCTTCGATCCTGACCGCGTACACCGCGACGCCTACATCCACCGGTACGGCACCGACGACCCCACGTCCCCCACGTCCCCGGCGGAGTGGTTCCTGAGCAGACGCGACATCCCATGGATTCACTCCCGGTAGACCCGCGAGGGACGTCGCCGCTCACCCCGACTCGCGCCACCGATTGGTGATCGGCAGCCGTCGGTCCTTGCCGAAGCCCTTCGGGGAGATCTTCGTGCCCGGCGGGTACTGCCGCCGCTTGTACTCCGCCGTGTCCACCATCCGCAGCGTCCTCGTCACCAGCGTCTCGTCGAACCCGGCCGCCACGATCGACTCCAGCCCCAGGTCCTGGTCGACGTACAGCTCCAGGACCCGGTCCAGCACGTCGTAGTCGGGCAGCGAGTCCGTGTCGACCTGGTCGGGCCGCAGCTCGGCGCTGGGCGGCTTGGTGATGGACGCCTCCGGGATCGGCGGGGTCTGGCCGCGTTCCTCAGCGGCCCGGTTGCGCCACTTCGCCAGCCGGAAGATCGACGTCTTGTAGACGTCCTTGATCGGCCCGTACGCGCCGACGGAGTCCCCGTACAGCGTCGAGTAACCGACCGCCAGCTCCGACTTGTTGCCCGGAGCGAGGACGATATGGCCCTCCTGGTTGGAGACGGCCATCAGCATCGTGCCGCGCAGCCGCGACTGGAGGTTCTCCTCGGCGAGACCGGTGAGCCCCAGCGACTTCATGTATGCGTCGAACATCGGCTCGATCGACACGGTGCGGAAGTTCAGCCCGGTACGGCGCGCCAGCTTCGCCGCGTCGCCCTTGGAGTGGTCCGAGGAGTACTTCGACGGCATCGAGATGCCGTAGACGTTCTGCGCGCCCAGCGCATCGCACGCGATGGCCGCGACGAGCGCCGAGTCGATCCCGCCGGACAGCCCGATCAGCACACTGCTGAAGCCGTTCTTGGCGGCGTACGCACGCAGGCCCACGACCAGCGCGGAGTACAGCTCCTCGTCGTCGTCGAGCCGCTCGGCGTAGCCGCCGGTCAGCTCCGCCTCGTAGGCGGGGAGGGGCTCGTCGGAGAGGACCACGTGGTCGATCCGCAGTCCGTCGTTCACCACCCCGGACGGCGCCTCGGGCGCCGCGGCGGGCAGCTCCAGGTCGAGGACGACGCAGCCCTCGGCGAACTGCGGAGCACGGGCGATCACGTCGCCGTCCTTGTCGACGACGATCGAGTCGCCGTCGAAGACCAGCTCGTCCTGCCCGCCGATCATCGCCAGATAGGCGGTGGTGCAGCCGGCCTCCTGCGCCCGCTTGCGGACCAGTTCCAGGCGGGTGTCGTCCTTGTCGCGCTCGTACGGCGAGGCGTTGATCGACAGCAGCAGCCCGGCCCCGGCGGCGCGCGCGGCCGGCACCCGGCCGCCGTCCTGCCAGAGGTCCTCGCAGATCGCGAGCGCCACGTCGACCCCGTGGACCCGTACGACGGGCATCGAATCGCCCGGCACGAAATACCGGAACTCGTCGAAGACCCCGTAGTTGGGCAGGTGGTGCTTGGCGAAGGACAGCGCGACCCGCCCCCGGTGCAGAACCGCGGCGGCGTTCTGCGGAGCGCCGGCAGGCTGGCCGTAGCGCGGCTGGGCCTTCTCTGAACGGTTGAGGTAGCCGACGACGACCGGCAGCTCCCCGAAGCCCTCCGCGTCTAGGCGGGCGGCGAGCGCAGACAGCGCGTTCCGCGACGCCTCGACGAAGGACGACCGCAGGGCCAGATCCTCGACGGGGTAACCGGTCAGCACCATCTCGGGAAACGCCACCAGATGGGCGCCCTGTTCGGCGGAGTGCCGGGTCCAGTGGACGATCGCCTCGGCGTTGCCGGCGAGGTCACCGACGGTCGAGTCGATCTGATTCAGTGCGAGGCGTAGTTGAGGCACGCGCCTCAGTGTAATCGTCTTTCTGACGCGATATCCTGGCGGGCCGTACTTCCGCTGCCGCGGCCGGCGCGGCCCGCCAGGACCTGGTCAGCGGCGGTAGCCGAGGACCGTCATCATGTTCATGTTCGAGTGGTAGACGTTGTGGCAGTGGAGCATCCACAGCCCCGGGTTGTCCGCGTCGAACTCCACGGCCACCGACCTCTTGGGCAGAACGATCGCGGTGTCCTTGCGCGCCCCGGGAGCCCTGCCCAGCACCGAGCGCGGTCCGGCACGTCCCGCGAGGCCGAACGTGTGCCCGTGCAGATGGATCGGGTGCCACATCTCCGTGATGTTGTAGAACTCCAGCCGGACCCGCTCGCCCGGCCTGACCCCGTGGCGCCGAGCGGGGTCGTACTTCTGGTGGTCGAAGCCCCAGTCGAACGCCCTCATGCTGCCGGTCATCTTGATCCGGATCGTCCGGTCGGGCTTGCGGGCGGCCAGCGCCACCGACTCGTCCGGCTTCAGCTCGAAGGCCGACACCAGCTGCCCGGTCAGTTCATCGGGCAGCACGGAGGCGGACGGCGCCGCGCCGCCGCCGGTACGGAGCAGGGCCAGCGCCGATGCCCTCTTGCCCTCGGCGACCGCCGTCAGCGGGAACACCCCGTCCCGCGCGGTGACCAGCACGTCGTACCGCTCGCCCATGCCCAGCAGCAGTGCGTCCGTCGTGGTGTGCCGGACCGGGAAGCCGTCCGCGTGGGTGATGGTCATCCGGTGGCCGCCGAGCGCGACGCGGAACGGGGTGTCGCCGCCCGCGTTGATGATGCGCACCCGGATCCGGTCGCCGGGCTTCGCGGTGAACGTGGTCGGGTCCTTCGGGACGCGGCCGTTGATCAGGTAGTACGGGTAGTCGACACTGCCCGCGTCACCGCCGAGCAGTCCGCTCCGGGCGCCCCTCAGCATCCGCGAGGGCCCGGACGCGGAGCGGGGCTTGTCATCGGCCCCGGAAGACCCGTGTTCCATGCCACCCATGCCGTGGCTGAGCTCGGCCAGCACCGCGTCCGGAGTGGAACCCTCCACTCCGTCGAGCCAGTCGTCGAGCACGACGACCCACTCCTTGTCGTACGACAGGGGCTCCTTCGGATCATCGACGATCAGTGGCGCGTACAGACCGCGGTCCTGCTGGACGCCCTGGTGCGGATGCAACCAGTACGTCCCCGACTGCGGCACCGCGAAGCGGTACGTGAACTCCGCGCTCCGTTTGATGGCCGACTGGGTCAGTTCGGGAACACCGTCCATGTCGTTGCGCACATGGAGGCCGTGCCAGTGCACGGTGGTCGACGTCGGCAGGTGGTTCGCGAGGTTGACTGCCAAGGTGTCGCCCGCGGTGATCCGGACTTCCTTGCCGGGCAGCCGGCCCCCGAAGGACCAGGAGCTGACGGTGAGCCCGCCGCCCAGATCGAGGCGGCCCGGGGTGGCGGTGAGGTCGATCTTCCGTACGGGGCCGGAGCCCCGCTTCGCCTCGACCGCCGCGACCTCCGGGTCGCCGGGGGAGATGTACTCTCCGCGGCTCCCCGACGCGGGCGACGGGCTGTGGTTCATGGCGTCGTGATGCGTGGGGCCAGGGTTCGCGGCGTGCCGTTGCGGGTCCGTACCACTGGAGCAGGCGGCCAGAACTCCCGTGCCGGCCATGGCGATTCCGGCGCCGAGCACGGCGCGTCGAGTGGGTTGAGTGGGCATGACTGGAACACCTCTGCTGCTGTCGGCGTGGGCTGAAGGAGGGATGCGGAGCGACCCGCTCCTATATCCGAAGCACCGACAACCGGGCGGGAACCGTCATCGCGGGCGAGGGGCCGGACCGCAGCGCACGCGACAACAGCGCCCCGGCGGCCACGAGGAGATGCTCCGCGATCAGCCGGCCGACGAGCAGGGCGAGACCCCAGGCGCCCAGCACGGCGAGACAGACTGCCATCGGGTCCGTGCCGTCGCCCCTCGGCAGGGGCGGGACGGAGGAGTGCTCCACCGAGGGCTCCGTCATGGCGCTCGCCGGGTGTACTCCCTGAGCTCCCTGGTCCCGCACGTGGCCCGCCGTCACCACAGCCTCAAGGCCGCTGTGTTCCTCCGGATGCCCGACGGTGTGCATGGTGAAGATCCCGAACAGCAGCGCGGCAAACAGCAACAGCTGTCCGTATGCCGCACTCTGTTTCGGGCCCATGCCAGGGACCCTACCCCCGCTGGGTATGCCTCGCACGCGGGCCCGGCACCCCCGTTGTCAGGGGTGCCGGGCCCGCAGTGGCGCGTTGCCGAACGCCGGTCAGCGGCGGGCGTAGACCTTCTCCGCCCAGCCGGCGATCTGGTCCTCGGAAAGGTGCTGGGCGAGGTCGGCCTCGCTGATCATGCCGATCAGCATCTTGTTCTCGACCACGGGGAGCCGGCGGATCCGGTGGCTCTGCATTTCTTCCAGAACCTCGTTGACCTCTGCGTTCGCATCGATCCAGCGCGGCGTTCCCTGGGCGAGTTCACCCGCGGTCACCCTCGACGGGTCGTGGCCCATCGCCACACAGCCGACCACTATGTCGCGGTCCGTGAGGATGCCGACCATCCGGTCCTTCTCGCCGTTGGCCGAGATCGGCAGTGCGCCGACGTTGTGTTCGCGCATCATCTGGGCGGCGCGGTCGAGCGTCTCGTGCGCGGGGATCCAGTGGGCCCCGGTGTGCATGATGTCCTTGGCGGTGGTCATGAGGAATTCCTCCTGGTGCCGATGGGCACTGCGGTCCGACCCCGAGCGAACCCATCGTCATGGGCCCGTTCGGGGCGCGCGACCGCTATCACCCATTCGGGTGCATCCATGCTGCTGCGGGGCCGGCGGAATGCCTCAGGACCTGGGCTTCGCCCCGCGCGCCGCCAGCATCTGTGCCATCGCGTCCAGCTCGGACTGCTGAGCCTCGACCATGCCCTGGGCGAGCCGCTTCTCCGCCTTCACCGTGCAGAGCTCGGCGCAGCCGCGCGCCATGGCCACGCCGCCCTTGTGGTGGTCGGTCATCAGTTGCAGGAACAGGATCTCGGCCTGCTTGCCGCTCGCCTTCCTGAGCCGGTCGAGTTCGGTCCGGGTGGCCATGCCGGGCATGAGAGCGCCGTCATGCGCGGTGAAGGCGCCGTCCGGCCCGCCCGCGTCCCCCATGCCGGCCATCCCGTCCATGGCGTGGTCACCGTGCGTGCCGTGTCCACCGCGGGGCGTCATCCACCCCATCGGCTCCTGCCCGGCGGCCACCTTCGGCAACTCCCACAGATCCAGCCAGCCGAGCAGCATGCCCCGCTGATTGGCCTGGGTATTGGCGATGTCGTACGCGAAACGGCGTACCTCCTCGTCCTGCGTACGGTCACGCACGATGAAGGACATCTCCACGGCCTGCTGATGGTGGACCGCCATGTCGCGGGCGAACCCTGCGTCGGCCGAGTCCGGGCCGGGCACCCGGACGGCCGCGGCGGCCGCTCCGGGCTGCTTCGCGTCCGCCGTGTCGTCCCGCGCCGAGGCGACCGTCGCCACCCCCGCGAGGAGCAGCGCGAGGGCGACGGCGGAACCGGCCACCCACTGTTTCGTACTGGTCACTGGGACCCCAGCCCGCCCGTGCACGCCGCACCCGGCTCCGGGGTCTGTTCCCCCTGCACGAACTTGGCGAAGAACCGGCCGACCCGCGGGTCATCGGCGCTGTCCACGGTGACCTGCTTGCCCCAGGCGCTCAGCATGATCGTGCCGGCCTGGTCCTGGTACGGGCTCATCAGCGAGTACGGCGTCTTCCCGACCAGGGCCGCGAGCTCGGCCACGTCGGCGGCCGACGCCCTGTCCGTGTATGTCACCCACACCGACCCGTGCTCCAGCGAGTGCACGGCGTTCATGTCGGGGATCGCCTTTTTGTATACCTCGCCGTCGCAATTCATCCAGACGGGGCTGTGGTCACCGCCGACCGGAGGCTTCATCGGGTACGTGACCGCCTTGGTGACGTGGTTGCGGGTTAGTTTCTTCGCGTCCCACGTCTTGAGCCCCTCGATCGGCTCGGCGGCCAGCACCTTCTTCTCCGCCGCGGACGGCGTCGCTTCGTCGGCCGCGACGGTGTTCGTCTTGTCCGCAGCCTCGGACCTGTCCAGCAGCGCGTAGGAACCGAAGGCGACCAGACCAGCGACGACGAGGGCGCTCAGCCCTATGGCGAGGGCGCGGTTGCGACGGTCGCGTGCACGGTCGGTGTTGCGCATCTGCTCTATGCGGGTCCTGCGGTCGAAGCTCATGTCGTCTGGTCCTTCGGTCCTTCTGCGAATGGGCGGGGAGGGACAGGAACGGATCGGGGTACCGGCGCGCACGGGGCAGCTGCGACGCCGTTCCGCCCCTGGGGCCTCTCCTTCGAAGGCCCGCACACCATGGCCGCCGATCGTAGTGGGTGGCCGAGTGCTCCATCTCACGTCGAGTGCGTAATCTGGGTGAAATCCCGGGTCGTGATACTGGAGCTTCTCCCTATCCCGGGCGGTGGTGCACAGACCGTCTGAACTGCAAGGATGTGGCTATGGACAAGCAGCAGGAATTCGTCCTCAGGACACTTGAGGAGCGCGACATCCGCTTTGTGCGCCTGTGGTTCACCGATGTGCTCGGGTATCTCAAGTCCGTTGCCGTGGCCCCTGCCGAGCTGGAACAGGCGTTTGACGAGGGAATCGGCTTCGACGGCTCTGCCATCGAGGGCTTCGCCCGGGTGTACGAGTCCGACATGATCGCCAAGCCGGATCCGGGCACCTTCCAGATCCTGCCCTGGCGTGCGGAGGCCCCCGGCACCGCGCGAATGTTCTGCGACATCCTGATGCCCGACGGTTCGCCGTCCTTCGCCGACCCGCGCTATGTGCTCAAGCGCATCCTTGCCAAGACCTCCGACCTGGGTTTCACCTTCTACACCCACCCGGAGATCGAGTTCTTCCTGCTGAAGAACAAGCCGGTCGACGGCAGCCGCCCGACCCCCGCCGACAGCTCCGGCTACTTCGACCACACCCCGCAGAACGTCGGCATGGACTTCCGTCGCCAGGCGATCACCATGCTCGAATCCATGGGCATCTCCGTCGAGTTCAGCCACCACGAGGGCGCCCCCGGCCAGCAGGAGATCGACCTGCGGTACGCGGACGCGCTCTCGACCGCCGACAACATCATGACCTTCCGTCTCGTCATGAAGCAGGTGGCGCTGGAGCAGGGCGTGCAGGCGACGTTCATGCCGAAGCCGTTCTCGGAGCACCCCGGCTCCGGCATGCACACCCACCTCTCCCTCTTCGAGGGCGACCGCAACGCGTTCTACGAGTCGGGCGCCGAGTATCAGCTCTCCAAGGTCGGCCGCTCCTTCATCGCCGGCCTGCTGAAGCACGCCGCGGAGATCTCCGCCGTGACGAACCAGTGGGTCAACTCGTACAAGCGCATCTGGGGAGGCTCCTCGCGCGCCGCGGGCGCCGGCGGCGAAGCCCCCTCGTACATCTGCTGGGGCCACAACAACCGTTCCGCGCTGATCCGAGTCCCGATGTACAAGCCCGGCAAGACCGGTTCGGCCCGTGTCGAGGTCCGCTCCATCGACTCCGGCGCCAACCCCTATCTGACGTACGCGGTGCTGCTCGCCGCGGGCCTCAAGGGCATCCAGGAGGGGTACGAACTCCCGGCAGGCGCCGACGACGACGTGTGGGCGCTGTCCGACGCCGAGCGCCGCGCGATGGGCATCGAGCCGCTGCCGCAGAACCTGGGCGAGGCGATCTCGCTGATGGAGAAGAGCGAACTGGTCGCCGAGACGCTCGGCGAGCATGTCTTCGACTTCTTCTTGCGCAACAAGAAGCAGGAGTGGGAGGAGTACCGCAGCGAGGTCACGGCCTTCGAGCTGAAGGCACTGCTGCCGGTGCTGTAGTCGCAGGCCGGCGCTGTCCGAGCGAACGTACGCGGCTTCGGGCCGACGGTTCCGTGCCGTCGGCCCGAAGCCGTTTCACCCGCCCTGGGCGGTGCGACGGGGCAGAGATATGCGGCTGATCGTCTTCACGGGTGCCACGAGCCGCACTACGCGCGAGCGGATGCGATGTGAGCCGACGGTGACTCGCGGCGCGACGGTTTTCCAGAACTCAGTGCTGGAGCGCGACCTTGGCGGCCACGATGATGAGCCCGAGCACCAGGTTGACGGCAGCGACGGACGCCACTGCACCGCGCGAGGCGCCGGCCCGGATGACAGCGGCACTGGCCCAGCTGACTTGCTGGGCCACAGCGACGCCCAGCGCGAGCCAAGCCGCCCCTTCGAGACCCAGGCCCAGGAACGGACTGATCGCGACAGCGGCGGCCGGCAGGAAGGCCGACTGCACGATCGGCCACTGGCGAGCCATGACGTGGCGGATCTCCCGCCACGTCACGGCCTCGTGCTTCAACCGGTCCCCGACAAAATCGGCGTAGACGTGCGCGGCCCAGAACACCCCACCGGTGCACAGCAGAAGCACCACGAGCTCAAAGCGTGGATAGTGGCCGAGCGCACTGGCCCCGGCCACCACTGATGCGGCCAGGAGCGAACCATAGATTGCGCCCGTGTAGTCAGTGCGGACCGCATCGGTCGGTTGACGGGAGTTCGATTCATCCGGAGAGGTGCGGTGTGCCACCTGTCCAGGATCGCAAGAGAGGCCGGATCTTGCCATTGCACCGCTGCGGCTCGCTCCGGGCCCGGAGCGGATGCGCGCCGGCTGACTCTGGACGAGGTGTGTCCGGTGGGCGACACTGCGGACAGAAGGTCGGATCAGACACGGGGGATTCATGACACACGTGCTCGTGCTGCTCGGTGGGCTGCTGGCGTTAATCGTCGCGCTCATCGTCAGACTGCAGCTGAGGTCGCGGCGCAGGACCGAGAACTTCGACGGCCAGCAGATCGAGCGGCAGCATCGCGAAGCGATCCGGCACACCCGCGCGAACAACACCTCTATAGCGGTCCACAACCGGTTCTACGACGGCGGTGGCGGCCGCCGTTCGTGACCGGCCGTCCGCGCGTACCGCCCGGTCCGGCCCGTGGCAGGCACCGGGACTCGATTCGGGTAGTGTTGCCGACCCCAGCACAGGGACGGACCGAGGAGGTGAGACCCATTACCGCTGTATCAGGCTGGGTGCTCATCTCTCGCGATTGCGTGGTCGGACCGGTATAGGCGGACCGCGGAGCACCCATCGGCATTCCGAAAGGCTCCGCTCCATGTCGCTTTCCTCGACACCGCTCCCTTACTCCGTCATCGTCAACAGACTTGGCGCCGCCGGCTGTGTATTCGCCGAGGACGAGGCGGATTTGATCCTCTCCACAGCCGTGGATCCGGCCGAACTCGCGGCCATGGTCGACCGGCGGACAGCCGGAATCCCCCTCGAACACGTCCTCGGCTGGGCCGAGTTCCGTGGTCTGCGGATCAGCGTGGACCCCGGTGTATTCGTCCCCCGGCGCCGTACCGAATTCCTTGTCGACCAGGCTGTCGGTCTCGTACGCCCCTCGGACGGACCTGCCGTCGTCGTCGATCTGTGCTGCGGTTCCGGTGCGCTGGGCGCCGCGCTCGCTGCCGCCCTGGACCTCGTCGAGCTGCACTCCAGCGATGTCGAACCCGCCGCGGTGCGGTGCGCGCGCCGCAATGTCGCCGGCGCGGGGGAGGTGTACGAGGGTGACCTCTTCGAACCGCTGCCCGCCTCGCTGCGCGGCCGCGTCGGGATTCTGCTCGCCAATGTGCCGTACGTACCCAGCGAGGACGTCGAACTCCTGCCCGCGGAGGCCCGGGTCCATGAACCGAGGGTGGCGCTCGACGGTGGGGGCGACGGGCTCGACGTGCTGCGCAGAGTGACGGCCGAAGCGCCTCGGTGGCTCGCACCGGGTGGGCATCTGCTGGTCGAGACGAGTGAACGGCAGGCGGCGCGGGCCCAGGAGACCGTCGCCCGGAGCGGGCTGACTGCGCGGGTGGTCACCTCCGACGAGCTGTACGCGACCGTCGTCATCGGTACGAAGCCCGTTGCCGGCAACGGCAGGTAGCCGGTCCCGGGGCGCCTGAGCGGTTCTCGCTCAGGCGCCGCGTGATCCGTCGGCGCGCTTGCACGGGGACGGCGGTGGTACGGGACCGGCGTGGAACACGGCCGTCCGTGCGTCCAGATCCACCCCCATCCGGGGCGGTGCACCGTCCGGGGCGTCGTCCTTGAGGACCTGCTCCTCCACCCGGTGCTCGATCTGCACACGTTTGGCCGAATTCAGGAACGCGTGCAGTTCGTCGGCGACCGAGGCCCCCACGCCCAGCCCGTGACGAGGGGTGCGGGCCGCGAGGACGCGGCGTAACCAGTCGGGGCGGCCGGTGCGTACGACCACATGACGGGCCGATGCCAACAGGAACGGCACCAGGACCAGTACGGCCATCAACAGCAGGCTCGACATCATCACCATGCCCCGCCAACGCCCTGGCGGCCCGCGCGGTTCCGCTGCGCGGGCCTGCGCCAGGGGTCAGCGCTCAGCTCTCGGCGCTCAGAGCCTGTCGGGTGACCTCTGATCGGGCGGCCACGCCCTGGCACGCACGCTTCCCGCGTTGCCGAAATATCCTAGTAGCTCCGCTACGAGGACATCCCGCCGCCTTGGAATCGCACGCACCAGACCGCGTCCGCTATCCGATCGAAGGTCACCCGACAGGCTCTCAGCCGAAGAGCCAGCGCGTCTGGCTGTACGGCTCTCCCTTGCCGAAGCCGAATGCCTTGCGCGGGGTCACGCCGAACACGTCGGCGCGTCCGCCCGCACCGTTCGCGAACGCGCCCGCGTGGACCTCGAAGTGCCAGTCCGCGCCGTACTTCTCCTCCCAGAGCTCCGCCAGCCGGGTCAGCCGGGTCTCGTCCGTCACCGGGACCGCCCTGCCCTCGACCACCACGTCGAAGCCCCGGGACAGGGTGTTGGTGCCGGTCGTCAGCACGACCTCCGGGTTCTCCGCCAGGTTCCGCGCCTTGCGCTCCGTCGGGCCCGTGCAGAAGTGCAGCGTGCCGTCCGTCCATAGCCCGATCAGCGGAGTGACGTGCGGGCGGCCGTCCGGGCGGACCGTGGACAGCCAGAACACCTCTGCCTGCGTCAGCACACCCACGGCTTCCGACCACGGGCGGGCGGTGGCTCTCTTGTCGCTGTACTCGTGATGCAGCTCGGCGACGGGTTCGGGTCCGGACATGGGCGCGCCCTCCTGATACAGGTCCTGCAGGCGATCGTGCCTGCAGAGTACAGACGGCGCAGCCGCTACGAATTCATCGGCACCGGGCTAGGCTCGGAATGCTGGGACGGGAACGGGCGGCGAGCAGGAGAGCACGGAATGACGACGGTGCCGGGGCGCAGAAGCAGTACGTTCACCCGACTGCTGCGGCACGGTTTCACCGACCCCGCCGCCGCCGAGCGGCTGCTCGACCTGCCCGCCCTGGCGTCCGTACGCACCGATCCAGTGCTGCTCGACGCGCTCGGGGCGACCGCCGACCCCGATCTGGCGCTGCGGGGACTCGCCCGGCTGGTGGAGGCGGAGGAAGCCGACGAGCGGCAGATGCTGCTGGACACGCTCGTCTCCGCCAAGCCGCTGCGGGACCGGCTGCTCGGGGTGCTCGGGGCGTCCGAGGCCCTCGGCGACCATCTGGCCCGGCACCCCCGCCACTGGCAGGCGCTCGTCATGTACGAGGCGACGGACCTGCACCCCGGGGTCGCCGAATTCGAGCACGAGCTCGGGGACGCCCACGACCCGGACACGCTGCGCATCGCCTACCGCCGGTGCCTGCTGGCCATAGCGGCCCGGGATGTCTGCGGTACGACGGACGTCGCCGAGACCGCCGCCGAACTCGCCGACCTGGCGACCGCCACCCTGCGGGCCGCGCTCGCCATCGCCCGGACGGCCGCACCCGCCGACGCCGCCCTGTGCCGGCTGGCGGTCATCGCGATGGGCAAGTGCGGCGGGCACGAACTGAACTACGTCTCCGACGTCGACGTCATCTTCGTGGCGGAACCCGTCGACAGCTCGGGGGAGAGCAAGGCCCTCCAGGCCGCCACCCGGCTGGCCGCGCACATGATGCGGATCTGCTCCGAGACGACCGTCGAGGGCACCATCTGGCCGGTCGACGCCAACCTCCGGCCCGAGGGCCGCAACGGACCGCTGGTTCGGACGCTCTCCTCACATCTCGCGTACTACCAACGCTGGGCCAAGACCTGGGAGTTCCAGGCACTGCTCAAGGCCCGGCCGGTGGCCGGAGACCCCGAGCTGGGTGCGGAGTACGTCGAAGCCGTCTCGCCGATGGTCTGGCAGGCAGCCGACCGGGAGAATTTCGTCGGCGACGTACAGAAGATGCGCCGCCGCGTCGTCGACAACATCCCCGCGGACCGCATCGACCGTGAGATCAAGCTCGGGCCCGGCGGGCTGCGGGACGTCGAGTTCGCCGTACAGCTGCTGCAGCTCGTGCACGGCCGCAGCGACGCGTCCCTGCACAGCGGTTCGACCTTGGACGCCTTGCGGGCGCTCGCCCAGGGAGGTTACGTCGGCCGGGTGGACGCCGCGCAGTTCGACGACGCGTACCGCTTCCTGCGCGCCATGGAGCACCGCATCCAGCTCTACCGGCTGCGCCGCACCCACCTCGTGCCCGAGGACGAGTCGGATCTGCGCCGGCTCGGGCGCTCCCTCGGGATGCGTATGGACCCCATCGCCGAGATCAACCAGGCGTGGAAGCGGCACGCGTCCGTGGTGCGGCGGCTGCACGAGAAACTGTTCTACCGGCCGCTGCTGGACGCCGTCGCCCAGCTGGCACCCGGCGAGACCCGGCTCAGCGCGAAGGCCGCCGGGGTCCGGCTCGAAGCCCTCGGTTACGCCGATCCGGCCGCCGCGCTCCGGCACCTGGAGGCGCTGTCGTCCGGGGTGTCCCGCAAGGCGGCGATCCAGCGGACCCTGCTGCCGGTGCTGCTCGGCTGGTTCGCGGACTCCGCCGACCCGGACGCCGGGCTCCTCGGCTTCCGCAAGGTGTCCGACGCGCTCGGCAAGACCCCCTGGTACCTGCGGCTGCTGCGCGACGAGGGCGCGGCGGCGGAGAACCTCGCCCGCGTTCTGTCGGCCGGCCGGCTCGCCCCCGACCTGCTGCTGCGGGCGCCCGAGGCGGTGGCGATCCTCGGCGACCCGCAGGGGCTGAAGCCGCGCAGCCGGAACCACCTGGAGCAGGAGGTGCTGGCCGCGGTGGGGCGGTCCGAGAACGCCGAGTCGGCGGTCGCGGTGGTCCGCGGTGTGCGACGGCGCGAACTGTTCCGTACGACGGCGGCCGACCTCATCGGCTCGTACGGCACGGAGGAGAACCCCGCGGAACTCGACCACGGCGCACTCGTCGACCGGGTCGGTAACGCGGTCACGGACCTGAATGCGGTCACCATCGCGGGCGCGCTGCGCGCCGCCGTACGCGAACAGTGGGGCGACACCCTTCCCACCCGGTTCGCCGTCATCGGCATGGGCCGCTTCGGTGGTCATGAACTCGGTTACGGCTCCGACGCCGATGTCCTGTTCGTGCACACACCGCGGGAGGGCGTCGACGAGCAGGAGGCGACCCGGGCAGCCAACAGCGTCGTTGCCGAAATGCGCAGACTGCTGCAGCTGCCCACCGCCGACCCGCCACTGCTCATCGACGCGGATCTGCGGCCGGAGGGCAAGAGCGGACCACTGGTGCGCACATTGAAGTCGTACGACGCGTACTACCGGCGCTGGTCGCTGATCTGGGAGAGCCAGGCCCTGCTGCGCGCCGAGCCCATGGCGGGTGACGCGGAGCTCGGCCGCGACTTCATCGACCTGATCGATCCCCTGCGCTACCCGATGGAGGGGCTGGGGGAGGACGCGGTCCGCGAGATCCGCCGCCTCAAGGCCCGGATGGAGTCCGAGCGGATGCCGCGCGGCGCCGACCCGACGCTCCACACGAAGCTGGGGAGGGGCGGGCTGAGCGACGTCGAGTGGACGGTCCAGCTGTTGCAGATGCAGCATGGCTGGGTGGAACCGGGGCTGCGCACGACCCGCACACGCGAGGCGCTGGCCGCGGCGTGTGCGGCGGAACTGATCTCCGGCGAGGACGCACAGACGCTGGACGAGGCATGGGTCCTGGCGACTCGGGTCCGCAACGCGGTGATGCTGGTGCGCGGACGCCCGGGGGACACGTTCCCTTCGGGGCCGCGGGAGCTGACGGCGGTGGGGCGGTACCTGGGGTACGAGCCGGGGCACGTGGGGGACATGCTGGACGACTACCGGCGGATCACGCGGCGGGCGCGCGCGGTGGTGGAGGAGCAGTTCTACGGGGCGTGAGGCGGAGCTCGATCCTCAAGCATCGGCCGGCGGGCGTTATCGGGCGTCGGCCGCGGAGTCACGGATGGCCCGCGGCGAAACCCTCAACGGCGCGCCGCCACGTCCGCCGCGGGGTGGCCCGCCCGGATCGGTATTCCCGCGCTCAGCCCTGCCAGGCGTGCCCGCCCCCGCGGCACCTGCACCCGCTTCGCGAGGTGGTGCGGCAGCGCCCCGTACCAGGCGTACGACACCGCGAAACCGAACGTCAGGCAGGCCGTACCGCCCATCGCGTCGAGCCAGAAATGGTTGGCCGTCGACACGATCACGACCAGGGTGACCGCCGGGTAGAGCAGGCCCAGGATCCGCGCCCAGGGCGCAGACGCCAGCGCGAAGACGGTCAGCCCGCACCACAGCGACCAGCCGATGTGCATGGACGGCATCGCCGCGTACTGGTTCGACATGTTCTTGAAGTTGCCCGAGGCCATCGAACCCCAGGTGTGGTGCACCAGCACGGTGTCGATGAAGTGCCCGCGGTTCATCAGACGGGGCGGTGCGAGCGGATACAGGTAGTAACCGAGCAGTGCTACACCCGTCGTTGCGAACAGCGTCAGACGCGCTGCCGCGTAACGGCCGGGATGGAAGCGGAACAGCCACACCAGCACACCGATGGTGACGACGAAGTGCAGTGTCGCGTAGTAGTAGTCCATCGAGACGACCAGCCATGTCACGGAACTCACCGCGTGGTTGACCGTCTGTTCGACGGCGACGCCCAGGAACCTCTCCACCGACCAGAGCCGGTCGGCATTCGCCAGCGCCGCCGCCTTCTGCTCGGGGACGGCGTTTCGCACCAGCGAGTAGAGCCAGTAACTGGCCGCGATCAGCAGGACTTCGAACCAGATGCGCGGCCTATGGGGGGACCGCAGCGAGCGCAGTCTCGCCGGCCGGTCGTTCCGCTTCGCCTCCGGGGCGTGTTTCGAAAGTCCCGCCTGGGCCGCCCTGCGGGCGGACGACGGTCCTTTCGGAACACGCCCGAGGGCCGCCTCGTCCGCGATGGGTGACGGGGGAGCCGTCGTTCGGCCTTCCTGTGACTTCACGCGCAATTCACCCATAGGCATCGATTCCGCCAGATGTGCTCCTCTACCCGATCATCCTCCCGTCGGGTTCCGGCTGCACGTGATGCACCCTATGGGCGGGTGTGCGACCCTGGGCCGATTCCGGAAGCGGACGACGGATCCGGGCCGGGGCCCGCGGCAGTGGAACCGCGTACGACCAGTTCCGGCATGAAGACGAACTCGCTGTGCGGAGCCGGTGTGCCACCGATTTCCTCGAGCAGGGTGCGGACCGCGGCCTGACCCATCGCCGTGACCGGCTGCCGAATCGTCGTCAGCGGCGGATCGGTGAACGCTATGAGCGGCGAATCGTCGTAGCCGACGACCGACAGGTCGCGCGGCACCTCCATCGACAGCCTGCGCGCGGCCCGGATCGCTCCGAGCGCCATCATGTCGCTCGCGCACACCACTGCCGTGCACCCGCGCTCGATCAGTGCGGAGGCGGCCGCCTGGCCACCCTCCAGCGTGTACAGCGAGTGCTGAATCAGTTCCTCCACCTCGTCCGAGGTGAGGTTCAACTGCTCCTGCACGGTGGCGCGGAAGCCCTCGATCTTGCGGAGTACGGGAACGAAACGCTTGGGTCCGACCGCGAGACCGATCCGCTGATGGCCGAGTGACACCAGATGCGTCACCGCGAGCCGCATCGCCGCCCGGTCGTCGGGTGAGATGAAGGGTGCCTGGACTTTCGGCGAGAATCCGTTGACCAGGACGAAAGGGACGCCCTGGGCGCGCAGTTGCTCGTACCGCTGCATATCGGCCGAGGTGTCGGCGTGCAGACCCGAGACGAAGATGATGCCGGAGACGCCACGGTCGACGAGCATCTCGGTGAGCTCGTCCTCGGTGGAACCGCCGGGCGTCTGTGTGGCCAGCACCGGGGTGTAGCCCTGCCGGGTCAGCGCCTGGCCGATCACCTGGGCGAGCGCCGGGAAGATGGGGTTCTCCAGCTCGGGCGTGATCAGCCCGACCAGCCCCGCGCTGCGCCTGCGCAGCCGTACCGGCCGTTCGTAGCCGAGGACGTCGAGCGCGGCGAGTACGGATTCGCGGGTGGCCGCAGCAACGCCGGGCTTGCCGTTCAGTACACGGCTGACCGTAGCTTCGCTGACCCCCGCCTGAGTTGCGATATCGGCAAGCCGTGCGGTCATGGAAGTGGACTGTACCGGGCGTATGTCGGATTGCCCACCATGCGCAGGAATCGGGCGACCGGACCCGTAGGTCACGCGCGGCAACCGCGTGCGCCGGTGAGCGGCCTCGCCCCGGAGCATCGTCGCAGACACGGATGCCGCAACTTCTTGCAAGGATTTACGAAGGCGCCATGCTGCTTGCGGTCGGATTGTCGCACCGCGGAATCGGCCGCCTGCTCCTTTTCCTGTCGGGGTGGGGGGTCTCGTCAAGAGGCTTGACGGCAACCTTGAGGACACGCGAATGTAACGATCGTCGAAGCTTGCAGAAATCTTCCGCAAGGTCTTTCGACCTTCTTGCATCCTTGTTACGTTCACGTCGACCCGGCGCCGCGACGGAGCGGTACGGCAGTTGAAGGAGTTCACAGATGCGACGTGGCATAACGGCCACCGCCCTGGTCGCGGCCCTGGCGCTCGCGGCGACCGCCTGCGGCAGTGACGACAAGTCCGACGGCACCAGCAAGGGCTCGGGGGAGCTTTCCGGGACCGTGACGTGGTGGGACACCTCCACCGTGGGCAGCGAGGACAAGGTCTTCAAGAAGCTCGCCGAGGACTTCACCAAGCAGCACCCGAAGGTCCACATCAAGTACGTCAACGTGCCCTTCGGTGACGCGCAGAACAAGTTCAAGAACGCCGCCCAGTCCGGCTCCGACGCACCCGACGTCATCCGCTCCGAGGTCGCCTGGACCCCCGAGTTCGCGGACCTCGGCTACCTGGCCCCGCTCGACGGCACCTCCGCGCTGAAGAACCCGGACGACTTCCTGAAGCAGGCCGCCGCGTCCACCAAGTACAACGGCAAGACGTACGCGGTGCCGCAGGTCATCGACTCCATGGGCATCTTCTACAACAAGAAGATCTTCAAGGAGGCCGGCGTCGAGGTCCCCAAGACCATCGACGAGCTGAAGTCTGTCTCCAAGAAGATCAAGGACAAGACCGGCAAGACCGGCATGTACCTGCGCGGCGACGACGCGTACTGGTTCCTCTCCTTCCTCTACGGCGAGGGCGGCGACATGGTCGACGCCTCCACCAAGTCCGTCACCATCGACAACCCTGCGGGCGTCAAGGCGATGAAGGTCGTCAAGGACCTCGTCGACTCCGGTGCGGCCAAGACCGATGCCACGGACGGCTGGGAGAACATGCAGTCGTCCTTCAAGGACGGCAAGGTCGCCATGATCATCAACGGCCCGTGGGCCGTCGCCGACACCTACGCCGGCCAGGAGTTCAAGGACAAGGCCAACCTGGGCATCGCCCCGGTCCCGGCCGGCTCCGCCGCGCAGGGCGCTCCGCAGGGCGGTCACAACCTGGCCGTCTACGCGGGCTCCAAGAACCTCGATGCCTCCTACGCGTTCGTCGACTACATGACGTCCGCGGACACCCAGGCCAAGGTCACCAAGGAGCTGAGCCTCCTGCCGACCCGTACCTCCGCCTACGCCAAGCAGGACGTCGTCGACAACGAGATCGTCGGCTTCTTCAAGCCCGTCGTCGAGACCGCCGTCGAGCGTCCCTGGATCCCGGAGACCGGCAGCCTCTTCGCCCCGCTCGTCACCGAGTACACCAAGGTTCTGACCGGCCAGACCACTCCGGAGAAGGGCGTCAAGTCCACCGGTGACTCCTACCGCAAGCTCCTCAAGGGCTGGAAGTAACTCAGGAAGGCAGGCCGACTGATGGCTGTCCACACCAGCCAGTCGGTGGCGAAGGCCGCGGGTGACGACGTCGCCCGCGGCCGGAGCCGCGGTACTGGCAACCCTCCGCCGCCGAGCAGGCTCCGGCGGGCCCTGTCGACCCACTGGTACGCGTGGACCATGGTCGCCCCGGTCGTCGTCGTGATCGGCGTGATCATCGGCTATCCGCTGGTCCGCGGCATTTACCTGTCGATGACCGACGCCAACGAGCGCAACGTCGCCAGGTCCATCGGTGTCAACCACATGCCCGCCACGTACAAGTTCGTGGGCCTGGACAACTACACCGAGGCGATCACGGGCGACCAGTTCCTCGGCACGCTCGGCTGGACCCTGGTGTGGACGGTCTCCTGCGTGGCCATCACCTTCTCCCTCGGCATGGCCCTCGCCAACATCCTCAACCGTCGGATCGCCGGCCGCTCCGCGTACCGGATGGCACTCATCCTGCCCTGGGCCATCCCCGGCTTCGTTTCCGTCTTCGCCTGGCGCTTCCTGTACAACGAGGACCGCGGGCTGCTCAACAAGATCCTCTCCGGTGCCGGTATCGACGGCATCCCGTGGCTGAACGACCCGGCCTGGGCGAAGTTCTCCGTCATCGCCGTCAACGTCTGGCTCGGCGTGCCGTTCATGATGGTCGCCCTGCTCGGCGGACTGCAGTCGATCCCCAGCGAGCAGTACGAGGCCGCGGAGATGGACGGCGCCACCGCCTGGCAGCGGTTCCGTCACATCACGCTGCCCGGGCTGCGGCCGGTCTCCACCACGGTGATCCTGCTGTCGACCATCTGGACCTTCAACATGTTCCCGGTGATCTTCCTGCTGACCCGTGGCGGACCCGGCGAGGCCACCCAGATCCTGGTCACCCAGGCGTACAAGTTCTCCTTCGAGATCAGCCCGCGCGACTTCGCGCAGTCCTCCACTTGGGGAGTACTGATCCTCGTACTCCTGCTGATCTTTGCCGCCGTCTACCGGCGAGTCCTGCGCACCCAGGGAGACGACTGGTGACCACCGCCCCCGCAACCACCGCCCCGGCGACCCCCGCAGGGCACTCCGTGCGCAAGGTCCGGCGGCGCGGCGAGCGTTCGCCGATCGCCTCCGTCGGGCTGCATCTCACACTCATCGCCGCGTCCGTGATCGCCGTCTTCCCCGTGCTGTGGGTCCTGCTCACCTCGCTGAAGCCCGCCGCGTACGCGACGACCACGGACTTCTTCAAAGAGACGACGTTCGAGAACTACACGAAGCTGATCCAGAACACGAAGTTCCTGACCTGGTTCGGCAACTCGCTGCTCATCGCGGGGCTCACCACACTTCTCGGCGTCATCGTCTCCGCCTCCACCGGCTACGCCGTCAGCCGCTTCCGCTTCCCCGGCAAGCGCGGGCTGATGTGGACGCTGCTGATCACCCAGATGTTCCCGGTCGCCGTCCTTATCGTGCCGATCTACAACATCATGGCCGGCATGGGGCTGCTGAATCAGCCCGCCGGCCTCGTCATCACCTACCTCACCATCTCGGTGCCGTTCTGCGCCTGGATGATGAAGGGCTTCTTCGACACCATCCCGCGCGAGATCGACGAGTCGGGCCAGGTCGACGGCCTCACCCCGTTCGGCACGTTCTGGCGGCTCATCCTGCCGCTCGCCAAGCCCGGGCTCGCCGTCACCGCGTTCTACTCCTTCATCACCGCGTGGGGCGAAGTGGCGTACGCCTCCGCTTTCATGGTCGGCGAGGACAACCTCACCCTCGCGGGCGGACTGCAGCTCTTCGTCAACCAGTACGGAGCCCAGTGGGGAGCGATGACCGCCGCGTCCGTGCTGATCGCGATACCCGCGGCCCTGGTCTTCCTCTTCGCCCAGCGCCACCTGGTGACCGGCATGTCCGCCGGAGCCGTCAAGGGCTGACGCAGCCCGCCCCGTACGACCCGCACGCACCAAGTCACGGCGGCGCCGGATCCCCGACCCGGTCCCGGCGCCGCTCCCCACCCAGACACCCCAGGGACGACATGACCCAGCACCTCGCTGCCCCCTCCGCCGGCACGTCCGACGACGCTCCGGGCCACCGCACCGGCTGGTGGCAGGACGCGGTGATCTACCAGGTCTATCCGCGGAGCTTCGCCGACGGCAACGGCGACGGCATGGGCGATCTCGCAGGCGTACGCGGCAGACTCCCGTACCTCAAGGACCTCGGCGTCGATGCGGTCTGGCTCAGCCCGTTCTACGCGTCGCCGCAGGCGGATGCGGGGTACGACGTCTCCGACTACCGTGCCATCGACCCGATGTTCGGCACCCTGCTGGATGCCGACGGGCTGATCCGGGACGCCCACGACCTGGGCCTGCGGATCATCGTCGACCTGGTGCCCAATCACTCCTCCGACCAGCACGAGTGGTTCAGGCGCGCCCTCGCCGAGGGCCCCGGCTCCGCACTGCGCGAGCGCTACCACTTCCGCCCCGGCAAGGGCGCGGACGGTGAACTCCCGCCCAACGACTGGGAGTCCATCTTCGGCGGCCCCGCCTGGACCCGGACCACCGACCCGGACGGCACGCCGGGTGACTGGTACCTCCACCTCTTCGCGCCCGAGCAGCCCGACTTCAACTGGGAACACCCGGCCGTCGCCGACGAGTTCCGCTCCATCCTGCGGTTCTGGCTCGACATGGGCGTGGACGGCTTCCGCGTCGACGTCGCCCACGGCCTCGTCAAGGCCGAGGGCCTGCCCGACCTCGGCACCCACGACCAGCTCAAGCTGCTCGGCAACGACGTCATGCCGTTCTTCGACCAGGACGGGGTGCACGAGATCTACCGCTCCTGGCGCACCATCCTCGACGAGTACTCCGTAGGAGAGGGGCCCGCAGGGGCTTCGGGCGGGCGGATCCTCGTCGCCGAGGCCTGGACCCCCACCGTCGAGCGCACCGCCAACTACGTGCGCCACGACGAGATGCACCAGGCGTTCAACTTCCAGTACCTCTCCACCGCCTGGGACGCCGCCGAGCTCCGCAAGGTCATCGACACCTCGCTGGACGCGATGCGTCCGGTCGGCGCCCCCACCACCTGGGTGCTCTCCAACCACGACGTCACGCGGCACGCCACCCGGTTCGCCAACCCGCCCGGCCTCGGCACCCAGATCCGCACCGCCGGCGACCGTGAGCTCGGCCTGCGCCGGGCCCGCGCCGCCACCCTGCTGATGCTGGCGCTGCCCGGCTCCGCGTACGTCTACCAGGGCGAGGAGCTCGGCCTGCCCGACGTGACCGACCTGCCCGACGAGGTCCGCCAGGACCCGTCGTTCTTCCGCGCGGAGGGCCAGGACGGCTTCCGCGACGGCTGCCGGGTGCCGATCCCGTGGACCCGCGACGGCAGCTCGTACGGCTTCGGCAGCGGTGGCAGCTGGCTGCCCCAGCCCGACAGCTGGGGCGCTCTGAGCGTCGAGGCGCAGACCGGCGACGTGAACTCCACGCTGGAGCTGTACCGGGCCGCGATCGCCGCCCGCCGGGTGCACCCGGGGCTCGGTGCCGGGACCGCGGTGGAGTGGCTCCAGGCCCCCGAGGGGCTGCTGATCTTCGCCCGTCCCGGCTTCATCTGCACCGTCAACACGACGGGCCGTCCGGTGCGCATCCCCGTACGTGGCACCGTCCTGCTGTCCAGCACCCCGGTCGTCACCGACGGCGCCGAGATCGAGCTGCCCGCGGACACCACCGTGTGGTGGACGGTGTGACGGTTCCCCTGCCCAGGGCCGGTGGTGCGCCGAGGCTCTCGGACATCGCCGGCCAGGCAGCGGTCAGCGAGGCGACCGTCAGCCGGGTGCTCAACGGGAAGCCGGGCGTCGCGGACACCACGCGTCAGCGGGTGCTCGCGGCGCTGGACGTCCTGGGTTACGAACGCCCGGTACGGCTGCGGCAGCGCAGCGCCGGGCTGATCGGGCTGGTGACGCCCGAACTCACCAACCCGATCTTCCCGGCGTTCGCGCAGGCCGTCGAACAGACCCTGGCCGGGCACGGGTACACCCCGGTGCTCTGCACCCAGACACCCGGCGGGGCCACCGAGGACGAACTCGTCGAGCAGCTCGTTGAACGGGGTGTCGGCGGGATCGTCTTCCTGTCCGGGCTGCACGCCGACCTGTCGGCCGACCCGGCCCGGTACGCCGCGCTCACCGAGCGCGGTGTGCCCTTCGTCCTGATCAACGGCTACAACGAACGGATCAACGCCCCGTTCGTCTCGCCCGACGACTCCGCCGCCGTACGGATGGCCGTCGGCCACCTCGCCGAACTCGGCCACCGCAGGGTCGGCCTGGCCATCGGACCGCAGCGCTACGTGCCGTCCCGCCGTAAACGCGAGAGTTTCCTCGACGCCGCCGTGAACCTTCTCGGCCTGGGCCGGACCGAGGCCGAACTCCTGGTCTGCTCCGCGCTGTTCGGCGTCGAGGGCGGCCAGGTCGCGGCTGGTGCGCTGCTCGATCAGGGGTGCACGGGCATCGTCTGCGGCAGCGACCAGATGGCGCTCGGCGTGGTGCGCGCGGCCCGGGGCCGCGGACTCGACGTGCCGCGCGACGTTTCGGTGGTGGGCTTCGACGACTCACAGCTGATCGCGTTCACCGACCCGCCGCTGACGACGGTGCGGCAGCCCGTGCAGGCCATGGCGGCGGCCGCGGTCGGGGCGCTGCTGGAGGAGATCGGCGGCAGCCCCGTGCAGCGTACGGAGTACGTGTTCCAGCCGGAGCTGGTGGTACGGGGGTCCACAGCGGCGGTCCGCGCCGCCTGACGGCGCGTCCGGCACGCGCAGAGGTCCTGGATCCGGAGGGGGATCCAGGACCTCGTTGTCTGTGGGCGCGAGGACAGGCCGACGTACAGGAGAGGCACCGGGAGTCGGCCCTGAATGGGCCGGCGGGGAGTGAGCGACTCCGGGTGCCTCTCTCGTACGTGACCGGCCGGCCGGGCGCGTGGGGCCCGGGTTACCGGGATCCCGACCGAACCGGAGTCAGGAAGAAGGTAACAGCTCTGCAATGTCTTGCGTAAGGCCTTGCAGGAAGAAAACTGCAGTATTTCGCCGATGTGAGCGGGTGATGTCCAAAGGGTTGACCGGAACCTGACGGGCTCGTACGGTCTCCCCGCAGCAAGGTTTGCATTCTTGCAGCAAGAACCTGCAGGGGCCTTGAGGGCAGGGCGCGTTGCCATGTGAGGCTGCACTGTCACCCGCATTTCCCGGTCCTCCGCGGACCGGGGCGGCCGACCGCGTCGTCCCGGTCCGGTGGCTGAACCGGGGCCGGTGCGGCATCGGCGCGTGTCCTCGGGTGCCGCATCGGGGAGTCTGCGGCGTCCGAGGAGACGCCCTGGCACGCCCCCCGTCCCCGGTCCACCCCGCAACTCTGTTCACCCCCAGTAGCCCGTCGACGCAAGGAGACCCGACCCGTGTCCCGTACCCTCCTCCGACGGGGAGCCGTAGCCGCACTGTGCGCCGCGCTCCTCCCCGTCGTCCCGGCGGCAGCCACCTCCGCCGCGCCGAGCCCCCCGGGCCCGCCGTCGGACGCCCGGCTCGCGGCCGAGCCGGCCCGGCACGACCTGACGCGCGAGCAGTTCTACTTCGTCATGCCCGACCGGTTCGCCAATGGAGACATCTCCAACGACCGTGGCGGACTCACCGGTTCACGCCTGGAGACCGGTTACGACCCCACGGACAAGGGGTTCTACCAGGGTGGTGACCTCAAGGGCCTGACCAGCCGGCTCGACTACATCAAGGACCTCGGCACCACCGCCATCTGGCTCGCCCCGATCTTCAAGAACCGCCCGGTGCAGGGCACCGGCAAGGACGCCTCGGCCGGCTACCACGGCTACTGGATCACCGACTTCACCCAGGTCGACCCGCACTTCGGCACCAACGCCGAACTGTCGAAGCTGATCGACAGGGCCCACGCCAAGGGTATGAAGGTCTTCTTCGACGTCATCACCAACCACACTGCGGACACCGTCGACTACGCCGAGAAGAAGTACGGCTACAAGTCGAAGGGCGCCTACCCGTACCTCGACAGGGACGGCCGCCCCTTCGACGACACCAAGGGCCTGGCGAAGGTCGACGCCGACTCGTTCCCGTACACCCCGAAGAGCACCGGCACGAAGGTCCCGTCGTGGCTCAACGACCCGACGATGTACCACAACCGCGGCGACTCGACGTACGCCGGCGAGTCCACCACGTACGGCGACTTCTCAGGGCTCGACGACCTGTGGACCGAGCGGCCCGAGGTCGTCTCCGGCATGGAGAAGATCTACCAGAAGTGGGTCCGTGACTTCGACATCGACGGCTTCCGGATCGACACGGTCAAACACGTCGACCTGGACTTCTGGACCCAGTGGGCGACCGCCCTCGACGCCTACGCGGACCGGCGCGGACGTCACGACTTCTTCATGTTCGGCGAGGTCTACTCCGCCGACACCGCCATCACCTCCCCGTACGTCACCCGGGGCCGGCTCGACGCGACGCTCGACTTCCCGTTCCAGGAAGCGGCCCGGCAGTACGCCTCGCAGGGTGCTCCGGCCTCGAAGCTCGCCGCAGTCTTCGGCGACGACTACCGGTACACCACCGACAAGGCCAACGCCTATGAGCAGGTGACCTTCCTCGGCAACCACGACATGGGCCGCATCGGCGCGTTCCTGAAGCAGGACAACCCGAAAGCCGACGACGCCGAGCTCGTCGGCCGGGCCCGCCTCGCCAACGAGCTGATGTTTTTCAGCCGCGGCAACCCCGTCATCTACTACGGTGACGAGCAGGGCTTCACCGGCGCCGGCGGCGACAAGGACGCCCGCCAGACCATGTTCGCCTCGAAGACCGCCGACTACCTCGACGACGACGAACTGGGCACCGACCGTACGCACGCCTCCGACGCGTACGACACCGGCCACCCGCTGTACCGGAACATCGCCGCACTCTCCGAACTGACCAAGGAGAACCCGGCCCTGCGCGACGGCATCCAGACCGAGCGGTACGCGGAAGGCTCCGTCTACGCGTTCTCCCGTACGGACCCCAAGCGCACCAACGAGTACGTCGTTGCCGCCAACAACGGCACCGAGGCGAAGACCGTCGAGCTGTCCACCGAGTCGGCCGCCATGAACTTCCGTACGCTGTACGGAGGTTCCGGTACGGTCCGCAGTGGCGCCGACAAGAAGATAGCCGTCACCGTGCCCGCCCTCTCCAGCGTCGTGCTGCGCGCCGAGCAGCCCCTGGGCGCCCCGGCCGCCAAGCCCTCGATCACGCTGAAGGCGCCCGCAGCCGGAGCCACCGGCACCGTCGAGATCTCCGCGGACACCGACGGAGGATCGCTGAACCGGGTCGTCTTCGCCGCCCAGACCGGCACGGGCGCGTGGGTCACTCTCGGCTCCGCCGACCATGCCCCGTACAAGATCACCCAGCACCTGGACGCCGCCGTGACGGCGGGAACGCCGCTGCGCTACAAGGCCGTTGTGGTCGACCGGGCCGGACGCACCGCGAGCGCTCTCGCCTCGACGACCGCGGGCCAGGCGCCGGCGGCCGAGAAGCCCGTCGCCGTCGAGCGCGACTACGCCGTCGTCCACTACCGGCGCGCGGACGGCGACTACGACGGCTGGACGATCGAGTCCGGCGACAAGTCCGCCGAGTTCACCGGGCGCGACGCCTACGGCGCATTTGCCTGGATCAAGCTGGACGAGGACACCTCCTCCGTCCCGTACACGGTCGAGAAGGACGGCACGGCCGACGGCCCCCGGCGCACCGTCGAGCTCGCGAAGACCGGGCAGGTCTGGATCGAGCAGGGCAAGGACGGCCAGTCGGACACGGCCCCCGAGGGCGCCTACCCGGTGCAGGACAGGACGAGGGCCGTCCTGCACTACCACCGCGCCGACGGCGACTACGACGGCTGGGGACTGCACACCTGGACCGGCGCGAAGGACCCCACCGACTGGGCGAAGCCGCTCCAGCCGGTGAAGAAGGACGCCTACGGCGTCACCTTCGAGGTCCCGCTCACTGACGGGGCCACCTCACTCAGCTACATCCTCCACAAGGGCGACGAGAAGGACCTCCCCAGCGACCAGTCCCTCGACCTCGCCACGTACGACCACGAGGTGTGGATAGTCGCCGCACGGCCCGGCTACCTGCTGCCGCAGACCGGCGGTACGCCCACCATCGACCTCACCAAGGCCGAGGCGCAGTGGATCGACTCCGACACCGTGGTCTGGAAGGTGAAGGCCACCGACGCCACCAGTCAGCAGCTCGTCTACGCGAAGGACGGCGGGATCTCCGTCGTCGACGGCGCCCTCACCGACGAGGGGCAGTGGCTGCGGCTCAGCCCGGCCGCGCTGACCGACGCGCAGCAGTCGAAGTACCCACACCTCAAGGACTACCCGGCCTTCACTGTCGACCCGCGTGACCGGGACCGGGTCCGCGAGGCGCTGCGCGGCCAGCTGATCGCCACCCAGCGTGCAGCCAACGGCGCCCTGCTCGCCGCCACCGGCGTACAGAGCGCGGGTGTGCTCGACGACCTGTACGGGAAGAACGCGAGCACCGCCGCGCTCGGCCCGGTCTTCGACCACGGCCGGCCCACGCTCTCCGTCTGGGCCCCCACCGCGCAGACCGTCGCCCTGGAACTCGACGGCAGGAGCGTCCCGATGCGGCGCGACGACCGCACCGGCGTCTGGTCGGTCACCGGCACCGCGAAGTGGACCGGCAAGCCGTACCGCTTCGTGGTGAAGGTGTGGGCGCCCACCGTCCAGAAGATCGTCACCAACAAGGTCACCGACCCGTACTCCACCGCCCTGACCACCGACTCCGCCCGCAGCCTCGTCGTCGACCTCGACGCCCCGGGCCTCGCACCGAAGGGCTGGGCCGGGCTGAGGAAGCCCGCCGCCGTCCCGCTGCGCGACGCCCAGATCCAGGAGCTGCAGATCCGCGACTTCTCGATCGCGGACCCCACGTCCCAGCACCCCGGCGAATACCTCGCCTTCACCGACACCCGCTCCGACGGGATGAAGCACCTCAAGGAGCTCGCCGACGCCGGCACGAGCTACGTCCATCTGCTGCCCGCCTTCGACATCGGCACCATCCCCGAGAAGAAGTCGGACTGGCAGAAGCCCGCCTGCGACCTGTCCGTGTACGCCCCCGACTCCGAGGAGCAGCAGGCCTGCGTGGCGAAGGCCGCCGCGAACGACGGGTTCAACTGGGGCTACGACCCACTGCACTACACCGTCCCCGAGGGCTCGTACGCCTCCGACCCGAACGGTACCGAGCGCACCGTCGAGTTCCGTCAAATGGTCCAGGGGCTGAACGGTGCCGGACTGCGGACCGTCATGGACGTCGTCTACAACCACACCGTCGCCTCCGGTCAGGACGACAAGTCCGTCCTCGACCGGATCGTGCCCGGCTACTACCAGCGGCTCATGGGCGACGGCACCGTCGCCACGTCCACCTGCTGCGCCAACACCGCGCCCGAGAACACCATGATGGGCAAGCTCGTCGTCGATTCGATCGTCACATGGGCCAAGGAGTACAAGGTCGACGGCTTCCGCTTCGACCTGATGGGCCACCACCCGAAAGCCAACATCCTGGCCGTCCGCAAGGCGCTCGACGCGCTGACCCCGGCCAAGGACGGCGTCGACGGGAAGAAGATCATTCTGTACGGGGAGGGCTGGAACTTCGGCGAGATCGCCGACGACGCCCGCTTCGTCCAGGCCACCCAGAAGAACATGGCCGGCACCGGCATCGCCACCTTCTCCGACCGGGCCCGGGACGCCGTCCGAGGCGGCAGCCCGTTCGACGAGGACCCCGGTGTCCAGGGCTTCGCCAGCGGCCTCTACACCGACCCCAACACCTCGACCGCCAACGGCACCCCGGCCGAACAGAGGGCCCGGCTGCTCCACTACCAGGATCTGATCAAGGTCGGTCTGACCGGCAACCTCGCCGACTACACCTTCACAGACTCCTCGGGCCGTACGGTCAAGGGCTCCGGCGTCGACTACAACGGGACCCCCGCCGGATACGCATCGGTCCCCGGCGACGCCCTCGCCTACGCCGACGCCCACGACAACGAGACGCTGTACGACGCCCTCGCCTTCAAGCTCCCGGTGGGCACCTCGGCCGCCGACCGGGCCAGGATGCAGGTCCTGGCGATGGCGACCGCCACCCTCTCGCAGGGCCCGTCGCTCTCCCAGGCGGGCACGGACCTGCTGCGCTCCAAGTCGCTGGACCGCAACTCGTACGACAGCGGCGACTGGTTCAACGCACTGCACTGGGACTGCCGGGACGGCAACGGCTTCGGCCGCGGACTGCCGCTCGCGGCCGACAACAAGGCCAAGTGGTCCTACGCCAGGCCGCTGCTGACCGCCACCGCGCTCAGTCCCGGCTGCGCGCAGATCGACGGCGCGTCCGCCGCGTACCAGGACCTGCTCACCATCCGCACGACGGAGAAGGAGTTCGGCCTCTCCACCACCGAGCAGGTGCAGTCCGCCCTGTCGTTCCCGCTCTCCGGGAAGGACGAGACGCCCGGGGTCATCACCATGCGCATCGGGAGGCTGGTGATCGTCCTCAACGCGACCCCCGGCGCCGAGCACCAGCAGATCGCCGATCTGGCCGGGAAGGACTACGCCCTGCACCCCGTCCAGGCTGCGGGGGCGGACTCCACTGTCAAGAAGGCCTCTTACGAGAGGAGTTCGGGAAGCTTCATCGTCCCGGGACGCACAGTGGCCGTGTTCTCCCTGCGGTGACCCGTACCGGACTGTGTTGAGGACAGCCGCCCGGGAGTGAGCCGCATCGCACACTCCCGGGCGGCGCGTCCCTCCCACCACCTCATCGAGGACCGGGCCCGCGCCGCGGACCCCGGCGTCACGTCACGGTGACGGTGCAGGGCGACTACCCGGCCGCCCGGCGCGCCAGGGCTGCGGCCCGCGACGGAACGCGCGAAGGCATCCTCGCCGCCGTGATCGCCGCCCAGGGCGCGGGCGCGCACGCCGCCCGGGTGTACGGCACGGGTCACTCGTACTGGCCCATGGCCGCGGTGGGCGAGAAGGCGGAGAGTCGCGCCAGCAGATCTCCGAACGGCCCGTCGTCCGGCTCCTCGGCGAGGACCCGCAGCACGATGCCGGCCATCTCCGCGTCGTGCGCCGCACTGACCGCGGCCAGCGCCGCGAAGTCGTGCACCAGCTGCATCTCCAGCTCCGCGCGCGGAATCCGCCGCCCGTCCAGCCAGATCAAAGCCGTCGACTCGGCCAGCGACACCCACGACCGTACGACCAACTCCAGCCGCGTCGGGGGCTTCTCCACCCCCAGGTGGGCGAGGATCTGCTCGTACGCAGCCTGCCGCACCCCGTCGATCATCGCGTTCGTCGTCGACGACCCGGCTGCGGGCCCGCCCCGCATCAGCGCGGAGAACCCGGGCCCGTGCTCGTCCACGAAGTCGAAGAACCGCCCCATGACCCGCAACAGCCGTGCCCCCAGAGGCCCTTCATGCGGCTCCACGAACCGTCCCGCCAGCTCGTCGGCCGCCCGCCGCAGTGCCGCCTCATACAGGCTCTGTTTCCCCGGGAAGTAGTGGTAGACGAGCGGCCGGGAGATCCCGGCCGCGGCTGCGATCTCATCGATGGAGACCTCGTCGGGGGCGCGGCGGCTGAACAACTCCAGCGCGACGCCTATCAGCTGCTGTTTGCGCTCATGGACGCCCATCCTGCGCCGCACCCCGGTCGTCATACCAACAGCCTAACCGGGCCGCGGCGAACTCGTCGGTCTCAGACCGGTCGGCACATGGAGGGTGGGAGAAGGAGCGGGGCTGGGTGCGTGCGGCTGCAAGGCGGAGGAGGGAGGCAACGCGAAGGGGGTCCCCCCATGCCTTCAGGGCTATGGGGGAGTTGTCGACCGACGACAACGCCGCAGACGTGCGTACCCGGCCCCGCGACGCCGCCTCCCATGTGCCGACCGGTCTAAAGGTCCAGCACCAGCCGCTCCCCCCGGCACCGCGACACACAGATCAGCATCGAGTCGTCGCGCTCCGCGTCCGTCAGGAGTTCGTCGCGGTGGTCGATCTCGCCCTCCAGCACGCGCTGTTGGCACGTCCCGCAGAAGCCCTGCTCGCAGGAGTACGAGACATACGGAAGCTCCTCGCGGACCGCGGCCAGGATCGACTGGCCCGCCGCGACCTGGACCGTACGCCCGGTGCGATGCAGCTCCACCTCGAAGACACCGCGGTCGCCCTCCGCCGGCGCCGCGGCGGTGAAGCGTTCCAGGTGCAGGGTGCAGTCCGCCGGGAGCGCGGCGGTGACCGCGTTCATCAGGGGTTCCGGGCCGCAGCAGTAGACCGCTGTGCCGGGTGCGAGGTCCGTCAGCGCTGCCGCCGCGTCCGGACGGCCCGATTCGTCCTCCGGTACGACCGTGACGCGGCTGCCGTCCGCGCCGAGCTTCTCGATCTCGTCCAGGAACGGCATCGAGGCGCGCGTACGCCCGCCGTACAGCAGCCGCCAGTCGGCGCCGGAAGCCGCGACCGCCCGCAGCATCGGAAGGATCGGGGTGATGCCGATGCCTCCCGCGACGAATATGTACGCGGGGGCTTCGGCGACGAGCGGGAAGCGGTTGCGAGGGCCGCGGACCTCGATCTCCTCGCCCTCGTGGAGCTGGGCGTGGACCTCACGCGAACCGCCGCGGCCGTCCTCGACCAGGCGGGTCGCGACCGTGTACGTGCCGGGGTCGGCCGGGTCGCCGCAGAGCGAGTACTGGCGCACCAGGCCCGACGGGAGCACGAGGTCGAGGTGGGCGCCGGGCTGCCAGGCGGGCAGGTCCGTTCCTTCCAGGCGGAGTTGGACCACGCCGTCCGCGGGTGCGGTGCGCTCGGTGATCAGCAGCCGGCGGGTGATGGTGGAGCGGCGCCCGGACTGCCCCGAGATCGGTTCCTCCAGGGCCGGCAGCGGCCACAGCGGGGACCTCTCGACACGGCGTTGCAGGGCGCGTCTGGCGAGCAGCGCGGCGCCGGTGACGAGGAGGACGGTACGCAGGCGGGGGCGGGGCAGGGTCATGGGTCAGTGGGTTCCCGTCATACGGGCCTCGGCGGCCAGTGCCGCGGGCGAGTGGGCGAGATAGCCGACGGCCTGTGCCGTACTGCCCTCCTGGGAGGGGTGGTAGGAGCGGCTCAGGTAGCGCGGGACGGAGCGCAGCAGGGCGGGAGTGGAGGGCAGGGTGCCGCGCTTGCCGCTGTCGTAGAACGCCTTGAACGACGCCTTGCCGTCCAGCAGGCTGGGGTCGTTCTCCATGAAGAAGCGGACACCGCGCTGCCAGAGGAAGAACAGAGTGGAGAAGGCCAATCCCCAGGTCCGAACCCGCCGCCGGTAGCCGCCGTCGACGTGCATGAAGACCTCGAAGGCCACCGAGCGGTGTTCCACCTCCTCCGCACCGTGCCAGCGCAGCAGGTCCAGCATGGTGGGGTCGGCGCCCTTGCGGTCCAGGGCCTCGGAGTTCAGGATCCAGTCGCCGAGGAACGCCGTGTAGTGCTCGATCGCCGCGATGATCGCCACCCGCTCCATCAGCCACCATGTGCGGGCGCGGCCCGGTGGCAGCGTCCGGTCGCCGAGCAGCTTCTCGAAGAACCAGTCGACCTGCGCGGTGTACGGGGTCGGGTCGAGCCCGAGCTTCTTCAGATGGGGGAGGACGTCGTCGTGGGCCTGGGAATGCACGGCTTCCTGGCCGATGAACCCGATCACGTCCTGCCGCAGCTGCTCGTCATGGATGTACGGCAGCACCTGCCGGTACACATGGATGAACCAGCGCTCCCCGGCCGGGAGCAGCAGGTGGAGCACATTCATCGTGTGCGTGCTGAAGGGGTCGCCCGGCACCCAGTGGAGGGGGGTCTTCTCCCAGGCGAACGAGACGTTGCGGGCCTTCAGCTCGGTTCGCTCCGACGCGACCGCCGCTGGCTGAGTGTTAGACATGTTGTCAATGTACTGACGGGTACACGGGGGGAACAGGGGCGTGCAGCAATTCGGGCCCGTGGCGTTCCTCCTCGATGGATGACGCCACGGGCCCAGTTCATGCTGCGGTTCGGATCGGATCAGCGGTTACGGTACTCCCGGTAGCGGTCCTGGTCGTGGCCCCAGCGCCGGTCGTCGCGACGGTCGTGGCCCCAGCGCCAGTCGTGGCCCCAGCGCCTGTCGTCGCAGCGCTTGTGGTCGCGGCGGTCGTGGCCCCAGCGCCAGTCGTCGCGGCGGTCGTCGCGGCAGCGCTTGTCGTCGCGGCGGTCGTGGCCCCAGCGCCAGTCGTCCTGGCGGTCGTGGCCCCAGCGCCAGTCGTCCCGACGGTCGCCATCCCCGTGCCGACCGTCATTGGCCTGCAGGGAGTGGGCACCGCCGGCGGCGCCGGGTGCAGCGGCCTGAGCTGCGCCGGCGCCGCCCAGGATGACGACGGCGGCCACACAGACTGAGGCCGCGAAGCGGGAAACATGCATAGAAATCTCCTGTCGCAGCAGGCGCCGAAGCGCCTGCTCGGGTTGGACACCACAACCGTCGCCCCCCGACGGCCATCGACGACCGCGCCACGCGCTCCAAGACACCCGATCTGTTGCAATGCCGCCGCTCGTGGAACCGAGTCCTGTAGGCAATCCGTGAACCCCCGTCCGTCCCTCCCGTCTCCTCCCGCGACCGCCGCCATTCGCCCTCGGCGCCCCGTCCCACCTGCGGGTCCCGCCGATGTATCGGGGGCACGTATGCCCGGCAGCGACTGCGCATTCTGATTTTGCGGGCACGCCGGAGGGTCCGCAGCCGACCACCGGGATTCGGCCGAGTGGAGGATGACGGCGTGCACCACGGGAAGCGGCACGGCGGCATGGTCAGCGCAGGGCGCCCACCTGGGTGCCGTTCATCAGCACACCGTTGAGCTCCGCCCGGTCGCCCGCCCGCGCCTGTACCGCGAGCAGATGCCCCTGAGCCCGGCCCTCCACCCCGCCCGATGTGGTCAGCGAGGCGAACTCCGTGCTGCCTGCAGCCAGTACGTACCACCGGCCGCCGTGCGACTTCCACAGCACGCCCGCCAGCACCCGCGGATCCCGCTCTCCGCAGGCCGGCGAGTCCTCCGCGCGCGCTGCCACCGCCCCGGGCGGCACCGCACCACCGGCGGCGGACTGCGCCGACGGGGCCTGGAACTGGGCGAAGACCCTGCTTCCCGAGCCGCGCCAGGTCTCCGCCCGGGTGCACAGCCACTGCGCGAAGCCGTTGCCCTCAGGCAGCCACTGCCGTGCGTACGGCCAGGAGTTCACCGAGCGCACGCCGCGCGATCGCACCGCGGTCAGCAGACATGCGGTCCGTGCCCAACTCTCCCGCTCCGCCCGCCCGGACACATCATGCGGCGCCGACGGCGACCCGGATGTCAGCCGGGCCGGGGCGAGTTCGCCGAGGTCCGTCAGCAGACGTGTCGCCGTGGCGTCATGCATTTCGACGGCGGACCAGGACCGGCAGTCCCCGGCCGTCTGCGGGCTCGCCAGCACACCGGTCACGCCGTTCCGGTCGCGGTGCAGCGGCCGCGCGGCCCGGCCGGGGGCGAGCAGGTCCCGTACGGACACCTGTCGCACCCAGGGCGCTGTCAGATAGCGGACCGTTCCGCCGCCACGGCTCACGACCAGAGCGTCGGCGGAGGACGCGTCCGCACTGTCGACACGGGCGAAGTCGAGTGCCGCGCCCTGTGCCGGATCGGCGTCGCGGGCCTCCGCGTACCGCACGATGCGCAGCCCGTCGTAGAACAACACCACCGCTACGGCGCCCACTTCGCCCGCGTACAGCAGCTGCGGGGGCCCCATCGGCGGCCCGACCGGCGTCCCGGGCGTCGTGGACGACCGGACGGCGGGGCCCGGACGCGCCCAGACGGCGAGTGCCCGCCGCAGCAGCCGGGTGTCGTCGGTGCGGTCGCCGCGGGCGGGCCAGGCGGTGAAGTCGGTCCGGGGCGAGCGCTGCCAGTATGCCGGGGGCACCCTGAGCAAGGCGGCTGGTTCCAGGGCCTGTTCGGCCGCTGGGTTACGGGTGGACAGCCGCGCGGACGCCAGGTTCCGGCCCCAGCCGCTGCCCGGAAGCCCGAGCAGCGCCCCGCACACCAGGAGTGCGGCGACCGCCGCGAGCGCCGCCTTTGCGCGCCGGCGGCGGCGCAGCAGATCAGGCGGGCGGGCCTGCAGGGAACAGGGGTCGAACTCCGCGGAGTCCAGGAGCGTGTACGGCGCCGCCACCGCGTCCGCCTCCGTCAGCGCCGCGTGCGGGTCCGCCACTCCTGCGGCGGCGAGCACCTGCCGTACCTCTCCGTCCGCGAGGCCCTCCAGGCCGCGCAGGACGTGCGCCGCGCGCGCCGGCCCGGAGAGTGCGGACAGTGCCTGGTCCAGGGCGAGTTCGTCCGCACCTCCGGAGTGCGGGAACAGGTGCAGACCCCACACCAGAGGAAGGAGCGGGGGCAGCTGGGACCGGCGCGGCCAGGCCAGGCGGCGCAGGGGGCGGCCTGCCTCCAGGGCGGTGGTCACCACCCGCTGCCGGACGTGCGCATAGCCCGGGTCGACCGCCGTCCCGCCGGCGGGACGGCGGGGGAGAGGGACTCGGTCGTCGGCCGCGAACGCCGTCCGGCGCCCCAGTGGCAGGGACTGCTGGGCGAGGGAGTGTGCCGTCAGGACACGGCGGTTGCGGCCGAGGGAGGGCGGCAGGACGAGGTAGCCGAGCCGGACCAGCCGCGGATAGTGCTCGACGAGCGCCGCCCGGGCCTGCTCCACATGGACCGGAGCGGTGACGGACGGTACTTCTGGCAGTGGGCGCACATTCAGCTGAACGAGCGAATCGTGCGATGGTCACCCCGGCCCGCGGCCGGTTCTCCGGGATCCGGCCGTTCGGTCGCGCGACGGAGCGCGCAGGGGCGCGACGGCCGGACGGTGACGCAGCTGGAGATGCGACGGGACGTCGTTCCGAGGTCAGGGTCGCGGCGGTCGTCCTTGCGGAGCTGGCTCGTCCGGCGGCGTGCGGCGGTGGTGCGGGCGGTGACGACAAGCCGCACGTCCCGCCGACGGCGACCGGCAGCCTACGGGTCACATCTGGGCGGGGGCGAACGCGGCGAGCTGGGGGTCGACGGGTGCGTCGGTCATCCGGTTGGCGAGCGTCGACATCGTGTACGCGCCGATGCCCAGGACCACTTCCAGGGCGTTCTGGTGGGTGTAGCCGTGCGCGAGGAAGGCCTGCAGCGTGTCGTCGTCGACCGCGCCCGCCGAGGCGATGACGGCCAGGGTGAACTGCCGCACCGATTCAAGTCGTTCGTCCGGGAGCGGCTGTGGCTTCTCCTCGCGCAGTGCGGCGATGAGATCGGAGTCCGCGCCGAGGGCGGTGAGCTTCGCCGTGTGCATCGCCACGCAGATGTGGCACCTGTTGCGGGTGGCGATCGTCATGATCAGGACCTCGCGGGAGAGCGGGTCCAGGGTGGTCGACTCGAAGATCGCGCTGATCTTCAGAAAGCCGTCGAGCAACTGCGGGGACGTGGCCAGCCGGCCGACGGCGGCGGGCAGATGTCCCTGCTTGTCCGCTACCGCCTTCATGGTGCGACGGGCGGCGGCGGGGGCGGATTCGAGGGTGTGGTCGGGGAACGCGGATGCGGGCATGGCGTGACCTCTCGCGGTAAACTCGACAACGTGATTGACGAAAACGTAAACCAGGTTGTCGAGTTTCGCAATGGCTGAGCCGGCGGGGCGAGCTGGGGAGGCGGCGGCCGCCAGGGATGGTGCGGGCTTCGAGCTGCCTCTGCTCCTGTTCGCCGGGTTCCGGACGATCATCGATGAGCTGCACCGGGAGCTGGCCGAGAGCGGTCACCCCGACGTGCGGCCCGCGTACGGCTTCGCGCTCCAGGCCATCGGCCGTGACGGCGCGACCGCGAGTGAGATCGGCCGACGGCTCGGTGTCTCCAAGCAGGCTGCCGGGAAGACCGTCGACCGGCTGGAGGGTCTCGGTTACGTCGAGCGTGTCGACGATCCGCAGGACGGGCGCCGCAAGCTGGTCCGGGTCACCCCGCGCGGTATCGACGTACTGGTCCGGTCCGCCGAAGGGTTCGACCGGCTGCACGCCGCGTGGTCCCGGGCGCTCGGGGCCGATCGGCTGCGCGCCCTGGAGTCCGACCTGCGCGCGATGGCGCCCGCCGGTGCGTTCCGGCTCGACGCGGCGGCATGGTTCAACGGCTGAGCTGCCGCCGGGTCAACAGGCCCTGGAATCCCGGGCCGCAGCCCACCCGGGGGCGGCCACGCTGCACCTGGGTCCGACCGGATGTGCCGTCGGGCGGGGGCGCGGGGTCATCCCCGGTCCAGGTAGGCCAGGACGGCCAGAACGCGGCGGTTGTCGTCGTCGGACGGCGGCAGGCCGAGCTTCCCGAAGATGTTCGAGGTGTGCTTGGCCACCGCCCGCTCCGTGATCACCATCTGTGAGGCGATCGCCGCGTTCGAACGGCCCTGCGCCATCAGTGCCATGACCTCCAGCTCGCGTGGGGTCAGACCGCCCATCGGCTTGTCCTGTGCGCGCCGGGACAGCAGTTGTGAGATCACCTGCGGGTCCATCGCGGTGCCGCCCGCCGCGACCCTGCGTACCGCGTCGATGAACTGGTCCGCGTCGAAGACCCGGTCCTTGAGCAGGTACCCGATGCCCCCGTTGCCGTCCGCCAGCAGCTCACGGGCGTACAACTGCTCCACGTGCTGGGAGAGGACGAGCACCGGCAGCCCCGGCCGGCCCTTGCGGGCCGCAAGGGCGCACTGCAGTCCCTCGTCCGTGTGGGACGGCGGGAGCCGGACGTCGACAACGGCGACGTCCGGATCCAACTCGGCGAGCGCACGGGTCAGTTCGGGGCCGGTTTCGACGGCTGCCGCGATCTCGAAGTCGTACGCCTCCAGCATCCGGACCAGACCGTCGCGCAGCAGGAAGAGATCTTCGGCTAGGACAACTCGCAAGGGATCTCCATGGTCACCATGGTGGGGCCGCCCGCTGGACTGCTGACGGCCATGATGCCGTCGAATGTACCGAGTCGGCGTTCGATTCCGCTCAGTCCCGAGCCCGCTCCGACGGTCGCGCCGCCCCTGCCGTTGTCCGTGACGGAGATCCGCAGCATCGAGTCGGCGTGATGGATGTCCACCAGGAGACGGTCCGCCCCCGAGTGCTTGGCGGCGTTTGTCAGGGCCTCGCTGACCGCGAAGTACGCAGCCGACTCCACCGGCGCCTCGGCGCGGCCGGCCAGCTCCACCTCGACCTCCGCCTCGATGGGCAGCCGCAGCGCCAACGCCCTCACCGCGTCCCCGAGCCCACGCTCCGCGAGGACCGGCGGGTGGATGCCCCGGACGAGATCACGCAGTTCGGTGAGGGCTTCCGCGGAGGACTCACGGGCCGTCGCAAGGAGCTTCTTGGCCTGCGCCGGATCCTTCTCGATCAGCGCCTCGATCGTGCCCAGATGCATGCCCATGGCGACCAGCCGGGCCTGCGCGCCGTCGTGCAGGTCCCGCTCGATACGGCGCAGTTCGGAGGCGGCGGTGTCCACGGCCTCGTGCCGGGTCTCGGTGAGCCGGTCGATCCGCCGGGCCAGCTCCTGCTCATGGGTGGGCGCCAGCAGCGAGCGGGCGATCACGAAGTGCAGCCGCAGGAGTGGTTCGCTTGCTTTGAGACCGATGAGGAAGAGCACCCCACCGAGTGCCGCGGCGGCCAGCGCCGTCGCCTGGCTGTCGACCGGCACGAATCCGTACCAGTAGGTGTCGTCGGTGAAGACCCGCCACAGGCCCGCCGCCAGGACGACCCCCTCCACCGGATAGAGCATCAGCCCGACGGCCAGGGCCAGCACCACGTAGCCGGCCGTCATGTCGACCAGCATCCAGCACAGATCCCGCCAGGTCGCCGGATCCTTCAGCATCAGCGTCGTCCGCTCCACCTGCCCCGTGAACCCGCCGCGCACATCCTTCGGAAAGGGCCGGTACGGGACCGGGATGCGGACGTCTGACCAGGTCGCCGCCAGTAGTCGGCGCTGGTTGGCGTGACTGCGGACCGCGTCCAGCACCTGCGGGGTGGTGAACAGCCCCAGACCCAGCGCAATGAAGGCGATCGACAGCACCGCCAGGACGAACAGGGTGATCGATCCGGCGAGACTGGCGATCGAGAGCACGATCCCGCGCCCGGCGGCCAGCAGCGCGGGCCGTACGCGGCTCTTCATCGCGTTCATGATGTGGTCCCTCTCCCCTCGCCGGGCCTGTCACGGCAGGCCGCGGTCCCAGGACAGTCTCTCCCGGCGGCTGGGCGCGACGTCAGCCGTTTCACCACCCGGGAGGGGTGTACCCAGCACCACCGTCGAAACCTCGCCCTACGCCTCGGGGGGAGGGGGTTTCGACGGCTGGGGCGGCGGACGCCCCGCTCCTAGGTTCATGAGCGACTCATTCGACGGCAACTTCTGGGGGCGAAACGCCATGAGGCGCAACCTCGCGGCACGCATCGGTGTGTGGAGCGCACACCATCGCAAGACGGCCATCCTCGGCTGGCTGCTCTTCGTCGTGCTCGCCACGGGCATCGGCGGAGCATCCGGCATGGTCGAGATGACGGACGCCGAGAACGCCACCGGCGACTCGGCGCGGGCCGAGCAGATCCTCGACGACGCCGGCCTCGCCCGACCTGCGGGTGAGCTGGTCATGGTGTCCGCCGCGAAGGCGGGCGACTGGCAGGACGCGGCCCGTGAGGTCTCCGCGGCCGTCGAGCGGACCGGCGAGGTCCGTAATCTCGCGGCGCCCGTCCCCTCCAAGGACGGCAAGGACGCCCTGATCACCTTCGACATGAAGGGCGACGCGGCGACGTCCGCCGACCGGGTGCAGCCCGTGCTCGACGCCGTGTCCGGGGTCCGCGAGCGGCGACCGGACGTCACCATCCAGCAGTTCGGCGAGGCCAGCGCCGGGAAGTGGCTCGGCGACCTGCTCTCCGAGGACTTCAGGAAGGCCGAGTTCACCGCCGTACCCCTGGCTCTGGGCATCCTGCTGGTCGCCTTCGGCGCCGTGGTCGCGGCCCTGCTGCCGGTCGGGCTCGCACTGACCGCGTGCATGGCCGCCTTCGGTCTGCTGTCGCTGGCCAGCCACCAACTGCACCTGTTCCAGACCACGTACTCCGTGATGTTCCTGATGGGCTTCGCCGTCGGCGTCGACTACTGCCTCTTCTACCTGCGGCGCGAGCGCGACGAGCGGGCCGCGGGGCGCGACGCCGAGACGGCGCTGCGGATCGCGGCGGAGACCAGCGGCCGGGCCGTGCTGGTCTCCGGCCTCACCGTGATGGTCGCGATGGCCGGCATGTTCCTGTCCGGACTGATGCTGTTCAAGGGCTTCGCCCTGGCCACGATCACCGTCGTCCTCATCGCCGTGCTCGGCTCGGTGACGGTGCTTCCCGCGCTGCTCTCCTGGCTCGGGGACCGGATCGACGCGGGGCGGGTACCGCTGCTGAACCGGCGCGCCAAGCGGGGAGTGCGGGCCAGCGGATCCCTCGCCGGCACCGTTCTCAGGCCCGTCCTGACCCGGCCCAAGGTCTTTGCCGTCGCCTCGGTCGTCTTCCTGCTCGCGCTGGCCGCGCCCGCCCTCGGCATGAAGACCGAGTCACTCGGCCTGGAGAAGCAGTTCGGCTCGGACTCGGAGCTCTCCGTCGCGTACCGGAGCATCGCGGAGACGTTCCCGGGCGGCCCCGCCCCCGCCCTCGTCGTGGTCGAGGCGGACGACATCGACTCGCCCGAACTGCGCAGGGCACTGGCGGAGTTCGGCCCCGACAAAGTGACCGTGCACCGGGCGCAGAACATCGCGGAGATCGAGGTCCCGCTGCCGGACGGCGAGGCCGGCCTGGCCGGGCTGCGCGACAAGCGGGTGCCCGCCGCCTTCGACGGGACGGGCGCGCAGGCGTACGTCACCGGAGAGGTGGCCGGGTCCGTCGACTTCAACAGTCAGCTGAAGCGCGGCATCGCCCCCGTCTTCGCATTCATCACGGCGGTGACCTTCCTGCTGATGCTGTTCTGCTTCCGCTCGTATGTCATCGCGGTGACGTCGATCCTCCTCAACCTGCTCTCCGTGTGCGCCGCCTACGGTGTGATGGTCGCCGTCTTCCAGCACGGCTGGGGCGCCTCGCTGATCGGCTCGGAGGGGGTCGGGGCGATCGAGGCATGGATGCCGCTGTTCGTCCTGGTGGTGCTCTTCGGTCTCTCGATGGACTACCACGTGTTCGTGGTCTCCCGGATCCGTGAGGCCCGGCAGGCCGGGCTGGACACCCGGGCGGCCATCGACACGGGCATCCGGCGGACGGCGGGCGCAGTGACCGGCGCGGCCGTGATCATGGTGGCGGTGTTCGCGGTCTTCGGGACGCTGTCCATGCAGGACATGCAGCAGATGGGCGTCGGCCTCGCCGTTGCGGTGCTGCTGGACGCCACGATCGTACGGATGGTCCTGCTGCCTTCCGCCATGGCGCTGCTCGGCGAGCGGAACTGGCGGACTCCGCGCGGACTCTCCTGGCTGCCGGCCCCGGACCACGACGAGGCGGGGACGGCGGACGTGGTGGCCGGTCCGGTTCCGACCGGTTCGGGGCTCCGTGGCTGATGCCGGTACGCAGAAGCCCTGGCCCACCGGGTGCGTAACCGGTCGGCCAGGGCTGTTGTGCGCGGCCCCCGTCAGGGGGCGTACTTGTAGCCGACGCGTCGCACCGTCTGGATCGACCGCCGGTGCTCGGCACCCAGCTTGCGGCGCAGCCGGGCGATGTGGACGTCGACGGTGCGCCCGTCGCCCACGTGCCCGTAGCCCCAGACCGTTGTCACCAACTGGTCGCGGGTGTGCACCCGGTGCGGATGCGCCACCAGATGGGCGAGCAGTTCGAACTCGAGGAATGTGAGGTCGAGCGTGCTCCCGTCCACCGTCGCGGTGCGCTGCATACTGTCGATGCGCACCGGCCCCGCCCCCGGCGTCACCAGCGGCTCCGGAACGATGCGCTGCGCCGCGGCGGCCGCGGCCGCGACGGCGGGCTGCTGGTCGGCCGGTACGAGGACCAGGTAGCCGATCATCGGCGGACGGCCCGGCAGCGCCGGAAGGGTGTGCGGGGGTGCCGGAAGCCAGGTCGCGCCCGGCGGCAGGAAGCCGGCCACGTCGGCCGTCTGGACGTCGTCCGGGGCGACGGCGCGCAGCCTGTGACGGCTGGGAGGAACGGAGCGGGCGGTCGCTGCGGTGGCAGCGGTGGAGAAGGTACGAGTGTTCGCCATGAGGGTCAGCTCTTTCGCGCGAAGGAGTCGTCGAGGGACGGACTTGCGTCGTGCGCGCGGACCGAAGGCCGGGGTGAGCGGCTTTAGAGGGCCTGCGCGTTCCACGCGCGGCAACACACCCGGTCGAAGTCATGATGCTGACGAGAGGGCCAGAACGGCTCTAGGTCGCTGCGACCTGATGAGGTGTACGGGAAGCCGGCCATGCTCCCCATTAGACCAGACAACGCGGTGGCGCAGCAGGACTCTCTCACCCGTCGGTACGGACCCATGGCGTTCCGTTCCTCACCACGTCGTCACCCGGCCCGCACCTCGCCCCACCCCCCGCCGGGCAGTTCTCCCGCCGCCTCAGCCGACGAGCCGCTTGCGCCAGTCCAGGTCGGTCACCTCGATCGCCTGGTCGGGCGACCCGTCCCACTTCACCGTCAGCCCGGCCGCACCAAGTGCCGCCGCGACCTCCCGCCCGATGGCCACGGTGGTCGCCTCCAACTTGTCGAACCCGCCGTAGTACAGCGAGAGCCCGTACCCGCCGGCCGCTGCCTCCGTGATCTGCGCATGAAAGAAGACGAAGCCCCGGGCGTCCTCCTCGCCGTCCGCATGGATCTCGCTCAGCCCGCAGGAGCGGCAGCAGGTGAAGTGCTCCCGCGCCGTGATGCCGCTCCCGTCCACCCGGGCGAAGGCCCGCTCCAACCGGTCCGCGTCCGTCACATCGGTCCACTGCTCCTGCTGGTCGACCCGCTCCAGCCACAGCCGCTCCACCAGCCGGCGCGCCTGGGCCGTCGTCACCGGATGGACACCGTCCTTGACGAGGTAGTCCTCGGCGAGCTCGGTCAGGCTCCGCACCGTGCCGTAGCCGCAGCGCAGTGCCAGCCGGACCCGTTCCGTCAGCTGTTCCTCGACCTCCGAGGGTATCGCGGGCACCGGCTCGTCGGCGGGCAAGCCGGCGCTCTCCCAGACGATCCCCGCATCCCACCCCGGCTCCTGGCGCGCCCAGCGCGTCATCACCTCGGCGACCCGCTCGGGGGAGTCGGCCGTCACCTGGAAGTGCCGCTCGGGAACAGCGTCGCGGTACTCCAACTGGTAGTCCCCGCCGTGTTCGTGCCAGGTCTGCACGTAGCACCCCGGTCGGTCCGGTACCCGCTGGACCACCAGGAAGCGGTCGCCCTCCCCGCCGATCCGGTGCACCAAGTCGCTCAGCGCCTGCGCCGAAATGCGGGTGTGCGTCTGCCGGTTCTCGGTCTCCACCTTGATGTCGAGCATGGTTCAACCCTGGCATCCGCCACTGACAGCGGACCGGGCATGCCGAAGGGGCGCCCCCGTTTCTGAGGGCGCCCCTTCGTACGGAGCCGCTGGTGGATCAGACCTGGTCGGCCTTCTCCAGCGCCGTGCAGCAGGTGTCGACGATCAGCCGCGTGACGACGTACGGGTCGACGTTGGCGTTCGGGCGACGGTCCTCGATGTAGCCCTTCTGGTCCCGCTCGACCTGCCACGGGATACGGACCGAGGCGCCGCGGTTGGAGACGCCGTAGCTGTACTCGTTCCACGGGGCGGTCTCGTGCAGGCCGGTGAGACGGTCGTCGATGCCCGCGCCGTAGTTCTTGACATGGTCCATCGGCTTCGAGCCCTCGCCCATCGACTCGCACGCGGTGATGATCGCGTCGTAACCCTCGCGCATCGCCTTGGTGGAGAAGTTGGTGTGCGCACCCGCGCCGTTCCAGTCACCCTTGACCGGCTTCGGGTCCAGGGTCGCGGAGACGTCGAAGTCCTCGGCGGTGCGGTAGAGGAGCCAGCGCGCGATCCACAGCTGGTCGGAGACCTCCAGCGGGGCGAGCGGGCCCACTTGGAACTCCCACTGGCCCGGCATGACCTCGGCGTTGATGCCGGAGATGCCCAGACCCGCCTGCAGGCAGTTGTCGAGGTGCTTCTCGACGATCTCGCGGCCGAAGATCTCGTCGGAGCCGACACCGCAGTAGTAGCCGCCCTGCGCGGCCGGGAAGCCGCCCACGGGGAAGCCTAGCGGGCGGTGGCCGTCGAAGAAGGTGTACTCCTGCTCGATACCGAAGATCGGCTCCTGGCCGGCGAACTGCTCGGCGACCGGACGCAGGGCGGCGCGGGTGTTGGACTCGTGCGGCGTCATGTCGATGTTGAAGACCTCGCACAGGACGAGGACGTCGTTGCCGCCGCGGATGGGGTCCGGGCAGGAGAAGACGGGCTTGAGTACAAGGTCGGAGGCGTGACCCTGGGCCTGGTTGGTGCTGGATCCGTCGAAGCCCCAGATGGGCAGTTCCGCGACGTCCCCCGAGGGCTCGCCTGCCATGATCTTCGTCTTGGAACGAAGCTTGGCGGTCGGCTCGGTGCCGTCGATCCAGATGTACTCGGCCTTGAACGTCACGGAAGTCATCCTTCGGGGGTGGTGCGGTGCTGCGGTCTGCGGTCCGTCTCTGCAGCGCAGCTTCGCAAGACGGGATTTCCCGTCCGTTGCCCGAATGTGAACCCCGTGTTACCGAGGACTCCTGCGTAGTCGTACGCCGCCACCCGACAAGCGGACCGGGCAGACTGGCCCCCATGACGACACCGCCTGCCGCCCCCATGCGTATCGGCCTTTTCGGTACGGGCCCCTGGGCCCGGAACACCCAGGCACCCGCCCTCGCCACCCATCCCGGCGTCGTGTTCAGCGGCGTGTGGGGTCGCCGCCCCGAGGCGGCGGACGCGCTCGCGACCACCCATGGCACCACGGCGTATTCCGGTGACGGGGGCGTCGACGGACTTCTCGCCGTGAGCGACGCCGTTGCGTTCGCGCTGCCGCCGGACGTCCAGGCCCCGCTGGCCGCCCGCGCCGCGGCGGCCGGGTGTCACCTGCTGATGGACAAGCCGATCGCGACGACCCTGGCCGGGGCCCGGGAGGTCGCCGAGGCCGCCGACCGGGCACGGGTCGCGTCCGTCGTGTTCTGCACGCTGCGGTTCGCGAGGGATACGTCCGACTGGATCGCCGAACAGGCCGGCCGGCACGGCTGGTTCACCGCCCGCGCCCAATGGATCGGCGCGCTGTACGCCCCCGGTGCGGACAGCGAGTACGCAGCGTCTCCGTGGCGCCGTGACAAGGGCGGCCTCTGGGACGTCGGTCCGCATGCGCTGTCGGTGCTGCTGCCGGTGCTCGGCGATGCGACGGAACTGACCGCGGCCCGAGGTCCCGCCGACACCACTCACCTGATCCTCCGCCACACCTCCGGCGCGTCCAGCACAGTGACGCTCGCTCTGGCCGCGCCGCAGGGAGCGGCGGGTACGGAGATCGAGCTCCGAGGGGAGCCGGGCGTTGCGACGCTGCCCAGGTGGGGGGATGCGGTGGGGTCGTTCCGGGCGGCGGTCGATGCGCTGCTCGAAGCGGTACGTACGGGGGTGCCGCACCCCTGCGACGTACGGTTCGGGCTGCGGCTGACCGAGCTGCTGGCCGAGGCGGAGGTCAAGGCGGGGCCTGTGCCCGCACGGTCCTGAACGGCGGGGAGAGCCCGTCCGGCACTGTGCGGGCACCGGCCGGGCCGGTCAGCCCAGGCGCCGGACCCCCGGCACCGGGTCGTCGACGAGCCGGGCGCACTGCCGGGGATCGTTCGTGCTGCGCGCGAAGCGGGCACGGAGCCACTCGTCGGGATGGCGCACGAGCGCATCGACGACCTCCACGGGCAGCCCCTCCCGGTCGGTCGATCCGGGCCCAGCTGTCCTGCGCGTCGAAGGGGCGCACCCGCTGCAGTACGTCGGCGGTGGCGGCGGGGTTGCGGGCGATACCGGTGGCGTATCCGCCATGGAGCCGGATACGAACGAGTCCCTCGATCGCCCCGCCGGTCAGGGGATGGCGGTGACCGCCTGGTGCGCGGCGGACAGGAAGCGCCGCACGGCAGCCGTCTCACTCTCGTCGAAGTCGCGCAGCACTGTCACCGTGTTTTCGATCAGCGGCCCGAAGAAGGCCCACCCCAGCTCCACCGCCCGCGGGTCCACCGCCAGCAGCACCCGTCGCCGGTCGCGCGGGTCGCGGGTGCGTGTGAGGTGGCCGAGCCGTTCCAGCCGGTCGATGACGGCGGTGGTGCCCGCGGAGTTGAGCCCGAGCTGCGTACCGAGCCACCCAGCCGTCGCGCCGGTGCCTTCTCGTTCGGCGTCGAGCAGGCAGATCAGGGCGCGTACGTCGGTGGGGTGCATGCCGTTGCGGCTCGCGAATTCGGCCTGACGCAGCCCGAATTCGACAGTCACCTTGCGCAGCAGATGAACGATCTCCAGCTCGGAACCATGCTCGCTCATCAGTCCTCCTTCCTCTATTGTCTCGTTGAGCGAGACAATATCCAAGGGCACCCACCTTCGAGAGGCACCCCATGGCAACCACGTCATCCGCAACGGCCGTCACCGCGTCGTTTCTCGCGGCGTACGACGAGGTCCTGGCGGCCAAGTGGCCCACCGAAACGACCCACTCCGACGTCCCCACCCCGTACGGCACCACCCGTGTCAACAGTTGCGGCCCCGAGGGTGCCCCGCCCCTGGTGCTCCTGGCAGGGGGCGGCTCCACCTCCACCGTCTGGTTCGCCCAGGCCGCCCACCTGGGTCGCACCCACCGCGTCCACGCCGTCGATCTCATGGGCGATCCGGGCCGCAGCGTGGCGGGGGAGCGCCCGGTCCGTACGGTGCCGGACCTGACGGCCTGGCTGGATGCCGTGCTGGACGCCCTGAACATCGCATCGGCAGCACTCTGCGGCCATTCCTACGGCGCCTGGATCGCGCTCCACTACACCCTGCACGCACCCGACCGCGTCCGGAAGCAGATCCTCGTGGACCCGACCCAGTGCTTCGCCGGCTACCGCCCCGGCTATCTGCTGCACGCACTGCCGATGCTGCTCCGCCCCAGTGCGAAACGCACGCGCATCTTCATGAACTGGGAGACGGCCGGGGCCACCCTCGACCCGGCATGGCTGCACCTGCGCGACGAGGCCGCAGGCTTCCCGACCGCTCGGCCGGTCACGGGCCGTCGCCCCACACCCGAGGTCCTGAGCAGGCTGGACGTACCGACCCTGATCCTCGCGGCCGAGAACAGCCGGGCCCACAAAGCCGCACGGGTCACCGCCACCGCGACCCGGCTGCTCCCGCACGCACGGACGGCGACGATCCCGGGCGCCACGCACCACACGCTGCCGCTGCACGCCCCGGACGCCGCCGAACTCAACCGCAGGATCGAGGACTTCCTGCTGACCGAGTGATTCCGGCCGCGCTCAACGCCCCAAAGCGTCCCGCACGGCCTCCTCCGTACGCGCCACGACAGCCGTCCCGTCCTCCGCCGTGATGATCGGCCGCTGGATCAGTTTCGGATGTTCGGCGAGCGCCGTGATCCACCGCTCCCGCGAACCGGCCTCGCGCGGCCAGTCCTTGAGCCCGAGCTCCTTCGCGTCCGCTTCCTGCGTCCGCGTGATGTCCCACGGCTCCAGCCCCAGCCGGTCGAGCACTGCCCGGATCTCGTCCGGCGACGGCACATCCTCCAGATAGCGGCGAACGGTGTATTCGGCGCCCTCGGCGTCGAGCAACTGCACTGCGCTGCGGCACTTGGAACATGCGGGATTGATCCAGATCTCCATGGGGTCAACGGTACGCGACGGATCCCGCGAAAGCCCCGCTGGCCAGGGGTGATTGTCAGTGGTGGGCCGTAAAATGGAGGTAGTTCGTGAGGGTTTCACGACCGTGCCAGGAGGATGCCCATGGCCGTTGCCGCAGTCACGACCAAGCCGCTCCACAAGCCCCTGCAGAAGAAGCCGCTCCCCGCGGGCCGGCCCCGCGAGTGGTACGTCTCCCACAACCGCCGCCTGAAGGCCATGCGCCTGGCGATCGCCCTGCTCGACACGGGTGTCTACTACCCGTCGAGCGCTGACAACGACACGATACGCACGACTGCCGAGCGCATCGGCATCCACCCGCCTTCCGACACCACCTGCCGCATGGTCCGCGCCCTGATCCGCTACGGCCGCTGACGGACCGGAAGCCTGTGCCTCCGGAGACCGGGGGCACAGGCACATGCGCACACACCCGGCCCGGCCCTTCACCCGTCCGGCATACCGGGCATGCGGTGCGGCCTGCGGACCCTTTGACTGGGGCGACGGGCGAGTGCTGGGAGGCGCGATGACGAGGAAAGCCGCGCGAGGTCTGTGGGTCGTGCTGCTGACGACGGCCGTGATGTCGACCGCCGGTGCCTGCTCGCACGGCGGCGGCACCTCCACCACGGCGTCCCCAGCGGCTTCCGCCGCAGCGTCGGTGGCATCCAGGGGTTCCGACGTGGTGGCCTCGGCGACTGCTGCCGCGGGCGAGAAACTGAGAGGCTTCAAGAACGGCGTGAACGCCAAGGGCGACGTCAAGCTGGGCGCGGTGAGCACCGACCACGACGGGCGCGCCACCTCCAAGATCACCGTGACGAATGGCACCGACTCGCCGAAGTCCTACGTCGTGCAGGTCACCTTCCGTGACGCGAGCGGCAACCTGCTCGACACGGTGGTGGTGACGGTCGACGACGTCGGGCCGAAGACCTCCAAGGACGCCATCGCCCGCAGCAATCGCAAGCTGTCGGGTGACGTCAAGGTCGAGGTGGGGACGGCTCTGCGGCACTGACCGCACCACCACTGCCACCATCCGGTCCGAAGAACGGCTCACCACCCGGTGCGGCGGCCACTGCTGGTCCGCCCACGTTGTTTTCCTGAAGTCGGCTTTCGATGCACGTGCCGCGGCGGAACCTGTACTTGGTGGGGTCGCCGGGAAAGCGCCGTCAGCTTGTTCTCGGTTCCGGTGCCGGGTTGCGGGATCTCGAGAATGATCCGTCGACCTGAACGGTCGTCGACAACGAGAGCGCTCTCCTCCAGCACCATGCGGCCGACAGCGGGATGCCACACTTCCCGGGTGGTGACGTGGTTACTTTCGATTTCGTGCTGCTGCCACCATCCGCGGAATTCCTTGCTGTTCTGGCTCAGTTCTCGGACCAGTGTGGTGAACCACGGTTCATGGACGTAAAGTCCGGTGGCCGCGCGGAATTCAGCCAGCACGGAGCGGGCGCTCTGCTCCCAGTTCTGAATGAACTCGCGCAGATATCCGCCGAAGAAGAGCCAGAGCATGTGGCGGTGCTCAGGGGGAATTTTGGTCAGATCGCCGTAGACATCGGTTCTGGCCTGGTTCCAGGCCAGAATGTTGAAACGGGGGCCGAGGGCGATTGCCGGATGTGGATGCTGGCTGTCCAGGATGCGCTGGAGAGTCGGAGGCACTCCGTCCGGGGCAATGCTTGCGCTGGAACGGGCGTCCTCGCGCGCCAGGGCCAGGAGGTAGTCGTGCTCTTCGGTACTGAGGCGAAGGGCATCGGCCAGCGAGTCGAGGACGTGGTCGGACACCCGGATGTTCCGGGCCTGTTCAAGGCGTGAGTACCAGCAGGTGCTGATGCCCGCGAGGTCGGCCACGTCTTCCCGGCGCAGGCCAGGGGTTCGCCTTGATGTCCGGGGTGGAAGACCCACCTCTTCCGGCTGAATGGCCAGCCGTCGTGTTCTGAGGAAGTCCGCGAGCTGAACTCGCCGTTGGTCGTAATTCATCCATCGTTCCCTTTGCTGGGCGACGTTTCGGATGGTTAGTACCTGGGACCTCTACTCCTAGGATAGTCGGTTTCTGGATGTGCGCTCGGCCACGTGTGATCCTGATGCAGGAAGCGGCCTTCGGCCGTGCGAGGTGCTGAGGAAGCAGCACCGTTCTGGAACGAACACCCATCTTTCGCTCCGGCGATCGAAGGAGAAAATCATGCGTGGCAAGCGATACCTTTTCCGGCTCAGCCCGGTGCTGATCGCCTCTCTGGCGGTGCCTGCGGGTTTCGCCGGGAACGCGTTCGGCGCCTCACCCGCAGCCGATCCGACGGCAGCGGCGCCCTCGAAAGCACCCTCGCAGGTTATCGATCCGTTCAGCTTCAACGCCGGGTTGGCGGCGTGCAGGGCTGGGAACGTGTCGCAGAACCTGAACCGAAACGCCAACTTCAACCGTAACGTCAACCGCAACCTCAACCAGAACGTCAACCGCAACCTCAACCAGAACGTCAACCGCAACCTCAACCAGAACGTCAACCGCAACCTCAACCAGAACATCAACCGCAACCTCAACGAGAACGTCAACCGCAACCTCAACCAGAACCTCAACGAGAACGTCAACCGCAACCTCAACCAGAACCTCAACGAGAACGTCAACCGCAACCTCAACCAGAACATCAACGAGAACGTCAACCGAAACCTCAACACGAACATCAACCAGACGCCTGCACAGCCGCCGGTGGGGCAGACGCCGGCCCAGCAGCCTGCACAGCCGCCGGTGGGGCAGCAGCCCGCCCAGCAGCCCGCGCAGCAGCCGGCCCAGCAGCCGGCCCAGCAGCCCGCGCAGCAGCCCGCGCAGCAGCCGGCCCAGCAGCCCGCGCAGCAGCCGGCCCAGCAGCCGGCCCAGCAGCCCGCGCAGCAGCCGGCCCAGCAGCCGGCCCAGCAGCCGGCCCAGCAGCCCGCGCAGCAGCCGGCCCAGCCGCAGGCGATGTAGCACCAGCCACTCGCCGCCTAGCCGGCCTGTGCGGCGGTCACCATGCCGCCGGGGACGCGTAGCCCGTGGGACATGCGGGCTGCGCGTTCGGCCCCCACTCAGCTTTGTTCTCGGGGGCAGCGGGCGACTTTCCCGGAATTTCTGCGTCAATGCCGACTAGCTAGGGCCGCTACCCCGGTGGTGTGGGGTAGCGGCCCTAGCTAGTAGCTGTTTTGGGAGATCAGTGAGCGGCCCTCTCTGTTCACTTGTGTACAAGAGAGGGGGATCGGTCGACCTCGCTCTTTAGTCGAAGAACTGATGCGCTGACGCTGCGACCTCGGACGTTGCGGATCCTAGGGGTGCTGACCAGCGCAGGAGCGGTTGTTGATGGTCGTTGTTGTTGGTCCTGGGGCGACCTCTGACGGCCCACAGACGGCCCCGGATCGCCCTGGGCGCGGCTACATCAGCTTGATGATCAAGGGTGTGAGGGCTGTGATGGCACTTGCCACGGCCGCGATCAGGGATGCCAGGCTGGTCCGCTGCGAGGGCTGACTGACGGCTTTCGTACGACCCGGTCTCGTCCCGCGCCATGAGACCTCGAGGTGGCCGAGGCCGTGCCCGGCGTGCGTCGGGCTGGTCACCCATACGCGCGCCGTTTGATCGGCCAGCTCAGGTTTTGCTCAGAAAGGACGTGAAGGATGGTGGTTCGCCAGGAGCGCTGACATGATCTCGACAGCTGCCTTCCGGACAGCGAAGGCAAGGTCATCATCCACACGCCACATTACGTCGGCTGGGCTGTCTCGGAGAGCTGATATGTCTTACCGAACCCGTGCACTAGTGGGCATCGCGTGTGCCGCGGTACTCCTGTCCGTCGCCGCGCGCACGACGGATCATTCGGAGGCCGGGCAGCCCACGCGGTCTCAAGGCTCCACGACGCCGGTCCCGGCAACGGCTGGCACCGTGCCCGGCACCGCGCAGCCCTCTCTGCTGAAGCCGCCGGAGTTGGACCCTGGGGCAATACTCGCCGGCCGCCAGAAGGTGACCACAGGGAACGCCAGCATTCCCTACAGCAAGGGCAGGAAAGGTGACTCCCTCACCATCGTGGCGAGCTGCCAGGGCGAGGGGAAGATCACGGTGACGGTGCGGCCTGTGCACGTCTCCTTCCCCCTGGAGTGCGGCGCTGACCAGGTCAGTACCGTCTCCAACGAGGTGGCCCTGTCCGGGGTGGAGCGCAGTGGAGCCGTGTCCGTCGAGGCGTCCTCAGCCGTGCGTTGGTCGTTGACCGTAGGCCGTGGCGCACCAACAGAAGCAGACCCGCCGGGTGCTGGCTGAGTTTCGCCACCGTGCCCGTTAAGGTCAATGACCGAGCCAAGCCTCGCCGCGCGTGTCTCAGGGCGCCAGTTTGGAAGGTCGCGTATGCGGATCGGGGTTGAGCTGGCGAGACGCTGACGTGCGGGTTCGCGGGGGTGCTCGCCGATGTTCCCCGCCGGTCGCTGCTCGATCGGGCACTCGAGGGGCACGTGTGCTCCTCTGCCGCACTCTCGGCGATCAGATGACAGTCCCCGTGCAGGCGGGCCCGTTGCGCGCTCATGTGGGCTGTGAGCGGCTAGCACTTCCCGTAGTCTCGGTCTGTTTTACACGGCAAGGACGGGGGGCGTTCACTCGATGGCGAAGCCGGTACGTGCAGCACTGGGGGAGGTCTGGCTCAAGTGCCAGGTCTGCCAGGGTGACGTGTTTCGAGAGCGGGGCGTCTTGCTCAACAGCGCCGGGATGGAGTTCATGAAGTTGGCCTGGGCCGACGAGAAGGCCACAGGCCTGATTTGCTGGCGGTGCGGCTACGTACACCTGTTCGTCAACAAGGACATCGAGCTCTACCGAGCGGATAAATGACCGAGATGCGTCCCTTTTGTGTCGCTTCGGTCAGCTTCCATCCTCACCTCCACCCACCACTCTCCCCCAGCTCCCATCCCGTCCGCCGTCGACCCCCACACCGTGGAGCGGGCGTGGTTCATGGCGTCCAGGTGGAGCGCGACACTGTACGAACGACCTGGACGCCATGGGCCGCGTCTGCTCGGCTCTGCCTGGGTCGGCGGCGGACGGGATGGGAGCTCCCCGCGCACGCCACGATGGATCCGCAGTCGGAAGCGGCGCCCCCTCCATCCCGGTGCCAGCCGATCCCCCGCCGGAGGCAAGGAGGGGCGGCGCGGCACCTTCGATCTTCGATCGGACTGCTTGCAGTTCAGGAGGCCGGGAGCGACGGCGAGCGAAGCGAGCCTTGATGGAGTAGAGAAGATTTTACCGCGCTCGCACAATGACGAATTTCAAGACCGTCGCGGTGTCGCGCTCGAAACCCCATCCGACCTGGCCGAAGACACTTTTTGCTGAGACACGGCCCGGGTGCTGGCCCACGGACCCTCCGTCCACGCCACCCGCGCCCCGTCTCCGGCCCGCCGTTCCGCGCCGGGTGCAGGACGGCGGGTCACTCCACGTCCGCTCCCCCACCGGGCAGCAGGGCGCGCAGATAACGTCGCCGGAAGACCCGCTGCGCGACCAGCAGCACCGGGAACACCGGGCGCCACCACCCGCGTGGGGCGGCACCGGTCAGGGAGCGGACCGTCAGCGCGACCGTGCCGTCGGGGGACCGGTGGACGATGAAGGCCTCCTCACCGCTGACGGGATGACCGGCCAGGGTGCCGTAGGCGAAGCCGCAGCGGTCCGGGGTGTCGACGACGGCGACGACCCGGACCGGCTCCCGCACCACGCATGGACCGAATGCCGCAGTGACCTGGTACTCCGCCCCCTCGACGACCCGCTCCCCTGCACCGTCGCGGCCACTGACTGTGAAGCCGCTGCGCCGCTTGACGCCCCATCGCAGCACCGCGTCCGCCGCGGCCTGCCAGTCCGCCTCCCCGCGGCCGATGACGACGGTACGGGCATAGGGGCGCAGACCTGTGTTCCCCGGCGGCCATGGCTCGTCGGCGGGTCGGGTCGCCCCGGCCGGGCCGTAGGTGAGTGCGCCGGCTGACGGGCCGTGTCTCGTACGGCTGTGGGGCATGACGCTCCTGTGGGGCGTGCGGGCGGGCCGTGATCCTAACGCGGCGGTACCCCTCCGAACGTCGACGGTCGGCCAGAAGGTCGTTCCACGGCGGAGTGCCACGTGTACGCCGGCGTGTACCTGTGTGCGGCGACGTTGATGTCAGTTACTGATGTCAGACAGCAACACCTTTGACGCTTGGTCCGCTGACCTGCGCGCACAGTTGAGGCGCAACGGCGTCGGGCGCGGCTTCCACCAACACGCTTTCCAACTGTGTTGGTGGGCTGCTGAGCTGTGGGCAGGGGCGTTCACCTGTGTTCATGAGCGGTCGGCCGTGGCAGCCGCTGCCGTCCTCGGTCTCGTCCGAACGGCCGTGAACGGTGCTGAATGAGACGGAAACTGAGACGGACGGTGAGGCAGGGCCCGCTAGCATCTTCGCTGTTGGAGGGGGAGCCATGGCGCTGGTCCGCAAGGGATCACGACGGATCGTTGTCGACGGCACGGCCTATCGCTGGCGGCTGCGAGGCAGACCGACGTACTTCCAAGGGATGGCCTGGTCGCCGTGTACGTTCGCGGTCGAGCATGCGGACACCCCAGGCACGGTCCTTCTGGTGACGACCAACCAGCCGCATACGAGCAACTGGGTCGGTCGTGAGGCCGAGCCTGTGTTGCCCGCGACGACCAGTCCGCGAGCACACCTCCTGAGCCATCAGCTTGGGAATCAACGGCCGCTCAAGCTCGATCAAGGCCTTGAGCTGCGGGTAATCGCGCCCTTACTGAGCTGGACTACGTGTCGACGTAACCGCTGTTGGCCCCTCTTCCCCGCCTGTTCTGGCACGCATCTGGCACGGCTGCCACGAGATGGGCACCAGCTCCCCCTCGTCGTCAGTCCTCTCCGGGAGGAATCAGGCGGTCGTCCTCCATGTCGCCGTCTGGCCGGCCGCTTGTAGAAGGCACCTCGGCGACACCCGGGAAAAGGCCGTCGGCCGTGCCTTCCGAGGATGGAAGAACACGGCCGACGGCCCACAGACGGCCCAGGGGAGCGGAAACCCGCTCTGACCTGCGGCGTTCTTAAATGTCGAAATAGAGCTCGAACTCGTGCGGGTGCGGGCGCAGCTGGATCGGGGCGATCTCGTTGGTGCGCTTGTAGTCGATCCACGTCTCGATCAGGTCGGACGTGAAGACGCCGCCCGCGAGGAGGTACTCGTGGTCCGCCTCCAGGGCGTCCAGGACGGCGGGGAGCGAGGTCGGGACCTGCTGGACGTTGGCGTGCTCCTCGGGAGCCAGCTCGTAGAGGTCCTTGTCGATCGGCTCGGCCGGCTCGATCTTGTTCTTCACACCGTCGAGGCCGGCCATCAGCAGCGCCGAGAAGGCCAGGTACGGGTTGGACGACGGGTCCGGGGCGCGGAACTCGACGCGCTTGGCCTTCGGGTTCGAGCCCGTGATCGGGATACGCATCGCGGCCGAGCGGTTGCGCTGCGAGTAGACCATGTTGACCGGGGCCTCGAAGCCGGGGACCAGGCGGTGGTACGAGTTCACCGTCGGGTTCGTGAAGGCCAGCAGCGACGGTGCGTGCTTGAGGATGCCGCCGATGTAGTAGCGGGCGACGTCCGAGAGACCCGCATAGCCCTGCTCGTCGTAGAACAGCGGGTTGCCGCCGGCCCACAGGGACTGGTGGACGTGCATGCCCGAACCGTTGTCGCCGAAGATCGGCTTCGGCATGAAGGTCGCGGTCTTGCCGTTGCGCCAGGCGACGTTCTTCACGATGTACTTGAAGAGCATCAGGTCGTCGGCCGCGGCGAGCAGCGTGTTGAACTTGTAGTTGATCTCGGCCTGGCCGGCGGTGCCGACCTCGTGGTGCTGGCGCTCGACCTGGAGGCCGTTCTTGTCCAGCTCAAGGGAGATCTCGGCGCGCAGGTCGGCGAAGTGGTCGACCGGCGGGACCGGGAAGTAACCGCCCTTGTAGCGGACCTTGTAACCCCGGTTGTCCTCTTCCGAGCCGGTGTTCCAGGCGCCGGCCTCGGAGTCGATGTGGTAGAAGCTCTCGTTCTCCGACGTCTGGAAGCGGACGTTGTCGAAGACGTAGAACTCGGCCTCGGGGCCGAAATATGCGGTGTCGGCGATGCCGGTGGAGGTGAGGTACGCCTCGGCCTTCTTGGCCACGTTGCGCGGGTCACGGCTGTACTGCTCGCCGGTGATCGGGTCGTGGATGAAGAAGTTGATGTTGACGGTCTTGTCGCGGCGGAACGGGTCGACGCGGGCGGTCGACAGGTCCGCGCGGAGCGCCATGTCGGACTCGTGGATGGCCTGGAAGCCGCGGATCGACGAGCCGTCGAAGGCCAGTTCCTCGGTCGGGTCGAATGCCGCTGCCGGGATGGTGAAGTGCTGCATCACACCGGGCAGGTCACAGAACCGGACATCGATGAACTTGACATCTTCGTCGGCGATGTACTTCTTCGCGTCGTCGGCGTTCTGGAACATCCAACTCCTCCTACTCCCGGCCCGGGAGGGACGGGGTTGTAGCTCGTTGTGCGGCCAGTGCGGTGGCACACGCTGGACCCGACCATAGGCAGACCGGATTTCTCAAGCATGACCCATTTGTTTCGCAGAAGTTAACCGAGGCGGGTGTCGGCGGCACCTCGGAGGCGTGCCGGGGCGGCGGCGGGAGCCGCGTCCGTGCGCCCGGAGGGCCCCACCCGGTAGGGCTGGAAGGCGGGCGCAGTACCGTGGACGGGTGGACAACAGGCAAGCAATCGGATCGTGGCTCTCCGGGCCGCGTGCGGCCGCCGAGGACATGGGCGCCGATTTCGGCTACCGGGGCAAGCGGCTCGGTCTGCCCGAAGAAGGGCCGGGGGCGATCGCACCGCTCGGCCGGCGCTTCGGCGCCCTTTTCGTCGACTGGGCGCTCTGCCTGCTGATCGCATACGGGCTGTTCGCTCGCGGCGACCAGCAGGCGGCCGGGAACTGGGCTCTCGGGATCTTTGTCGTACTGAGTGTGCTCACCGTCGGGACCGTCGGCTGTACGCCGGGCAAGCGCATCCTCGGTATTCGTGTCGTCGGCGAGGGCGGCGGCCGGCTCGGTTTCGGGCGGGTGATCATCCGGAGCGTGCTGCTGTGCCTGGCGATTCCGGCTCTGGTCTGGGACCGCGACGGGCGCGGGCTGCACGACCGGCTCTCGCGCGCCGTGCAGGTGCGGATCTGAGAGCGGTCCGACGAGCGGATACGTGAAGAGGGGGGGGGGGGCTCCCAAAATATTAGGCGGCCCCCCGCAG